>JBGUPV010000235.1:0-11919 GCA_045130455.1 Lachnospiraceae bacterium | reverse complement strand
GCCTTGACGCGCTCCGTCGTAATGTTGCCTCCCGGCGGGCGGAACATGATCGGATCAACGCCGGTCACTTCCTTGATCTTCTCCGCTGTCTTATCGACTTCCTCTCGGTATTCCTTCTCGGAAATCTCGTTATACATCTTCTTGTGGCTCCACGCGTGGATCTCCACATCCATGCCCGCGTCCGCGAGTTCCTTGACCATCGGTACGGCCTTATCCTTTATACGGTCGCCGACCAGGAACCACGTTGCCTTCGCGTTATACTCCTGCAATGTCTTCAGGAACTCCGGCGTCAGCTTCGTGTACGGTCCGTCGTCAAATGTGAACGCGACCACTTTGCGCTCCCCGATCGGGAGCGGCGTCGGCGTGGGCGTCGGCGTCGGAGTAGGTGTGGGACTCGGCGTCGGTGTCGGGCTCGGCGTCGGCGTGGACGTGGGCGTCGGTGTCGCCGCATTCTTTTTGTCCGAGTGCTTATGATACAGTTTCACCGCGACTGCCGCCCCCGCGCCGATCACAAGGATCGACAGCAGGAGCAACATCCTGTGGCGAAACGCTCTTTTCTGTCTCATTCTCTCGCGCTGCGCCGGCGAGAGTCTTCTTCCCGTCGGTCTTCCGTTGCCTGCCATCTTTCGGTATTCCCCCTGTCACAAAACATAATATGCGACCGGATCCGCGTCCGGCCCTTCCTCGAAAAATGCTTGCATTTTCCGAGGGGATACGATATACTGTCATCAGAACGTGCAGATATAGTACATCGGTAGTATATCAGCTTCCCAAGCTGAGGAGGCGGGTTCGATTCCCGTTATCTGCTCTTTCCGAAATGCCTTCCGCAACCGGGAGGCATTTTTCTTATGCCCGCCGTTCCCTCGCACCATTATATTCCCCGACATGGTACTTTTCAAGGCTGGGTGCTCTATTTTTTGTATGGATTTGCCATTTACTTTTTCCTTATATAAGGCTATAATGGGTGCGACGCGCGAGTGCGCGGAGTGAACGATTACGGAGGTTTCTATGGGCGAATATTCCACATCAACCGGTTCATCCGCAGGCGAAACCGGGATAAAGCGGATTCCGATGAATTCCGTATGGACGGCAGTCGAGAACTGCCTGTCGAAACAGGATTATACGACCGCCAAGGCGGTTTTGGCCGAAGCCGGACGCGAGGCGGCATCCTACGGTGATCTTTCCGGTCAGCTTCAGGTGCTCCACGAGCGCATCGCTCTTCTGCGCAGGCTCGGTGAATTCAAGGAATGTGACGAGCTGTGCAACGATGCGGTCGACCTTGTCACCCGGCTGGACATGGCTTCCACCCCGGCGGCGGCTTCCGTCTTCATCAACATCGCGGACACACTGATCGCGGAGGAACGTTATCGCGACGCGCTCCGCTATCTCGAGCATGCCGAGAGTATCCTTGTCGAGGACGACAGCGAGGGACGTGAGATCCTGCTCGCAGGCGTCTATAACAGCTGCGGCATCGCCCGCACCGCGATCAAGGAATACGAGAAGGCTTCCGAGTACTATGATCTCGCTCTCGAGATTCTTCGCAAGAATCCGGACCGCGTGCTTGACACCGCTTCGCTTCATGTCAACCTCGCGCACCTGATCAGCGAGTGGACGAACGACGAGGAGGAGGTCAACACGAACCTCATCACCGCGTTCAAGCTTCTCGACAGCAAGGATCTGACGCACGACTATCGGTTCGCCGATGTCTGCCGCAACTGCGCCGACAGTTTTGAATACTTCGGTTTCTTCCTCTACAAGAATCAGCTGAGGAAACGCGCCGCGGAAGTTTACGGCGAGGAAGCATAACCATTAACTGCTGAGGGCAGGTCGCAATTCGGCCTGCCCTTCTGTAATATAAGGGAAGGAGTTACCCCATATGAAGATCGTACTGGACCATCTGACCAAACGGTTCCCCAACCGCAACAAAAAGATCCGTGAGGATGTCATCGCCGTCAACGATTTCACCTTCGAGATCCCCGACGGCAAGCTGATCGGCCTGCTCGGTCCCTCCGGCTGCGGCAAGAGCACGACGCTCAACCTCATCAGCGGACTCGAGACCCCGACCTCGGGGAAAATATTTTTCGGCGACACGGACGTGACGAACATTCCCGCGGAAAATCGCGGCGTCGGCCTCGTCTTCCAGAACTACGCCCTCTATCCGCACCTCACGGTGCTCGACAACATCACGTTCCCTCTGGGGAACCTTCGCGGTGCCGCGAAGCTCACGAAGGAGCAGATGCGCGACAAGGCGATTGAGGTTGCGAAGCTCGTGCAGATTGAGGAACTCATGGAGCGCCGTCCCAGCGAACTCTCCGGCGGCCAGCAGCAGCGCGTCGCGATCGCACGGGCACTCGTGAAGATGCCTTCGGTGCTTCTTCTCGATGAGCCGCTCTCCAACCTTGACGCACGGCTTCGTCTGCAGACGCGCGAGGAGCTTGCGCGGATCCAGCACGAGACCGGCATCACCACCGTATTTGTCACCCACGACCAGGAGGAGGCGATGAGCATCAGCGACCTGATCGTCGTGATGAAGGACGGTCTCTTCCAGCAGATGGGCAAGCCCCAGGAGGTCTATGACAATCCCTGCAACCTCTTCGTCGCCAAATTCCTCGGCACGCCTCCGATCAACGTCTTCGAAGGCCGCATCGCCGACGGTCACGTGATGATCGGCGATGACGCCGTCCTCGACATTGAGGGCACGGAGTCCCGCGACGTCTGGGTCGGCATCCGCCCCGAAGGCTTTGTCCCCGTTGAGGACGGCCGCCTGGCATGCTCCCTTCAGAAGATCGAAGTCATGGGACGCGACACGAGCGTCGTCTCCTCGCATCCCGCATTTGCCGGGACCTCGATCCGCTCGATCATTCCCTCCGAGGATATCTCGGCGATCGGCGGCGACACCGTACGCTTCCGCTTAAAGCCCGCGAAGGTCTGCCTCTTCGACCGCGCGACCGAGGAGCGCATCGAATACACTGTTCGCTGACACCGGTTTTTGAAAGGATCTCATATGAAACAAAGCAAATACAAGGGCTGGCTTTATCTGCTGCCCGCGATCCTGTTCCTGGGCATCTTCATGGTCTACCCGCTGATCGACGTGATCGTGTACTCCTTCGAGGAGGGCTACAATTTCGTCTCGCAGACCTCCACCGGAACCGGATTGTACAACTTCCGATATGTCCTGCGCGACCCGTATTTCGTGCAGGCGCTCAAAAACACATTTGTCCTCGTGATCATCACCGTGCCGGTCTCCACGGGCCTCGCGCTTCTCATAAGCCTTGCGCTGAGCTCGGTGAAGCCGCTCCGCAACCTCTTCCAGACCGTGTACTTTCTTCCGTATGTGACCAACACCCTGGCCGTCGGTCTGGTGTTCATGGTGCTCTTTAAGAAGACAGAGTACTCGGACGGTATGATCAACCTGCTGATCAAATTCTTCGGCGGCGAGTCCGTGGATTTCATCGACGGTCCCCACTGGGCGAAAATGCTCGTCATGTGCCTCTACACCGTCTGGATCGTGCTCCCGTTCAAGATCCTCATTCTCACCAGCGCACTGGCGTCCGTGAAGGAGGACTACTACAAAGCCGCCCGGGTGGACGGCACGAAACCGTCCCGCATTTTCTTCCGGATCACACTTCCGATGATCTCCCCGATGATCTTCTACCTGATCATCACCGGCTTCATCGGCGCGTTCAAGGCCTACAGCGACGAGGTTGCCCTCTTCGGCACCGACCTCAACGCCGCCGGAATGAACACCATGGTAGGCTACATCTACGACATGCTGTACGGCAACAGCGGCGGCTACCCGTCCTTCGCTTCCGCCGCCGCGCTGATCCTCTTCGCCGTTGTGTTCACCATCACCTGCATCAACCTGATGGTGAGCCGCAACAACGTACATTACTAGGAAGGAGGAAAATGAGATGGCTGAAAATGAGAACAAGACGACACAGTCAACCTACGACGAGATCGAGCGCAAAGCCCGCCGCCGTAAGATCATCCGCAGCACGCTTCTGTACATTTTCCTCACGATCTGCGCTCTCGCCGTGCTCTTCCCGTTCTACTGGATGCTCCTAACCTCTTTCAAGACGCAGAGCGCTTACAACGGCGAGGTCGTCCCGAAATTCTACGTCTCGGAGCCGACCGGCGCGAACTATACGGAGGCATTTACCGCAGTACCGCTTGCGGGATATTTCCTGAACACGCTGATCTACACGGTGGTGACGACGGCGCTGATGATGCTCGTCATCGTGCCGGCCGCATTTGCCTTCGCTCGGATGAAATTCCCGGGTAAGAACCTCGTGTTCTCACTGTTTCTGAGTCTCATGATGATCCCGAGTGAGCTCGTCATCATCACGAACTATGTCACGATCACATCGTGGAACATGCGAAACACCTTCGCCGGTCTGATCCTGCCGTCGGTGACCTCCGTCTTCTACATCTACCTGCTCAAGGAAAATTTCGAGCAGATCCCGGAGGAGCTGTACAAAGCCGCCAAGGTCGACGGCACATCCGACTTCAAATACCTGCTGCGCGTGATGGTTCCCATCGCGAAACCGACCATCGTCACGATCACGATCCTCAAGGTCATCGAGTGCTGGAACGCCTACGTATGGCCGCGACTGATCACCGACGACCGCAGCCGGTTCCTTGTATCCAACGGTATCCAGGAGATCCGTCAGAACGGCTTCGGCCGCGACAACATCCCCGCGATGATGGCCACCGTCGTGGTCGTCTCGGTACCGCTCATCATCCTCTTCCTCGTGTTCCGCAACAAGATCATGGAGGGCGTTTCGAGAGGAGGTACCAAGGGATGATCCGAACGAAACATCATCGAGGCTTCCGGCGCGCCGCGGCATTTCTGCTGATCGCCGCCCTCTTCGCCGCGCTCCTCACCGGCTGCCACAAGAGCAAGAAGCGCGTGGCCTTCACGGTGCCGAAGGAATTTGACACCGACAAGGAATACACGATCACCTTCTGGGCGAAAAATGATACCAACATCACGCAGGTCAACGTCTACGAAAAGGCCATCCGTGACTTTGAGGCGCTGTACCCCAACGTGCATGTCGTGCTGAAGAAATACACCGACTACGCCACGATCTACCAGGATGTCATCACGAACATCGCGACGGACACGACGCCCAACGTGTGCATCACCTACCCCGACCACATCGCCACCTACCAGAAAGGCAGCAACGTCGTCGTCAACCTGGACAGTCTGATGTACGACGTGAACTACGGTCTCGGCGGCAAGAAGCTTCTCTTCGACGGGCCGGACGCGGATGAGATCGTGCCGAAGTTCCTCGAGGAATGCCGCATCGGCGGTTCGGTCTACGCACTTCCTTACATGCGCTCCACCGAGGCTCTGTACATCAACAAGGATCTCGTGACCGCCCTCGGCTACGACATCCCCGACATTCTCACTTGGGATTACGTTTGGGAGGTCTCCGAGGCCGCCATGGCCAAGGACGGCGATACCTTTGTCGTGAACGGGCAAACGACGCTGATCCCGTTCATCTACAAGTCCACCGACAACATGATGATCTCGATGCTCTGGCAGAAGCATGCGCAGTACTCCGACGAAGAGGGCCATGTGCTCCTCTTCAACGATGACACGAAGGAGCTTCTGTACTCGATCGTGCCTCACGCGAAGTCCCGCTCATTTTCCACGTTCAAGATCTCGAGCTACCCGGGCAACTACCTTAACGCCGGGCAGTGCATCTTCGCGATCGACTCCACCGCGGGTGCAACCTGGATGGGCAGCAACGCGCCGAACTCCGACATCTGCTCGGACGATATCCGCAGTTTTGAGACCGTCGTCCGGCCGATCCCACAGTTCGACACCTCCGACCCTTACATGATCTCCCAGGGACCGTCCGTCTGTATCTTCAACAAGGAGGACAGCGGCGAGGTCATGGCTTCCTGGCTGTTCATGCAGTACCTCCTGACGAACGATGTGCAGATCGCGTACTCGCAGACCGAGGGCTACATCCCGGTCACGACGAAGGCGCAGCAGTCCGAGGAGTATCAGGCGTATCTGGCGGCTGAGGGCACCGACAACGACCTTCACTACGCCGTGAAGATCCAGGCGGCCAAACTGTTCCTCGCGAACATCGACAACACCTTCGTGACGCCCGTATTTGCCGGCTCCGCCTCCGTCCGCGAGGCCGCCGGTGAGCTGATCGAAAATGTGACGCGCTCCACCCGCCGCAAAATGACGGTCGACGACGCATTTATCGCAAAGCTGTACGAGGATACGGCAGCCCTCAAACACCTCGACCAGATCACCGTCACGGAGCGCGAAAACCGCGCCGCCGGCGCTCTCCCGACCGAGACGCGCGTGCTTTTGATCGCGCTCGTCGTTGTCTGGATCGGACTGATCGCGGTGTTTATACGCCGGAAAATAACATCAATGCATACCGAATGAGCTATTGCAATTTGTATTTTTCTCTGTATAATGGGTGTGCATGCATGGCAACCGATCAAAATTGTATTTGAAAAGGAGAATGACAATGAAGAAATTATTCACGGCATGCCTGGTCTTCGTTCTCATGTGCGCGATGCTTACTGCATGCGGCAAGGATAAGAACAAGACCGACAACAATGCAACCAACACCCCGACGGCGGCTGCGTCCACGCCTACGCCGGCGGCTGAAACCCCTACACCGGCTGAGGCGACACCCACTCCGGCTGAGGAGACACCTACTCCGGTGCCTACCGATTCGCCTACCCCTGCACCGCTTGATCCCGCTGCAAAGAGCGAGGGCGTTATGACCTACGCACAGTACGTTGCTGCTGCGGTTGATGATCCGGTCGTGATCGAGTGCTACGTTCAGGCTCACCAGTCCTGGTGGGACAACAAGATCACCGTTTACGCGGCTGATCCGGACGGCGCTTACTTCCTCTACAACATGACCTGCTCCGAGGAGGATGCTGCAAAGCTTGTTCCCGGAACCAAGATCAAAGTAACCGGTTTCCGCGGCGAGTGGTCCGGCGAGATCGAAGTGGTTGACGCTACCTTCGAGATCGAGGAAGGCACGTACATCGCATCTGCAGTCGACGTTACCGATCTTCTCGGAACGGAAGACCTTGTGAAGAAGCAGAACCAGTTCGTTTCCTTCAAGAACCTTACCGTTGTAAAGGCTGCTACTTACAAGCATGACGGTTCCGGCGACCGGGGCGACGACCTCTACTTCAACGTTGCCAATGGCAACCAGATCTTCACCTTTACCGTAGAGTCCTACCTCTGCGGCAAGGACACCGACGTTTACAAAGCTGTCGAGGCTCTGAAGGTCGGCGACACCGTTGACCTCGAGGGCTTCCTCTACTGGTACAACGGCGTGAACCCGCACATCACCTCCGCAAAGGTTACCGGCAGCATCAATGCCAAGAGCGAGGGCGTTATGACCTGGGCTGAGTACATTGCGGCTGAGATCGACGATCCGGTTACGATCGAGTGCTACGTTCAGGCACATCAGTCCTGGTGGGAAGACAAGATCACCGTTTACGCGGCTGACGCGGACGGCGGTTATTTCCTGTATGAGATGAAGTGCTCCGAGGCGGATGCCGCGAAGCTCGTTCCCGGTACCAAGATCCGCGTCACCGGATATCGCGCCGCATGGTCGGGCGAGATTGAGGTTGCGGATGCTACCTTCGAGTTCCTCGAGGGCACCTATATTGCAAATCCCATCGACGCGACGGTACTGCTCGACGGCGGTATGACCACCGAGAATCAGCAGCTGATTGCCAACATGAACCGCCTTGTCACCTTCAACGGTTTCGCTGTTAAGGAACCCGCTGTATACAAGTACGACGGTTCCGGTGAGCGCGGAGATGACCTCTACCTCAGAGTCAGCAAGGACGGCACGTACTACACGTTCATCGTAGAGTCCTACCTCTGCAACAAGGACACCGAGGTTTACCAGACGGTTGAATCCCTCAAGGCCGGCGATGTCATCGATGTTGAAGGCTTCCTGTACTGGTACAACGGTATGCAGCCTCACATGACGAAGGTGACGCTCGTACCTCAGGAGTGATCCGACTTCACAGTCATGCACAAAAACACAACTGCCGCGTTCCGGAGTTTTCCGGCGCGGCAGTTTTTCTTTCGCTTTACACTCTCCCCCGCGAGGGGTATAATAAAGAGAACGGGCGAGCCCGTACTATTTTCCGATCGGAGTGCTCTTATGATCACAATCGACATCAGCACAATGGATGAGCTTCTTCAGTTTGTTCAGGCGTTGGCCGCACGCCACGGGGAACACGCGCAGCTGTGGTACCGCGGGGAGGACAACTCCTCTCTCACGCTGGTCCCGTCCATCCAGCGCAGCGAAAAACGCCTTCAGATGGAACGCTTTCTCTCGAACGACTTTTATATCCGCGCGAAGCAGACGCTGGAAGCGCCGCCGAGCCGAAACAACTATGCCTACTGGATCGCCCTCATGCAGCACTACGGCCTGCCCACCCGCATCCTCGACTGGTCGCGCTCGCCGCTGGTCGCGGTCTTCTTCGCGACCGAGACGTACGCCGTGACGGACACCGACGCCTGCGTCTGGGTGCTCGTTCCGGACGCGCTCAATGAGGAGGAAGGCTTCGGCCGCTGCATCTATCCGATCGACGCGGACACCGCGCAGGAAATGCTCCTGCCTGCGTTTAAGCACCTGCACCACAATCCCGTGCTTGAGGACAAGATCCTGGCCTGCTCTTCCACCGACCACAACCTCCGCATGTACACGCAGCAATCCTGCTTCACCGTGCACAACTCACTGCGCCGCCTCGAGGATCTTTGCAGCGACAACATGCTCTACAAGATCATCATCCCGCAGACGCGCAAGCAGTATTTCATCGACAGTCTCAAGAACCTCGGCATCACCGAGAGCTTCATTTACCCCGATCTTGAGCACATCTGCCGCGACCTGCGGAGCTTCTACGACATTTGATCTCCGTCGGAAAATAGCCTCTGAACACACAAGTCCCCCTCCGCCGGCTGCCCGGTGAAGGGGGACTCTTTCATACCTTCTCTGTCATTTTTCGAAACTCTTCCGCAGTATGATCAATACTTGCTGAAGAGACGGAATACATCATCCACATCCGCGTTGCCGGTGCAGATCGCCGCGATACCGAAGATTCCGTTGTCGTGGCACTCCTTGAACGCCATCTCCATGGACACACCGGACATCGACATCGTCACCGAGAAATACTCCTCGCCGCCGATATAGCGCGTGCCCTGGCTGACGTTGACATTGGCCGACGTCTTGTCGTCGAGCTGAACGTTCAGCATCTGCTCAACGCCGAATTCCTTCTCAAACTGTCTGCGCACTTCGTCCAGATCCATCTTGCCGTCATGCGTTACGATCATGCCCATCGAAATGGAAGTAAGACCGGATGCCTTATAGAAAGCGGCCGGGCATTCCATATCGAAACCGCTGCTGTTCTTGGCCATGGCTTCCTTCAGCTGCGCCTCGGAAAGGACAACCCAATTGTCCGGGATCTCCGCCTTGACTTTAGCCCATCGATTCTTGTACGTGTTGTCCTTCATCTCACCGGGCGTGTACTTGCGCGCGCGCAGGAAGAGGAAAACTCCAAGTGCCGCGATGATCAATACCGCAATGATGATTCCCACGATCACGGTTACCGGCACTTCGCCGCGATTCTTCCTTCTCAGTTCATTTTCCGAGCTGTTGGTTCGGTTCTGCATATTTCGTCCTCCGTTTTTTATTCAAGGCCGCATCAGCGGCGCTTTTTCAATGCCACGATCATGATGATCAGGATCAGCAGGATCAAGCCTCCCGGGATCGCAAGCATCCACCACTGGAAGTTCTTGCCGTCGGAAAGATCACTGTCGCTCTTCTTGCTGTCCTTCTTACCGTCGTCCGGCTTCTCCGCCTTTTCCGTCGGTGTCGCCGTCGGGTCGGATTCCGCGACGGTCGGCGTCGCTGTCGGATCCGGATCCGTGAGCGGCGGCGTAGGCGTCGGCTCTGCGATCTCCGGCGTAGGCGTCGGGGCCTCCGTCACTTCCGGCGTAGGCGTCTCGGTTACTTCCGGGGTAGGAGTTTCCGTAACTTCCGGTGTCGGAGTTTCCGTTACTTCCGGTGTCGGTGTCTCGGTCGGTTCCGCGACAGGCTTATAATACAGGAACACCGTCGTTCCGTCGAGGATCTTGTCTCCCGCATCCGGAATCTGCTTTGTGATCGTGTTGTCCGGATAATCGCTCGCACCGGTGTCCGGTTCAACCTTGATCTGCAGCTCGACACCGAGTCCCTTGAGGATCTCCTGTGCCTGCTCCACCGTCTGTCCCTTCAACTGCGGCATCGTCGCAACTGCCGTGGTCGGCGTAGGGGTCGCCGTCGGTGTAGGAGTTGCCGTGGGTGTAGACGTCGGCGTCGGTGTGGACGTGGGCGTCGCAGTCGGAGTCGGAGTCGGCGTATTTGTCGGCGTCGGCTTCGGCGTACTCGTAGGCGTCGGCGTCACCGTATTCACCGGCTTCGGCGTCGGCGTCACGCTGCCGGAGGAAATAATGGTCAGATAGTTATTGGAAACATAGCAGACAGTTCCCTTGTATATGATACGATAATATCCGGACTGCTTACACTGACCGGTTACCTTCACCTCCGTATCTTTCGGAAGGCTTACCTTGTTGCCGCTGCCGTCCTTGAGAAAATCCTTCGGATCCGAGGAGTACTCGGGGATCGTACGCAGGTTGGTTATGCTGGTTGCCTTACCTTTGGCATCCATCAAGGTAAAGGAGTATTTCTTGCCGTTGATGGTTTCCTCCGTCGTAGGTCCGGTGACCTTGGTCGTCGGAGTCGGCGTAGGAGTACCCGGTTTCTTAATCGGTGTCGGGGTAGGTGTCCCCGGTTTCTTCGTCGGCGTCGGGGTCGGCGTGCTCTTTACGTACGTAATGTAGAAAATGTCGGACTTCACACCGAGGAAATCACTGTAAAACTCGATCGCTTTCTCGCCTTCCGTCGTCAGTTTTCCATCGCTCTTGCTGTTCGAAACACAGCGCCAACTCATCAGATCCCAGTTGGATGTGAGTGTCTGCGTCTCGGTCTTGGTTCCACCACTGTTTTTACTGATCGTCAGCTCAACCTTCATCCCCTTGAAATCCGGCTGCTCGCCGACTTTGTACTTGGTCTTCGTCGGATTGCTCTTGACCTTCACCGCGGTAAGCTTGGTTTTGTACGTTACTGCGTGGAAACCGCTGCGGACCTGCTCTCCGTAATCCTTGTCATGAACCCGGCAAATATAGTATTTCGTTCCAAGCTGAGGCTTCGGCGTATAGGACTTCTTGGTACAGTTCTCGGCCAGCGTTGTGGTCATTTTCATTTCGTCCTTCTCATACGCCGCCCTCCAGTCATAGTACAGCGTATACATCTCATTGCCCGCTTCCGCAGAGCAGTGAAGCGTGACCTTCTCGTTCCACTCCAATGTGTACGTGTGATCACTGTCGTCGTCGAGCGTAATATCCGCACTTGCGAACGCCGCCTGCGTCATCATGGAAAGCAGCATCGCCAGACAGAGCAGAAGGCTCACCCTCCGTCCGTATCTCTTCATCATAAAGTATTCCTCTCTTTCACACTACTCGAATGGTTGTCCTCTCCGAAACAACCGCATACACAATAATTATACGCTATTTGGCGGAAAATACAACTATTTTTCGTTATGTGACCTGCGTTGCACCCGACGAGCGCATATCCCGTTTTGTGAACATACACATGCGGTAAAAACACACAAAAACTCCCGACGGGCGCTTAGGGAACACTCATCGGGAGTCGTGAATATTATTCGGTTTTAATGCGTACCGGCAATCCGGAAAATGCGTTTTACTGCTCGTCGTGATTATTGCGTCTGCCGGACGTTAAGAACATGTGCGCGATCACTGCGGTGATCGCCGCAAGCGGCACGATCAGCAACAGCAGATACTTCTTA
>JBGUPV010000234.1:0-38373 GCA_045130455.1 Lachnospiraceae bacterium | reverse complement strand
CGTCTTTTTTGTTGTTGACAGAACCGGCGCCCTGTGGTATGCTCTGCGTTGCGGTCTTTGCGGGCATTTCCGCCCGGAACAACGCGGCCGCCGGTCAACCGAATAACGGTGAGTTCGAAACCATCCTCACCTAAAACAAAACTACGGAGGTTTCTTTATGAAACGCAATTCTGCTCTTTATCTGACGAGAGGGGCTTTGATCGCCGCACTCTACGTCGCCCTCTCGATGCTCTCTGAGACACTCGGTCTCTGCAGCGGAGCAATCCAGTGCCGCTTCTCCGAAGCGCTCACGATCCTTCCCGCATTTCTCGCGGAAAGCATCCCCGGCCTGTATGTAGGCTGTTTCATCACAAACATCATCGCGGGAAGCAATCCCTGGGATATCGCATTCGGCCCCGTTGCAACGCTGATCGCTGCCGTTGCCACGCACCTGATCGGCCGTGCCGTCCGCCGCGCCTACGCCCAAAAGCCGTTCAAGTTCACGGTATCGCGCGTGGTTCTTCTGACGGCCATGTTCGCGATTCCTCCGATCCTTTCCAACGCCATCATTATCCCTCCGATCCTCAAGTTCGCTTACGGCCTTTCGGACGCAATGTGGTTCCTCGTCCTGACGGTTGCCGCCGGCGAGATCATCTCCTGCGGGGTCATCGGCGGTATCCTTCTCATGGCGCTGATGAACAACCGCACAACGCGTGCGATGCTTCTCCCGCCCGCGAAGACTTCCTCCGAAAGTCCGAAGCCCGTTGCCGCCGTATCAGAAGCGGAATAACCGAAGATTGGTCATAATCCGGTCGTCGATCTGCAAGCCGAGCAGATAAGATGCTGCGTTCGCAACCAAAGCGTATGCGACGCAGATGATCTGTCTGCGCGGCTTTTTTGCGTTCTTTCGCAGGAAAATGATATAGAGCGCAGCCTCTGCGACGGCCACTCCGAGTTCCAGAAACGCCAGCTGCACCGGATACGATTCGGTAGTCCCCGATCCGACCACAATCGTCACGGCGAAGTAGCTGAGCATGATCTGCGTGAACAGATTGACCAGGATGATGACCAGCCACTCCCGCTTCGTGCGGAACATGAACAGGAGCGCGATCAACAGCTCGACTGCCAGCGTGAATACGATGCGCCACGCGAGTGCCTCGGCGCGGTATGCAGAGGTGCTCACCTCCGTCACAGTCAGGGAAAGGTTCCCGTCCGCACGGGCCTCGCCGACCTCCGCCCGGAAGAACGAGTAAAATGCGTATCTCTCGATCACGTCGCTGACCGCGTACTGCCCCGTCTCCGGCCAGTACAACAGGACCTTGAACTTCATCGGCGGCATATACGTCCAGTCGATGCTCTCTTCACTCACTTTCCAGATCCGCTGCAGAAAATGATACCCGTCCGCGTCCGCGAACTCGTCAAACGGCTTCCACACGGCGTACTCCGGATATCCCTCCGCCATCAGTTCGGCCTTCTGCTCCCACTTGGTCTGCCCCGAATCCAGGGCATGCTGCTTGACCGCCTCACGGTACGGAAGCGGCTCCTCCGGCGAATAAAGATGAGTCGCCTGATACGGTCCGACGTGCTCCTTCTCCGAAAGAAGCGTCCCGTAGCACAATCCTCCCGGGTTTTCTATCTTCACGCGGGTGTACGGCTTCGGTCCGTTGTCCGCCGAAGCCGGGGTAACCGCAACAAGAACAAGTACCAGGAACAATATCAACACTCTCTGTTTCCGTCTCATAACACATCCCCCTTCTCCGCGTTCGCGGCTTGATCCTTTACCTAAGAAGACAAAAAAGACGGCGGAATCTTACAACTCCGCCGCCGAAACGAGCCTTACGAGCATCTCATTTTCCGATGTCTCCTAACCGCGCCCGGTCACACGACCCGCGACGGCAAATCCGGCGAAAAGCAAGATGTCCAGCACAACGATCGTGGAACCGACCGGTGTATTATACAAAATGGAAATGAGGATCCCGAACGATGAACTCACAACGGCAAATATCACCGCGCAGACCGTCACACCGCGGAAACTGCGGAAGACGCGCATCGCCGAGAGTGCCGGGAAAATGATCAGCGCGGACGCCAGGAGCGAGCCCACGAGGTTCATCGCCAGCACGATGATCACGGCCGTCACGGACGCGATCAAAAGATTGTACGCCGACGTCCGGAGTCCCGACGCCTGCGAGAATGTTTCGTCAAATGTCACCGCGAAGATCTTGTGGTAATACAGCACGAACACGGCGATCACCAGAAGTGACACGACGAGAGTGACGAACACGTCGCTCTTCTGCAGCGTCAGAAGGTTGGTCGAACCGAACAGCGTGCTGCACACGTCGCCCGCGACATTGGTCGAGGTCTTCGCGACGTTCATCACCAAGTAGCCGACCGCGAGCGCTCCCACGGAGATCATCGCAACCGCGGCGTCCCCCTTGATCTTGCGCTTGGACTGGCCGGTCCACAGCAGAAGGATTGCCGATAAGATCGTCACCGGGAAGACGAAGATCAGATTGTCCGTCAGCTTCATCACCGTCGCGATCGCCATCGCTCCGAACGCCACATGCGAGAGGCCGTCCCCGATAAACGAGAACCGCTTCAGCACGAGGATCACGCCCAGCAGCGCCGCGCATATGGAGATCAGCACCGTGACGAAGAAGGCGTACCTTACGAAGCCGTACGAAAAATACACGGCAATCTTGTCAAAGATTTCACTCATTTGGCTTTACCGAAATTACAGATCACAGTTACCGACGGTTCTCGGGAACGGGATTACGTCGCGGATGTTGCTCATGCCCGTGAGATACATGATGCATCTCTCAAAGCCGAGGCCGAAACCGGCGTGACGCGCGGAACCGTACTTGCGGAGGTCGAGGTAGAAACCGTAGTCCTCCTTCTTCATGCCGAGCTCCTCGATGCGGGCAACCAGCTTGTCGTAATCGTCCTCACGCTGGGAACCGCCGATGATCTCGCCGATGCCGGGCACCAGACAGTCGGCTGCAGCCACGGTCTTTCCGTCCGGGTTCAGCTTCATGTAAAATGCCTTGATCTCCTTCGGATAGTCCGTCACAAAGACCGGCTTCTTGAAGATCTGCTCGGTGAGGTAGCGCTCGTGCTCGGTCTGCAGATCGCATCCCCAGTATACCTTGTACTCGAACTTGTCGTTGTTCTCCTCGAGAAGCTTGATCGCGTCGGTGTAGGTCACGCGGCCGAACTCGGAGCTTGCGACATGCTGCAGTCTCTCGATCAGTCCCTTGTCGACGAAGCTGTTAAAGAAGTTCATCTCCTCGGGAGCATTTTCCAAAACATAGTTGATGATGTACTTGAGCATCGACTCCGCCAGGTCGCAGTCATCCTTGAGGTCGGCAAATGCGATCTCCGGCTCGATCATCCAGAACTCCGCCGCGTGGCGCGTCGTGTTCGAGTTCTCCGCGCGGAACGTCGGTCCGAAGGTATAAATGTTGCGGAACGCCATAGCGAAGGTCTCACCGTTGAGCTGGCCGCTGACAGTCAGGTTCGTGGGCTTGTCGAAGAAATCCTTGGTGTAATCGACCTTGCCGTCCTCCGTCTTCGGAACATTCGCAAGATCCATCGTCGTCACCTGGAACATCTCACCCGCGCCTTCGCAGTCGCTGCCGGTGATGAGCGGCGTGTGAACGTAGACAAAGCCTCTCTCCTGGAAAAATTTATGAATGGCGTAAGCCGCGAGCGAACGCACGCGGAACACCGCCTGGAATGTGTTGGTTCTCGGACGGAGATGCGTCATCGTGCGCAGGTACTCAAGCGTGTGGCGCTTCTTCTGCATCGGATACGTCGGATCGGAAGCTCCCTCGAGAGCCACCTCCGTCGCCTGGATCTCAAACGGCTGCTTGGCGTCCGGTGTGGAAACAAGCGTGCCGGTCACGATCACGGCAGCGCCCGCTCCGAAATGCGCGATCTCGTCGAAGTTGGCCAGCGCATCGGTATAGACGATCTGAAGCGTCTCAAAATATGTTCCGTCGTTGATCACGAGGAATCCGAAGGTCTTGGAGTCGCGATTGCTGCGCACCCAGCCTCCCACTGATACTGTTTTTCCGAAATACTCCTCGCGCTGACGATACAATTCTTTTACCGTAAGCAATTCCATGGTCTCAACCTCGCCTTTCCGAAACCGGTGTCTCCGGTTTCTATTTTTCTCATATTATTACTCGCGCTCCGAAAGCCGCCGACGTCTTATCATCCGAAGAACGCCGCTCCGTGCCCGAAACATTTTGAGGGAACCCCGACCCCGGTGTCCCCTCAATTTTCCGAGTATTATCTACAAAAATTACTCCGAATCACAGAAAATGTCAAGCCTTTTTCGGCGTAAGATACTTCTTTTCGAACTCATCCACGGGGATCGGCCGCTCGAAGAGATATCCCTGCGCGGTCGTGAAACCGCAGCTGTGCAAGAATTCGGCCTGCTCCTCCGTCTCCACGCCCTCGAACACGGCGTCCTTCTTCACCGACGCGATCATATCGCACATGCAGCGGACGTACTCCTGTTCCATGCGGGACGTACCGATGTTCTGAAGGAAGTTGCGCCCGATCTTCACGTGGTCCACCGGCGCCGCGATCAGCATCGACAGCGACTCGTTGCCCGAGCCGAAATCATCGAGTGTGATCGTGAATCCGCGGCTCTGCAGATCCTTGATGCTGGAGTTCGCGCTCGCAAGGTCCGCGGCGATCATCGCCTCGTTGACCTCGAGCTCAAGGTAGCGTCCGTCCACGTTGTACTGCTCCGCAAGACGGCTGATGCGGTCGTCGAATTTGACGAAGCTGTTGTTGTGCTTCGAGAAGTTGACTGAGATCGGAACCATCGGGATTCCCTTCTTCTTCCACGTGCGGAGCGTCTGAAGAACGTTCGTGTAAATGCAGAAGTCGAGGTCGGTGATGTGACCGGTCTTCTCGAGGATCGGAATGAACTCCGCAGGCGAGCGGTACGTGCCGTCGTCGTTGCACCAGCGGGCCAGAGCCTCGGCGCCGATGACGCGGCGCTCCTCGAGGGAGAACTTCGGAAGCAGGAACACTTCGATCTTGTTGTCCTTGATCGCCATCTGGATCTCGCCGGCGATGGTCTGCTCGTAGGAACGCTTTGCGCGGAGCTCCTCGGTGCAGATGCAGTAGAGGCTGTTCTGCTCGAGCTTCGCCTGCTTGCGCGCAAGGTTCGCGTTGTCCATCGCAAGCGCGATGTCACGCTCACCGCGACGCAGGAAGTACACGCCGTTCGTGAGCTGCAGGTCGATGCCCGGGTAGTTCTTGGACTGGTGCTCCACGAACACCTTCGACCAGCTCTTGAGCTTTGAGATGACCTGATCCTCGGTCTGTCCGTTGACGTAGATCAGGAAATAGTCCGAATGGATGCGGCAGGCGAAGCAGCGCTTGCCCTTCCGCAGGAACATCGAACCGAAGTCGCGGAGGATGCGGTCGCCCGCAGGGTATCCGAACTTCTCGTTGATATACGAAAAATCATTGATGTCGCAGTAGATGATCGCGTGCACAGGGTCCATCTCCGGGTCGGAGAGCACCTCCTGCACCCTGCCGCGGAATGCCGTGCGGTTGTACAGGTTGGTCAACCGGTCGGTACTGTTGAGGCGGTTGATGATCATGCGGTCGTTGCTGCGCTCGCGCTGTCTGCGGCGCTCCTCGTCGATGATGGTCAGCCGGCCGTAGAGGTAGATGACCTTCCCCTCGGAATCACGGATGCCGATCATGTTGAGCTTGCACCATTTGAAGTCGCCCGCGTCAAGTTTGATGCGGAACTCACCCTTGACATTCTCGCCCTCACGCGCGCTGTTGAAGAGCTTCATGAACTCCTCGTAGTCCTCGGGATGGCAGAAGTTTGCCGGAAGATTGTCCCCGAGAAGATTGGGCACGATGCCGCCGCGGCCGAACTGCTCGCCGACGCGCTCGGGGATCGTGAGACGGTCCTCGTTCACATCGTAACCGAACTGCACATCGTCCGAGATGTCCTCGATCTGGCGGTAGCGGTCGAGCTGATGCTTCATGCTCATCTCCGCGTTGATGCGCTGCGTGATGTCCGTCAGGACGCAGCTCACGAGGGAGGTGTCCTCCTCCGTGTGCCATACAACGAGAGCATTGCAGTGCACCCATGCCACGCTGCCGTCGAAATGGTTGACGCGGAACTCCGCGACGGAGACGGTGTTGGCCTCATTTTTCGGATCGAAGAGACGCTGAACGGTCTTGACATCCTCCGCCGCCACAACGGCAGGAAGGAAGTTGCCGTGGATGGAGCTGAACTGCTCCTTGGTCTGTCCGATGATATCGTAAAATACGTCGTTCGCGTAGATGACCTCGGGAACATTTTCCCGCGCGATACGGCCCTGGTATTCAAATACGGCGACACCGACGGGCAGCGATTCCAGAAGGCCGGAAATCTGGCGCTTCCGGAGCATCTCTCCGGTCACCTGCGTGATGGTAATGTCGAAGAGTCCGTTCTTCATCATCTTCTTCTGACGACGGACGAAACACTGAACGGGCACGTTGCGGCCCTCGGCGGACTTCAGGCGGTGCTCGATGCAGACGACCATCTGCTTGCGGATCTTCTCGTCGAGGATCCGGCGGATCGCCTCGCGGTCGTCGTCCGCGATGTAGTCGAGGTAGCTGCCGGCCTTCTTCGGATCGCCGGTGATGCCGAGCATCTCCGCGACACCGCCGTCGCAGTCCTCGATGGAGTATTTTCCGTCATCCACGATCGTGCAGGTTCCGTAGTATACCTGGCGCGCCGTGGTCCCTGCAGTCTCGCCCACGCTGCTTCCCTTGTCGGTGAAGAGCTCGTTCAAAAAGCCGAGCAGCACCGGCTCGTCCGCGTACGAATTCAGGATCAGTTTCCGCGCGCGCGGCTGCCCCGTGCATACAAAGAGGCACGACAAAAAGATTGACCATGTCAACGGATACGCCCCTCGTTCGATGGAGCTGACCGTCTGTCTCGTGATACCGATCGTCTCGCCGAATTCTTCCTGGGAAAGCTTCATCACCTTGCGGTATGTCGGAAGATTTTTGGCGAATACGGCTAACAACTTCTTGCGTTCACTCTCTTCTAATCTCATCTCTAATCCCTCTCTGTCCGAATCATCTTTGCACCTTCGCGGTGCCGCTTTATCCGATGCGTTCCGGTCCCCCGCCGATCCGTGCGACGATGCACGTCGGCTCGTAACCGATCTTCGAACGATACTCCTCCGTAACACTCCGGCTCAAAGTATCAACACTCTCTTCCCTCGCCAGGCATACGGCGCAACCGCCGAATCCCGCGCCGGTCATGCGGGCGCCGATCACTCCCGGCACACGCCATGCCGCCTCAACGAGCGTGTCCAGCTCAACGCCGGTCACCTCATAATCATCCCGCAGGGAGATGTGAGACTCATTCATCAGCTGCCCGAACGCCGCCAGATCATCCCGGTGCAGGGCCTCGACCGCGCGGATCGTCCGCCGGTTCTCATACACCGCGTGCCGTGCCCGCTTCCTCCGTACCGGAGACGCGATGGCGTCCGCGTGCGCTTCAAATTCCTCTTCCGTCAATTCCCCGAGCGACCCGATCTTCACGACCGTCTGCAGCTCCGCGAGTGCCTGCTCGCATTCCGCCCGCCGCTCATTGTACTTCGAATCCCCGAGTCCGCGCTTCTTGTTCGTATTCAGTATGACGATCCGGACTCCCTCGAGTTTCAGCTTCGCGTACTCATATTCGAGCGTCGCCGTATCGAGGAAGATCGCACAATCTCTTTTCCCCATCGCGATCGCGAACTGGTCCATGATACCGCAGTTGACGCCCACAAACCTGCGCTCCGCCTGCTGGCCGATCAGCGCATTCGTGATCCCGTCGTAATCCCATCCGAACAGGTCCCGCAGCACCTCGCCGGTCAGCACCTCGATGGACGCCGACGAGGACAATCCCGCACCGTTGGGAATGGTTCCGCAGTAGAGGATGTCCAATCCCCGGTCCGCCGTGTAACCTCTGCAGGAAGCAGCCGCGATCACGCCCTTCGGGTAGTTCGTCCAGCCGTCCTCGTCGCGGTACGAAAGCCCGTCAAGCGAACTCTCGATCACGCCCTTCTCCGGAAAATTATCCGAGTACATGCGCAGTTTCCGGTCATCCCGCAGTCTTGCGACCGCATAGGTCCCGATGGTCAACGCGCACGGAAACACATGGCCTCCGTTGTAGTCCGTGTGCTCGCCGATCAGGTTCACCCTGCCGGGCGCGCGGTACGCGCGGATGTCGCCTCCGCCGCCGAACACTTCGTCAAACTCCCGCAGCAACCGGGCGACCAACGCCCTCTCCTCCGCGGCCTCCGCCGCATCCTCCTGCGGGAACAAATCCTTCGTATCGTCTGTCAAATTTTCATCCTCCGGGCCCTTCGTCACGTCTCCTCGCGGAACGTGCTCCGGTGCTTCTTATTTTCCGCTTTATTCGCGTACATACGGTCGTCACTCAGGGTCATCCACTCGCCAAGCGTATGCGCCGCGTCCTCATTGGCGATCGAGTGTCCGTAGCTCGCACGCACCAGATACGGCCGCTTCGAGCGGGAGTTGTAATCGTCCAGGAAGCCCTCGAACCGCTCGTAATAGCGGGCGACGTCCTCCTCCGTGTAATCGAACGCCAGAACCTGGAACTCATCGCCGCCGACGCGGTAGCAGAGCTCGTTGGCGTAGCAGGCCGCGTAGATCGCGTTGGCGATGGCCTTCAGCGCGATATCGCCGTTCGCGTGGCCGTACGTATCGTTGATCCCCTTCAGATCGTCCATATCGATGGAGATGATCGCGAGCGTGTGTCCGCCTCCGCCCTTCACCTGCTCATACAGCTTCTGGGAGTCCTCCTCGAAGCCGTAACGGTTCTTCAGCCCCGTGAGCACGTCGCTCACATACATGCCGGACAGCTTGTCCACAAGCTTCTGCATGCGCTGCGTGATGCGCAGGCGCTCCAAAACATTGCCGATGATGGTGATGATGTACTGGAAGAAGTGTCCCGGAGCCTCGTCGTTGCGGAAGTTGATCATCGCGTAGCCGTAGCACTGCTCCTGAAAATGAAGCGGAACGATGTAGTATCCGCACGGCGCGTCGTACACATACTCCTCCGGAAGGATATCGTCGATAAAGAAGACCTGGTCCACATGGCCGAGCAGGATATTTTCCTGGATCGCCGTGCGGAGATGCATCTTCTTCGTAAAGAATGACATCTCCTCCGCCTCCGCGGTGCCCCACTCAAAATCATTGAGCACGATGAAGAAGTCGCGGAAGTCGTCGTTGTTGAAGATGTAATTGTAGATGTATTCGTTCAGCTGGTCCATGTTCGTGGTATTTTCCACGTCGATGCTCATGAAGACCGTCTGCATATTGTAATGCTCCGCCAGTTGAGCCTCGTCGAAATACCGGCGCACTGAGAGTGCCGCTCTCTCCTTCGTCGTCACCTCGCAGCCGCAGGATTCGCGCACGACCACATGGGTCGGCACATACTCGATCTCCGGCACATTTTCATGCCGGATCATCGACACGAGCATATCGACCGCGCGGACGCCCATCGTCTCCACGTCGACGCACACGGACGTAAGGGAAGGAATGGTCGCCTCCGCCTCCCGCACATCGTCAAATCCGGTCACGACGATATCGTCGGGCACGCGAACACCCCGGTCGGCCAGCGAATTGCAGACCGCGATGGCCATGAAATCGTTCGCGCAGACGATCACCTCCGGCATCGCCTCCCGCGTGTCAAGAAGCTCGGACACCGCGGCATCGCCCATGTTGCGCCAGAAATCGCCGTAGAAAATATCCTCGTCCGTGAAGGAAAGCTTGTATTTCTCCATCATGCGGCGGAAGCAGTTCAGCCGGTGGATCGCATCCGGATGATCCTTCGGTCCGCTCACATAGCAGAAGTCAT
This sequence comes from Lachnospiraceae bacterium, assembly GCA_045130455.1. GTDB lineage: Bacteria > Bacillota > Clostridia > Lachnospirales > Lachnospiraceae > ISDg. The sequence goes on along the minus strand of JBGUPV010000234.1, from coordinate 28,490 downwards.
GAAAACGATGCACCGAGACGAGATGCTCGACGATTCCCTCCATCGAGTTCTCATCGTCCACCAGCACACTGTTGTAACCGTCGTATTGTCTGCGCACGCACACCACAGGGCACGTGGCCTGATTTTTCACCTTCTCGAGAAGGCGGTTGACCACATGGTCGTCGGTAAATGTGTCCAGGCACAGGATGATGCCGTCGAAAATGCGGAAGTTCGGGAGATCCGCAAGCATGCGTTCGCCGCGCACGAACGACTCGTTGTTCCCGTATCCGCCGAAGATCGCATAGGTCAGCGTGTAATATCCGGCCGCAGCCGCTCTCTTCGCGATGCTGCTCAAAAGACTACGCTGATATTCCGCCGTCGGTTTGGAGATCACAACGGCAATTTTCTTTTGTTTTCCCAGATTCATAAGATCCTCCGGTAGCCAATCAGCCAATCAAAGCGTGTTTCATCCGATTTCTCACTGTTATCCGCGTCCGTCGCTCAACCTGAGGTTGTATCGTGACCGATCTGATCAACCGGCTCCTCGGTTCCGAGCGAAAGCGAACGACATCCCTGTGTGCATTTTACTCCAATTTTTTGGCGTGCGCAATGTATTATCTAAAATTATTGCGGTTTTTTGCAATATTTCTTAACATTTATTGTACTCGATGATATAATGACGGAAATAGTTCTTGACAGAAATGAGGTTTTTTGCTTGCCATGGATGAACACACCTATTTCATGAAAAAAGCCATCCATCAGGCCGAGCGCGCCGCCGCCATCGGGGAAGTTCCCATCGGCTGCGTCATCGTGCATGAGGGCAAGGTCATCGCCCGCGGATTCAATCGCCGCCTGACCAGCCACAGCACGCTCGCCCACGCGGAACTGATCGCCATCAAAGCGGCCTGCCGCAAGCTCGGCGACTGGCGCCTCGAAGGCTGCACGATGTACGTCACCCTCGAACCGTGCCAAATGTGTGCCGGTGCCATCGTTCAGGCCCGCATGGACCGCGTCGTCATCGGCGCACCCAACCCCAAAGCCGGCTGCGCCGGCACCATCCTGAATCTCCTGCAGCGCGCCGAATTCAACCATCAGGTCGAGATCGTCAACGGCATTTGCACCGACCGCTGCTCCGCCATGCTCACCGAATTCTTCCGCGACATGCGGACGCGGGAGCGCGCCGCACGCAACGCTGACGACGCCGCAACTCCGGCCGGTTCCACCGACTGAGGGGGCGCTGCCGGACAAATGCGGCCGGCGCGCTGCTCCAGCCTGACTAAGCGTTCCGCGCGTCCGCATAGTCAGGGCCGCTTCTTGCGGAACTCACTTCGCTCAAACATCCTCGAAGCGGCCCATGCGGTCTTCGGACCGCTAAGTCGCCTTCGCTTCGCGAATATCGCAATGCTCGCCGTCCGTATTTGTCCGGCGCGCCCGGCTGCGACTGTTCCCGTTCGACCGAAACGCGGCGTGCACAATCGACGCGGCGGGAAACGCGGACAATAGGCATTGCGAGCATTTACCCTGCGAGCAATGGCTTTTCGTCCGCGGTCGACCGACGCGGACAACTGTACCCTGTTCAGCCGAACCGTCGCAACTTGCACAATCGACGCGACGGGAAACGCGGACAATAGGCATTGCGAGCATTCGATCTGCGAGCAATGGCTTTTCGTCCGCGGTCGACCGACGCGGACAACTGCAACCGGTTCGCTTGAACCGCGGCAACTTGCTTATTGCTTGATTTCGGCGCTGTTCCGTGGTAAACTGTTGATGACGCTAAATATATCGAGGAGGCCTCTGTATGCAGATACATGGTCTACAGAAACTGACGTTGCTGGACTACCCGGGGCATATGTCCGCAACGATCTTCACCGGCGGTTGCAACTTCCGCTGCCCCTTCTGTCACAACAGCGAGCTGGTGCTCCATCCGGAGTCCGTGCCCGCCATTCCCGAGAAGGATATCTTTGAGTTTCTGAAGAGCCGCGCCGGCAAGCTCGAAGGCGTGTGCATCACCGGCGGCGAGCCGACTCTTCAGAAGGATCTTCCGGAGTTCATCGCCAAAGTCCGCTCCCTCGGTTTCAAGATCAAACTCGACACGAACGGTCAGATGCCCGCTGTGCTGGAGTCACTGCTCGCGGGGAAAATGCTTGACTACGTCGCGATGGACATCAAGAACAGCCGCGAGCGCTACGCCGAGACCGTCGGCATCTCCGGTTTCCTCACGGATTCCGTGGAGCGTTCCGTCGCACTGCTCATGAAATCCGGCATTCAATATGAATTCCGCACTACGGTCGCCGCGGAACTCCACGACCGCGAGTCGATGGAATCCATCGGGCGCTGGATCGCAGGTGCGAAGCATTACTATCTCCAGCCGTTCCGCGAGAGCGAGCAGGTGATGATGCGCGACACGTACCATGCACCGGACCGCGAGACGCTGATCCTCTGGAAGGAACTGCTCTCGACGACCATTCCGAGAGTCGACATCCGCGGGATCGACTGATGCGCAGGTGATCGACTGATCTGCAAAGAGCGACTGATCCACAGTGGACCGACCGCTCCGCACAGACATCCGCCGCAGACTGAATGCTCTCCGGCGACAAAATTTCAAACGACAAAACGGGGCAACAACCGATTCGGTTGCTGCCCCTTGTTTTATGCTCAGTTTTTTGCCTGGCTTTGTTTTCCGAAGCTACCGTTCCTCTCGGAAATACGGCAGGCCCAGATGCGCCGGCGGCTGCGTCTCCCTCTTCTTGAAGAGACTGATCAGGATCAGCACGAGGATCGTTACCACGTAAGGCGTCATCTTGAAAAGCTGCTGCGAGCCCATCGTCATGTTCGGGAGGAAGCCGTGGATGATATAAAGGCCGCCGAATACAAACGAGCCGATAATGGCCAATGCGGGTCTCCAGATTGCGAAGATAACGAGTGCGATGGCAAGCCAGCCGCGGTCACCGAACGCGTTGTTCGACCAGACGCCACCCGTGTAGTCCATGATGTAGTAGAGACCGCCGAGGCCGGCGACCACACTGCCGATGCAGGTCGCAACGTATTTGTAGCGGCCGACACGGATGCCCGCCGCGTCCGCGGTGGCAGGATTTTCACCGACCGCGCGAAGGTGCAGACCGACGCGTGTCTTCTTAAGAACATACGCCATGATCAGGGCGATGATGATCGCCAGATAAGCCAGGAACCCGTGCGACAGAAATGCCGTTCCGATGGTGTCCCGGAACCACTGCGGCGTTCCCTCCAGATTGAATGTCTGGCGGAACGCGATACCGGTCCTGTATACGGAAATAGATCTGATCTCGCTGTCCGCAAGCTTGTTCAGCGAACCGCCGAAGAAGTTTCCGAAACCGACGCCGAACGTCGTCAAGGCGAGACCGGTCACATTCTGGTTGGCACGCAGCGTTACCGTCAGGAAGCAGTAGATCAGGCCCATCAGCAGCGAGCCGAGGATGCAGCATACAAACGGGATCAGAACACCAATGGTATTGTTGAAATCGGTTTTATGGGCATTCTCATAGAAAAATGCGCCGATGAAGCCGCTCATTGCGCCGACATACATGACGCCCGGAATACCGAGATTGAGGTGGCCTGATTTTTCGTTCAGGATCTCACCCGAAGCGCCGAAGAGGAGCGGTACTCCCATAACGATGGAACGACTCAGAAAAAAGAAAAATTCGTTCATCTCTCCTCCTCCTTTCTCTTCTTGCGGAACATGATCCGATAGTTCACGAAGAACTCACTGCCGATGATAAAGAATATCAGGATTCCGATCAGGATATCGGAAAATGATTGGTCGAGTTCCGGGTACCTTGTCGAAAGCTCCGTTGCGCCCTTGCCCATGAAGGCGATTAGGAACGCCGTCAGGATCATGTAGAGCGGGTTGAAATGTGCCAGCCACGAAACCATGATCGCCGTGAAGCCCTGGCTCTGTACGGAATCCGTCGCGATGGAGCGGTCACGCGCTCCGACGATCAGGAATCCGATCAGACCGCAGATGGCTCCGGAGAGGATCATCGTGCGGATGATAACCTTCTTGACATTGACACCGATGTAGCGCGCCGTATTTTCACTCTCGCCGACGACGGTCAGCTCGTAACCGTGCTTAAAATACCGGAGATAAATATACATGACGCCCGTGAGGATCAAAACAATCACAATACTCAGGCAATACTGCTGGCCGAAAATACTCGGAAGCCATCCGGACTGCGTGTCCTGATTGATGATACCGATCTGTGCCGATCCCGGAGGCGAGGAATTCACGAGAACATAGTATGCGACGATCTGCGTGGCAATATAGTTCATCATCAGCGTGAACAACGTCTCATTCGTGTTCCAGAACGCCTTGAAAAATGCGGGAAGGAACGCCCAGATCGCGCCGGCGGCAATACTTGCGGCAAGCATGATGAGGATCAGCAGCCACGAAGGGACTGCAGTTCCGATCGACAGCATACACATGGCCGCAGCCAGACCGCCGATCAACACCTGGCCCTCCGCGCCGATGTTCCAGAACCGCATCTTAAACGCCGGAGTCAGGGCAACCGCAATACCGAGGAGCAAAGCCGTGTCCATACCGAGGGACCAGCGGAGGTTGGACGTTGCCATCGATCCGTCCCAGAAGGCATCATACAATTCCGTCGGCATGATGCCGAGCATCAGCGCAATGACCGACCCGACAAGAATTCCGCCCAGCACTGCGATAATGCGGATCATCCACGATTTGTACCAGGGAAGCGTGTCACGCTTAACGAGGTGGAACAGCGGTTCCTTCATTCGCTTCCTGCTCTTGCGGTCATCTTTCTTCGCGGCAGCCGCGGTTTCGTCGGACTTCGCTGCGCTTTCGGCTGCTGCGGCGGGAACCGACAGCGCGGATGCTTCCGCCTCTTCCGCTGCATTGCCGGAGGCCTTCGCCTCTTTCTCTTCGTCGCCGGGAGTCGTCACCTCTTCCGTTGCGTCGCCGGAAGCCTGCGCTTCCGTCACTCCGCCGTCCGCAGACTCATTTGCGACCTTGCCGTACGCGTCGTGAGCACCGCGCGTCATCGCAAGTCCGATTTCTTCTTTGGTCGTCGTCTTCGCGTCCACAATGCCCGAGACACTGCCGGAGCTGATGACAAGAATGCGGTCGCAGAGTTCGAGAAGGACATCGAGGTCCTCACCGACAAAGATGACGGCCGTTCCCCGCTCTTTCTGCTCATTTAACAGGTTGTAGATTGTAAAGGAGGAGTTGATATCAAGTCCGCGCACCGGGTATGCGGCCATGAGGACCGCCGGCGCGGAAGCGATCTCGCGTCCGACCAGAACTTTCTGAACATTACCGCCGGAAAGACGGCGGACCGGCGTGCTCGCGCCGGGTGTCACGACCTCGAGGTCGTGGATGATCGTGTCAGCCAGATTCCTGGGATCCTCGCGCTGCAGCATCACGCCCGAGCCCTTGGTATAGCTTCGGAGCATCATGTTGTCGACAATGTCCATGTTGCCGACGAGGCCCATTCCGAGACGGTCTTCCGGGACAAAGGAAAGCCGGACGCCGAGTTCGCGGATCTGCATCGGGTTCATGCCGACCAGATCGACGGTCTTGCCGTCCTTCGGATTATTGTAGGAAATCCTGCCTTCGTGAATGCGCTGCAGACCTGCGATTGCCTCGAGAAGCTCTCTCTGGCCGCTGCCGGCGATGCCCGCGATACCGAGAATCTCACCGCCCTTCGCGGTAAACGAAACGTTGCGCAGCACCTGCAATCCTTCACGGTTGTAAAGGTTCAGGTTCTCGACGATCAGACGATCCACCGTCGTCTTCACTTCGCTTCGCTGGATGTTGAGGCTCACCTTCTTGCCCACCATCATCTCCGTGAGCTTATTCGCGTCCGTGTCCTTCGTCAGCACCGTGCCGACATAACGTCCGCGGCAGAGGACCGCAACCCTCTGCGAGATGGAGAGCACCTCGTGAAGCTTGTGCGTGATGATAATGATCGATTTGCCGGCGTCGCGCATGCGTCGAAGGACGGCGAACAGTTTCTCCGTCTCCTGCGGCGTCAGAACGGCCGTCGGCTCATCGAGGATCAGAATATCCGCGCCGCGGTAGAGCACCTTGATGATCTCCACCGTCTGCTTCTCCGATACCGACATGTCGTAGATCTTCTTGTTCGGATCCAACTCGAATCCGTACTGCTCGCTGATCTCGCGCACGCGCTCCGCGTACTCGCGGATGTTGAAACGCTTCTCGTCCTTCAGGCCGAGGACCACATTTTCCGTCGCGGTAAAGAGATCGACAAGCTTAAAATGCTGATGGATCATTCCGATCCCATGCGCAAACGCGTCACGAGGGGAACTGATCTTCACCTCTTCCCCGTTTACGAAGATCTGACCCTGATCCGGAAAATAAATTCCGGCGATCATGTTCATCAGCGTTGTCTTGCCGCTGCCGTTCTCACCGAGGATCGCGAGGATCTCCCCCCGCTCCACGGTCAGATTGACATCTTCGTTCGCGACCACCCGCCCGAAGGTCTTGGTGATCCCGCGCAGTTCGATTGCCGGCACCTTGTTCGGCCGGTTGTCCTGTTCACTCACGGACTGCCTCCTAAAAGCACTTCAGCGGGGCGCATGCGGCCCCGCCGAAGGGAACTGTAGTTATTCATCTGCGGATCGTTCGCGCTGCCGGGAAAGCTGTCGCAAACGACCGGTAACTGCCGTTTTCCGATCAGAACTTCTCGTTCAGAAGCTCGATACCGTCGATGCGGAGACCGAACGCCGGAGCGCTGCGGAACTCGGACTCATGGAAGTAACCGTCCTTGACAACCTCAACCGTATCCTCAGCGAGGAAGCTCGTAACCTTTGCGCCGCCAACCGTAAAGTTGTCGGTGTTGAATACCTTGAGCGTGCCGGCCTTGAAAGCGGCGATCGTCTCGTCAACCTTAGCCTTGGTACCCGGTGCTGCAGCCTTCTCGTTGATCTCGGAAAGCTCTACGGAGCCCTCATTGAAACCGCCGGTCCAGTCTGCCGGGATGGTCTTGTTGTCCTTCACGCAGTCAACAACGTACTTGTAGTAAGGAGCCCAGTTGATGCGGGAGGATACGATAAATGTGTTCGGGCATGCACTTACGGTGCTGCCGTTGTAGGAAACGTTCGGAACGCCCTTCATCTCGCAAGCCGTGGGAGCTCCCATGGAGTCCGCGTGCTGGCTGATCAGAACGCAACCCTTGTTCATCAGGAGGTTCGCAGCTTCCTTCTCTCCGGTCTCATCATACCAGGAACCGGTGAACTGAACCTTCATCTTTACGGAAGGGCATACCGACTTAGCGCCGAGATAGAACGAGGTGTAACCGGAGATAACCTCCTCATACGTGAACGCACCGACATAACCCATAACAGCCTGATCAGCCGTGATCTTGCCGGACTCGATCATCTCGTTGAGCTTGAGACCTGCAGCAACGCCTGCTGCATATCTGCCCTCGTAGATGTTGGCAAATGCGTTGTGGTAGTTCGGAAGATTCTCGGTGTGAGCTCTGGTTCCGGTAGCGTGGCAGAACTGAACGTTCGGGAACTCCTTTGCAGCCTGGATCATATGAGACTCATGGCCGAAAGAATCCGCGAAGATTACGTTGCAGCCGCGGTCTACGAGATCCTTGGCAGCCTCGTAGCACTTTGCAGACTCCGGAACGTTGGTCTTGATGATAACCTGCTCATCCGGAATACCGAGTTCCTTCTGCATTTCCTTCATTGCCTTGATGAAGTTCGCGTCATACGTCGAATTGTCATCGTGAAGGCAGATAAGACCGATCTTAATGTTCTTGTACGCCTCGTTGACCTTGATGTCTTCCTTCTTTTCGTCTTTCTTCTTGACACCGCAGGCAGCAACAGAGAACGCCATGATCACACACAATACTAATGCAATGATCTTCTTCATGTTTGTTTGCTCCTTTGTTTTCATATCAGCACAGCCATTCAGCTGAACGTTACAAGTAATTATATCCTCCGAAAAACGGAAAATCAATAGCACTTATGTACAAATACGGCTCATTTCCGAGGAAAATATTACTCTCCGTCATCCGTCTTTTCGGACTCCGTTTCCACGCCGTCCGCCGAAGCTTCGTCCGTCTCCGGGCCGGGCTCTTCGCCCGCCGTTTCCGCGCCTACGGCGTCGCCGTTCTGCGCTTCTTCATTCTCCCCGTCGGCCGGCTTTTTCGCTCCGGAACTCGAGGACAACGGACGGTTGCCGTGCTCGTTCCAGTCGATCTCGGCTTCCTCGATCATGCGCATCATCAGACTCTTGCGCGGTTCTTTCTTCCGGTTTGCCTGCTCCATATGCTCGCGCTCGCGCTCGTCGCTGATACCGTTGTTGTTGATGTCCTCCTCACCGCCGGACATCAGCCATTCGCGCTCGAGACGTTTCTCGCGGGACAAGCCCGAGCGAAGATCGTCATACGCCGAAAGATCGATATCCCCGGATTCGTCGTCCCCCGTCACATTGCTGCCGGAACGATGTCTGCGGCGACGGCGGTTCTTGATATTTTCCGCCTTCTCCGCCTGCTCGATCGCCGCTTCCTGCGCGGCATCCAGAGCATCCGACTCGGCAACCATACGCTCCGTCATCTGGTCCTCGCCGAGCGAACGGTTCGCGATCACGGCACCCGGGATCGTCACATAATCGCTCGTCTCGATCGGAAGGTTCTTACTCTCGAGGCGAACCTCAAGGTACGACTTGGTCAGATAGTAGATCAGAGCGCAGGTAGGCGTCGCCACCAGCAGGCCGGGAACACCGAAGAGTCCACTGCCCAGCATACAGGCACAGAGCACATACAGCGGCCGGAGACCGACCTTCTTGCCGACGATATGCGGATCGAGGAAATTGCCGTCGAACTGCTGCAGGACGACGATGAACAGCGCGAACAGAAGACCCTGTCCGGGCGCCATGGAAAAGATCAGGATACTGCAGGGAACACCGCCGATGAACGGTCCGAAGAACGGGATCACGTTGGTCACGCCGACGATCACGCTCACCAGGATCGAATACTCACCGATCGCGGGGAACCAGATGCCCATGATCGTGGTTCCGACGAAACACAAAAGACCGATGATCAGGGAGTCCAGAAGTTTGCCCAGGATTGCTGCGGTATAGATGGTGTTGGCTTTGTGCAGAGTCTGTACCGCATTTTTCGAAGCGCGCTTCGGAAGGATCGCGAACATGATCTTCTTGCACAGGCCGATGAAGTACTCTTTGCTCTTAAGCAGATAGACACTGACGATCGTTCCGACTAGCCAGATGTAGAGCACACGGACGATGAGCCGCAGACCGCCTACGATGAGGTTTCCGGCCGCAAAGAAGCTCTCCACCTTGATCGTCTTCTTGATACTCTCGGCGATCGCAGCGGGATCCTGCGCTTTGTCCAGGACCGGACGAAGCGCCTCGTCCAACCGCGGATTCTTCTTCAGGAAGTCATCTGCATAATCCCGCAATTGCTGAAGATAACCGGCCAAGTTATCCCCCAGTTTGGCCGCGCTCTTCAAAAACTGCGGAATGATCAGGATCAGCAAAAATACGATGATCGAGAGCAAAAACGTGAGTGTCAGAAGGATTCCGTAACTTCTGCATCTTCGCCGGATCTTCGCCACCCACTCCGGATCGTCCGGCTTTGCGTTTTTGCGTGAAAGCGAGAACTTGATCAACCGGTTCTCGACAAATCGCACCAGCGGCGACATGATAAACGCGAAGATAAAGCCCGCGAATGCCGGTGCCAGTGCATGGTTGACTTTCCCGATGAATGCGCCGATCACCGGCAGTTTCGTCAAAAGAAAGTACAGGAGTAAGATCGCGGCCAGAACTATGAACGCCAGGAGCGCCTGCGGATAATAATCTGTGGCGCGGCTGAGGTTTCTTCTGGTCCGCATGTTACGTTTGGTGCGGTTCATAGCCCGCTCGTTGTTTTTCTCCATGCGAAAAACCTCCCACTATGGGCATAGCCCGAGATCGAAGCGCCGGAACGAATAACGGCCTGCCTGCTCACACAGACACCGACCGCAGCCAGAGCACCGACCGCTCGCCCGGACCGCCCGAAATCATCTCCTGCTCGTGGGGGGGATACAGAAGTGAACATAGGCGCGGATTCCCGCGATGAGCTCAATGACTGTGCCGCCTCGACCTTCGGGGAGTCGTCCGATGACGCCTGCAACCTTCCGGGAAGCCGCATGTAGGAAGAGTTTCCGTAAAAAAACGCTTCGTCACTTTGTATTCTACCGCTTCCGCGTAACGCGCGCAAGAAAAAAATCATGAAAAAGCGCAAAAAAGAGGGGCAAAGCCTTGTGCTTCGCCCCTCCGGGAATTCTTTTTATGTCTTATTTGACTTCCATGTTGGAGATCGAACCGAGAACATTGTTCAGCAGATCTTCGGAACCGTACGATACAACGCATACCAGCGTGTCACCGACGTTCGTCAGAGCGACATCCATCGTCATACCCTGCATGTTCATCTGGTAAGCCTTCCAAGCGCCGATATCTCCGAGAGGCGTCAGCGTCTCACCGAGCTGCTCATATGCCTTAACATAATCGTCGATGCTCATGCCGTTGGTCTGCTCGGTCGTAATCGCTACGATATCGAAGGAGCTGGTCATAAGGCCAAGCTGATTCGTATCTTTCGTCATTACCGAGTAGCTGCCCGGAAGATCGAACGTGAGCGCCTTGCCGTTGCCGAGCGCGATCACGCCCTTGCCGTTCGCATAATCGGTCTCAACGTTGCCTGCAGGCTCAACCGTAGGAGTCGGATCGGCGGGTGCCTCGGTAGGCGTAGGCTCAGCGGGAACCTCGGTAGGCGTAGGCTCAGCGGGAACCTCAGTGGGCGTAGGCTCAGCAGGAGCCTCGGTAGGAGTAGGCGTAGGAGTAGCCACGGGCGCTTCGGTAGGAGCCGGCGTAGGCTCGTCCGTGATCACCGGCATCGGGGTCGGCTCAGGTCCGGGACCTACAGGGCCGATGGCCGCAAGCGGGATCGCGATGTCCGCGATATCCTTCAACGTCATGGTGTCCTTCGTAGGAGCGGAGATGCTCGGAGCCGTAGGATCCATATCCAGCGTAAGGGAGATGGAACCCTTGTCCTTCACAGCCATCTTCGCAACTGCGTGATAGTTGTCATCCGCAAATACGCGGAGGGAAATGTCTGCGCCCTCGGCAACGAGATCCTTGTCCTCGGCTGCCTCAAGCTTCGTAAGTGCCTGGTCAAGTTTCTTCACAAGCTCGTCGATCTGCTCGTCGGTAACGACCTTGTTCTCGAGTTCGGAAGCCTGCTGCTTGTACTCTTCAAGCTGCTTGTTCAGATCCATCTGCTTGATCTGATCGATGTAAGCGTTGACCATGTCCTCGTTGAAGCCGTAGTCCGCGCCGTAAGCCTTGCAGACTTCGCTGATCTCAGGCTGGTAGGTGTCGATCAGCTTCTGTACATACTTGTTGAGGTCGATGCTGTAACCGGAAGTCTCCTGAACCGCCTCGTTCACCATACCCTTGAGATCGGACTTCACGAAATCGCGAAGAGCGGTGAGCATCTGGAGAACGTCCTTCTTGCCGGTAAGCTGTACGGTGTAATCGCCGTCCTGGCCCTTCTTCTCGGTCTCCTTGAGCATCTTCTCGAAAAGACCTACCATCGTGCCGACCATGCGCTTCTGGAACTTCTCGCTGATCCTCGGAAGATCATCCGGGATAGGGAAGCGGATCCAGCCGAGCTTGGAAGTGTCGATCATGTCCGCAAGGTCCTTGGAATAAGCACCGAGCGCATTCACGCACTCCGGAAGGTTGATGTAGAGATCGCTGCCGTCCGAAACGATCGCGTTCTTCAACGAAAAATCAACTGCCTGACCGTTGAAGTCACCCTTGATCGTAAAATCAAACGCGCAGGAATTCTTCGTTGCGTCACCGGCGCAGCCGAGAACGATCTGACCCTTGACACCGGATTCCGGAATGTCAATGTCGAACGTCATCTTGCTCGTACCGGACGTAGCATTGCCCATCGCCTCGAGCATGTCGAACATGTCACCCTTGGTGATGGAAGGCTTGTTGTCCTTCTTGTCCTTGTCCCCGCACGCGGTCATAAGACCGAGTCCCATGCAGAGAACAAGCAACAGTGCGATAATTTTCTTCATGTTGTTTTTCCTCCTGACTCTCTGTGCAATCACATAATTATCATGCCAACTAGGAAATGTCATTTACTTTTCCGACATTCTCATTCTACCCCACCGAAGGCGAAAAATCAATAGAAAAATGAAAGATGCCCGTTTTTCACAATCTTTTCGCAATTCGTTCGATTGAAGTTGTCACTTCTGACGGCGGCTTTTCGAGAGCTCATTTGCGATCTGCGCGAACTGCTCAAGCGTCAGCGCCTCGCCGCGGACGGTCTCCGGAAAGCCGAGCGAAACAAGCGTCCGCGCCGCATTTTCCTTGTCGATCGCAAGCTCCGCGCTGCCTGCCAGACTGTTCACGAGCGTCTTGCGCCGCTGCCCGAACGCCGCGCGGACCACTGCGAAGAGCATCGCCTCGTCCTCGACCGCAACCGCCGGCTTGTCCCGGAGCGTGAGCCGGATCACCGCGGAACCGACACCCGGATGCGGAATAAAACAGTTCGGCGGAACGTACGCGGCAATGTAAGGCTCCGCGTAATACTGCACCGCCAGCGACAGTGCGCCGTAGTCCTTGCTTCCCGGGCCGGCCTGCATTCTCTCCGCGACTTCCTTCTGCACCATCACGGTGATGTTCGCGACCGGCACGTGCTTCTCGAGAAGCCCCATGATGATCGGCGTCGTGATGTAATACGGAAGGTTGGCGACCACCTTCAGGGGCGCGCCGCCGTGCTCCTCCGCGACCTTCGTAAGGTCGAGCTTGAGCACGTCCGAATTGATGACGGTCAGATTGTCGTAGGCGCTGCATGTGTCGCCGGTCAGGATCGGGATCAGGTTGCGGTCGATCTCCACCGCGACAACCTCCCGCGCCCGCTCGCACAGCGCCTGCGTCATCGTCCCAATGCCCGGGCCGATCTCCAGCACCGTGTCGGCGTCCGTCACGCCGGCCGCGTCGAGGATCTTATCGAGCACATGCGGATCGATCAGAAAATTCTGCCCGAACTTCTTCTGCATGCGGAAGCCGTACTTCTGCAAAACGGCGATCGTCTCTTTCGGATCACACAGATAAGCCATACATACTCCTTATAGTAAATGAACATTTTCCGAAGACTCCTCGACCCCGAACAGCCGGCACGCGTTGGCCGTCGTCTCGCGGATCACCTCGTCCTCCGAAACTCCCTTGATCCTCGCCAGCGTCTCCACGACATACGGAAGATAGCCCGAGTCATTGCGCTTTCCGCGGAACGGAACCGGCGCCATGTACGGCGCGTCCGTCTCCAGCACGATCTGTGAGAGCGGTGCCGAAGCCACGACATCCGGGAGCCGTCTCGCATTTTTAAAGGTGAGCACGCCGCCCACGCCGATGTGGAAGCCGAGCTTCCGATACGCCTCCGCGGTCTCCGGAGAGCCGCTGAAGCAGTGGATGATTCCCCCGTACTTCCCGGCAGACTCCCGCATGATCGCGAGGGTGTCGCCCTCCGCGCCGCGCGAGTGGATGATCACGGGGAGCGAGAGCTCCGCCGCAAGCGCGAGCTGCCGCCGGAACCAGTAAGCCTGCGTCGCACGCTGCCGATCTCTCTCCTCGTCGGTGAGTTCGTCCTCATGGCCGTAGTCAAGCCCGATCTCGCCGATTGCGACGACTTTCTCATTCGCCGCAAGCAACCGCAGTTCCTCGATGTCCGCCTCGGTCATCTTCGGCGCATCGTCCGGGTGGACACCGACGCTCGCATAGATGAACGGATAGCGGCCGGCCAGCTCGACCGACGCGCGCGAGCCGCGCATCGAGGCACCGACGTTCACGACCGTTCCGACGCCGCGTGAAGAAAGACCGCGAAGCAAAGCTTCCCGGTCCTCATCAAACCAATCGTCATCATAGTGCGCATGCGTATCAAAGATCATGGTTATCTCCGCGATCAGCCGTGCAGGCCGTTCGACTGCCGGATCATGTCCTCCACGACGATGTCGTAGATCTCTCCGACCGAATTGCAGTACTCCAATATTTTCCAAGGCTCGTTCGTATGAAAATGAACCTTGATCATGTCCTCGTCGCCGACCGCAATGAGCGAATTGCCCTCAAAATGCGTCGTGATGTATTCCGAGATCTCATCCTCATCGAGATCCTCGTCCCGGCGATCGATCAAAAGCTGCGTGTCATATCGATATGCGAAAGGATCATCCTCCGCGTCAATACTGTGGATCGGTTCCATGGGTTCCCTCCTTAAAAAATCCCGGCAAATGCACCGCCGTCACGTCGTTGTCACGATTCCGCGAGAGCGATCTTGCCTTCTTTTACTTTGATCTTTATCTTTTCGCCCTTTCCATACGTCCCCCGGGTTATTCTGTTTGATATGCGGAACAGTCCGAAGACCTTTTCCCCCTCATACCGGAAAAGGGCTGTCATGGTGGTGTACTCAACATACTTCCCGGATTCAAACGACTCCATCCGCTTGTCCACGGATACTACGGTTGCCTCGTATTCCGTCGCCGATTTCAAAAAGCGTCTGTATTTTACCACAGGAACGACCGCCACTGCAACAAAAACTAGTGCAATTGCAAAAGCAAACCACATTCCCACCAGTATATTGGAATCCATTGTTAACGCCGCATAGCCCAGCCACAGGCCAAACCCGAGAAACACTACTGCGCTGATCAACATAATTATCCTGGACGGTTCACTGAGCCAGGCAGGCTTCAGTTCCGACACAATGGTCGGGTGGCTGTTGTCAATGACAAACTGCCGGTCCACCGACTCCTTCGACAGCTCCTCGGTGACCACCGTCTTCGCTATCAGGGCACTGCCGCAGAAGCGGCAATTGCTCTCATTTTCAACTCTCGGAGCGCCGCAGTTCGGGCACTCCCAAAGCATCTTCTTTGTCACGGTTTCTTTTTTCATGGTCCCTCCCAAAATACGGCACACCCGCCGCATAATAAAACCTATACGGTGAATCGTTGCATCGTCAGTCGCAGACCACAACACGCTTCCCGAGTTTACTGATCAGAACCGTCGCCCCGACCCTGCGCTCCGCAGAGGAACGACTCTTCCGCCGTGCGGCAAAGATCGTCGTATCCTTACCGTCGATGTTCGTCCGTATGATCAACGGATACTCCACCCCGTGACGGTGCACGGGGGTCCCGCTGTCGGACGAGTCCTGCTCAATCTCGGCAGAGTATTTCATGCCGAATTTCTTAGTCTTCCCATAGTTGATCGGCGGCAGAAGTAATACCAGGAACATGATTCCGGCAATGACGGCCGACGCGACTGCCAGGAATTGATACTTCCATTCCTTCCTTTCAGCTTTCCGCTGCTTTTCCCCGAAAACGAACCTGCCAAAAGACGAATAAGGGCCCTCATCATTGACCCATTGTTCGCGCAATTCCATCGCGCTTTCCTTGATCTCGCGGAATGATTCCGACTGCTTCCGATAACGCAACGCTAGGCCCAGAAAGAGCACCGCGACGAGCACAAAACACAATGTGATCGGGTTGAACCATCGCGGTTTCTCTGTCTCGTAAATAAACTGTCTTTCCATAATTTCCCCCGAAAATTCATCCTTCCGACAGTCCGATCTTGCCGTTACTCACTCGTATTCTCACCATCTGTCCCTTGGCATACGTACCCGGGGTTATTCTGTCGGATACACGGAACACTCCGAAGACCTCTTCTCCTTCATACCGGAAAAGAACTGTCATAGTGGTGAACTCGACATACTGCTTTGTCTCCGGATCGAGATCCTGCCGCTTGTCCACGGACACCACGGTTGCCTCGTATTCCGGTGCTGATTTCAAAAAACTTCTGTATTGTAAAACGGGAATGACCGCAGCACCGACCAACATAACAGCAAGTATGAGAAACGCAAACCCCGTCGAGAAAAAATCCGAATAGGAGTTTGGCGGAAAAACAAGGAATCTCAGGCTGACTGCCAGAAAAGCTCCGGCAGCAACCAACAGAAAAACATTGATCTGATCGTTGAGCCTGGCCGGCTTCAGTTTCGACACAATGGTCGGGTGACTGTCGTCAGTGATATACTGCCGGTCCGCCGGCTCCTTCGCCATCTCCTCGGTGACCACCGTTTTCTCCACCAGGGTGCTGCCGCAGAAACGGCAACTGCTCTCGTTCGCAACTCTCGGAGCGCCGCAGTTCGGGCACTCCGAAAAAAACTTCTGTGTCACGGTTTCTATTTTCATGATCCCTCCCGGAATACGACCCTTCGCTACAGATCAAACCAGTTCGGTAAATGATGCGGCGTCAATCGCAGACCACGATGTATTTTCCGAGTTTGCTGATCTCGATCGTCGTCCCGACCTGACGTACCGCGGAAGAAGGGCTCTTCCGCCGCGCGGCAAACACCACGGTGTCCTTACCGTGGATGTACGTCCGCAGGCTCACCGGAAACTCCACTCCATGGTAGTGGAACGTAGCGGCCCCGTTGAGTTTCGTGTCCTGTTCGACCGTGGCGGAATATTTCATGCCGAACTTTCTGACCCACGCATAGCGGATCAGCGGATAGAAAGACCCCAGGAATACGATCACGGCGCCTACGGTCCCCGCTACGGCCAGATAATAAAACTTCTTCTCCTGCCGCGCGTTTTCATCCGCCATTTTCTTAAATTCCTGCACATATCCGCCGAAAAATGGATACTCGCCGTTGCTCCATCTCTCGTAAGCCTCCAGATCGCTCTCCTTGAGCTCGCGATATTTTGCCGATGCATACTGGTAAAAATATACCATTCCCAGCAAAACCAGCGCGCCGAACACAAAGAAAAGCGTGACCGCGCTGAACCAACGAGGCTTCCTCATCTCATAAATAAACTGTCTTTCCATAGTCCTCCTCCGACACGGAAAAAGCAAGGTCAGTCACTTCTGTCGTTCTCTGCCTTGCGCAATAAGGTAACATATATTTACCTTTTTGTCAAGAAATATTCGCTCTCAACTACCAAAAAAGGCGCCCGAAACCGGGCGCCGCGATCGCTTTATCACTCCAGCGAATATTTCTTGTCAAAGGAATCATAGATCTGGTTGAACTCCAGATTGCCGAACTTGATACCGCTCAAGTACTCGTGCGTATCAAAACCGCCTCGCTCCACCTCGATCACCGCAACGGCGATGTTACTGCAATGGTCGGAAATACGCTCGTAGTTGTTGAGGATGTCCGAGAGAATGAAGCCCATCTCGATCGAGCAGCCGCCCTTCTGCAGACGTGTGATGTGGTTGGTCTTGATCGTGCCGGTGAGCTTGTCGATGACCTGCTCAAGCGGCTCGACGCGGAACGCGAGATCCATGTCGGCCTTCGTGTAGCACTCGGTCGTCATCGAGAGGATCTCGTCGATGGCGTTTGTGAGCACGCGAAGCTCCGCGGTTGCCTCCTCCGTGAAACTCAGACGCTTCTCGCGGATCTCCTCCGCCGCCTTGTAGAGGTTGACCGCATGGTCGCCGAGACGCTCGAAATCGCCGATCGTGTGCAACATCTTCGAGATGATGCGGCCGTCGTGATCCGAGACCGTCTTCGAGGAGAGATTGACGAGGTAGCTGCCGAGCTTATCCTCGTACATATCCAGCTCATTTTCCACACGGAGAACTTCCGCCACCCGCTCCTCCGAGTAATTGTCGAACAGGCTCATCGCGTCGTAGAGGTTCTGGCACGCAAGCTCCGCCATCCGCTTCGTCAGGTTGTTGCACTCGGCAACGGCCACGGACGGGGAACGAAGGACACGGACATCGAGGAAGCTGAGGTTCTGCTGCATCTCCGACTCTTCCTTCGGCTGCTTGATGATGCGCTCCGTCAGGCGCGTGAGGCCCTTGGAGAACGGCAGCAGAACGATCGTAGTCAAAATGTTAAACGCGGTGTGCACGACGGCGATACCGACGCTGCCGATCGAGCTCGACAGAAATGCCGGCGGATTGATCGCACTGATCAGGCAGAATACCGACAGCCAGATCGCGGTGCCGAGGATCTTGATCATCACATGGACGGTCGCAACGCGCTTTGCCTTGTAGTTCGTGCCGATACACGAGATCAGGGACGTCGCGCAGGTACCGATGTTCAGGCCCATGATGATCGGGATCGCCATCGCGAAGGTGAGGATGCCGCCCTCGGAGATCGCGATCAAAATACCGATGGTCGCCGCGGAGGACTGGATCACCGCCGTGATCAACAAGCCCATGAGCACGCCGAAGATCGGGTTGTTGAACTTGGTCATCAACTCGCGGAACTCGGGCACGTCGCGGAGCGGGCTGACCGCCTGCGACATCATGCTCATACCGTTCATCAGGATGGCAAATCCGACGAACACGGTTCCGATGCTCTTATACTTGTCGCGCTTGGAGAACATCAGAAAACCGATGCCGATCAGCGCGAGGAACGGCGAGAAAAATTCGGGTTTTAGGAGTGTGAGCCACCAGGTGCCCGATGAGATCGAGCCGAGGGTCAGGAGCCATCCGGTAAATGTCGTTCCGATGTTCGCGCCGAAGATGACGGCGAGCGTCTGTCCGAACTGCATGATGCCGGAGTTTACGAGACCGACCAGCATGACGGTCGTCGCCGAGGACGACTGCATTGCGATCGTGATGCCCGCGCCGAGCGCGATACTTACGATCGGGTTGGCGGACGTCTGTTTGAGCATTCGCTCGAGCCGGCCGCCGGCCATCTTCTCCAAAGCCTGCGACATGACCCGCATGCCGAACATGAAAAAAACAAGACCGCCAACGAGCTCCGCGATGTTCATCATACTCATCCCGTTGCCCGCAGCAGTCGTTGCCAATGCACTCATCATTCGCGCTGTATTCATTCGCTTGTCTCCTTGCCTTCTCGCGCATCATCCCCGGATGCGTCTCCGCCTTCACTGCGGTTGCTCTATTCCATGTTGTACAACCGCAGTGTAGCAAAGAAAAGTGAAGAGACCGTTATCGTTATGTTAAATCCATGTAAAACAACGCATTATCATTGAAGTGACGCATTTTCCGTCGAACTCGGAAAATGAGCTACTCGATATTGTAGGTGACCTTCTTCTCGTCGCTGAGTTTCGCGCCCGGGAACTGGCGCTCCGCCTCGGTCAGAAGCTCCTTGTAATCCTTGTATCCGACGGAGCGGACGATGCGTCCCTGCTTCACGATGAACTTGCGGTCCCCGGCCAGATACGTGACCGCGTCCGGCACATACGCCAGCAGGCCGAAACTCTCCGAATCGACGAGGACGACCGTGTAGTTGTCGCAGAGCGCGATGCGCGAGTCATCCGTGACCGAATACACAAGCTTGGACGGCGCGTCATAACTGTTCACGCAGACACCGTCCGCAATGCCGTAGATCCTCACCCGGTAGTCGTCACCCTGCATGATGATGTGTCCGGAGTTCTCCGTAAATGCCAGGAAGCAAACCCCTCTCACCTGCATCGGGATCGTGAGAACGGTTTCCCCCGAAGGGATGGAAACAACGCGCACGTTGCCGTCCGCGCAGGCCATCGCAGCATACCGGCCGGCGGCATCGGCGGCGAGATAAGGGACGGTGTAACAGTCGGAAACCTGGCGCAGCGATGCATCGGCGGCGAACCGGGTCTCTCCCGTTGCGAGATCCACGAATTCGAGCGTCTCCCCCGTTCTTGAGATCAGCAGTTTACTGTCATCCCCGCTGACCGTGAGCGCTCCGACCGACAGTCCTTCCGAGCTGTCCGAATAGACGGACCGCTTCCCTGCCAAGTCGATCACCGCAACACCGTTGACACCGCACATCGCAAGGATGCGTCCGTCCGCGCTGAGGGTCCCCCTCGTGTATGACTTCCCCGTTCCGAGTTCCTCGTAAACGATCGTCTCGGCACTTGCGTTCACCGGATCGACCAGGATTGCCTGATCAAAGAATGCCATGACAAACCGGTTTCCGAGAAAGCCCGATGCGATCATCGTGCGGTCCTCTGAGACAGTAAAGAGCAGGTCACCGTCTCGGTCATAAAAAAGAAGTTCCGCAAGTACTCCCTTCCCCTTCAGGACATAGTAATCCGAGGACGGCGCGACAGCGAATCCGTTCATTTCTTTCGGCAATTCCGACAGTTCGGTAAGATCCACCGCCCTGTGCCGCTTCATCACCGCAAGGCTGCTTGAAAGCGGACGGCGGACAACGATGCCGTCGGCAAGGAAGATCACCTCACTCAGGCTTCCTTCGGTGCTCACGGTGCGGTCGGTTTCGACCCGTCCCGTCCCGGTGTCAACCGTCAGTATGTCCCCGTTTCCGCAGCCGATCCGGATAACACTCTCGCCCTCGGGAACATCCATCGTGGCCACTGTCTCGGGAAGCAGGAGACGATTCTTCAGCTCGCCGCTCATCTCGTCAAAAACGTAGGCGTCGGTGTCTGCCGCGATCACGATCTCGCTCTGACCGTCGTGCGTATGCGTGCCGATGCACAGTTTGAAACTGACCAAATTGGTAATATTGTTCGGGAGCTCAGCACTGTACAGGAGTTCCCCGTCGGAAGCGCGGAACACATCGAGCGTCAGTGCCTCGATCCCACTGAAGAAGTACTCGTTCGTGCTGACGACCGCGACATTGCCGCTGTCCGTGACCGTCATGTCGAGAATGTACTCCCCGGTGACCGTGGCCGACGCCGTGGTACCGTTGTTCACATCCATGAACACCACACTCGGGGACTCCGTCCCGTTCACATAGCGTCCGAGCGCAAACCAACGGCCGTTCCGCGAAAGACCGTTCTCGGAAACATTCAAATGCCCGGGATTCTCGTTGACGATCTCCGCGCGCTGCGTCAGATCCGACAGTGTGACAACGAAAAACCGATCCGCGCTGATGCAGAATACCGTGTCGTTTGTTTCGGAAAATACGCACTCTTCGAGTTTCTTCGCAAACTCGATCCGCGCCGTCTCTTTCCCGGTGAGATCGTACCGCACGAGACTCTTCTCATACGCCACCGTCAGTCCGTTTGCGTCCGAGAAGGCTGCGACGACGGCCGAGCGGTAATTGTTTTCCTTGATGAAGGGCGGGAGTTTCAGGATCAGCTTCCATGTCTCGCAGTCCCATACATACACGGTGTTTCCGTAATCGACGGTCGTCAGGTATCGTTCGTTTTGATCGACATTTAAGAGGGAAATGTTCAGATCATGTTCGAGCAGGCGGTCGTACTCCACCGACTTGCCGGAATCATATGCGTGCAGTGCCGAGGCGAGGGCATACTCCGCATCCGCCACGAACGGCCGGTCGTTATCCTCCGAAGGGAGCCCCTCCGCGGCGATCAGCACAGCATCCTCGCGGTTGCCGTACTTCAGCTGCTTCATCGCCTCCTCGGCGTAGAAGCGGGACTGGTTCTTCTGTTTTTCCCGGAATTCGGCCTCGAGTTCCTCGAGCAGGCCGGTTTTTTCGTCGGCCAGTTTCGACTTTTCGTCGGCAAGCTTCGATTTTTCGTCCGCCAGCACCGTCATCTCGTCGGCCAGTCTCGTCTTGTCGTCCGCAAGAACGGTCTTCTCCTCCGCGAGGACCGCTTTCTCGTCCGCAAGTTTTTTCATGCGGTCGGCAACGCCCGCGTTATAGATACCGAACGCGGTGCCGGCGACGGCGATGATCCCTGCCACCACAGCCCCGATCATGATGTTTCTCCGAAGGATGCGCTCGCGGTGGCGCTGGCGAAGATCGTCGTAGGTACAGCCGAGGATCGGCGCAGCGAGGCGCAGGAGCTCGGTCTTGAATTTCTTATTTCTCTCCGAAGGGGTCGCGCCGCGCACGTCCGCCGCGAGAGGCTCCACGGGATTGCCTTCCCCGTCGGTCAGCAGCAGCTTCGGAAAGCTCTGATCCGGCTCGCCGTCCACGAGCACCGCGAGGATGTGCTGCCGGTCGTGAAGCTCGATAAATGTCTCGATCTCCTTGGCGACCCAGTACGAGCCCGGCGTCTCCGGAGAGCAGATGACGATCAGGTACTCCGACTCCCGCAGCGCAGAAGCGATGTTGTCGTTGAGGTCGCTGCCGATGGGCAGTTCCTCCTGGTCGCGGAACACTCTGCGGATCTTCTTTTTGCCCGTCTTCTTCTGCACCGCCGAGGGCACCTTGTAAGTCTCAAGCCCGCTGTGAACCTTCTTCGCGAACTCCATGTCGAGCGGCGTGTGCCGATAGCTGATAAATGCGTCGTAGATCATCATTTTCCCCCAAACAGTTCATAAGTTTTCGCGAAAATGCCGCCCTCGATGACATAGATGTCCGAGGGATCGTCCGCGCGGACGGCAAGGTAGTCGCCCTGCTTTCCGAGGTAGTATTTGTCGGGGTCCCACGCGGTGAACACCTTCACTCGTCCGGTGATCTCCTTCGCGTAGATCCCGTCGCCGCCGACCGAGATGCAGCTCTTTGCGAAGGGCAGCAGCGCGAGCCTCTCGCCCGTCGCGTTGTCGATCACGTTGGGCGCGTACTCGCCGGGGTATTCGTACGGATCATCGATGACCCGGTAGGAGCGCTCGAACTTTGCCTGCCGGATCGGATAGATCTCGCCGTTCACGTTGAGGATGATGTACAGATCTTCGGTGACCGTCACGTCGACGTCGCCCTCGAGGGTACGGATCGCCACCTCCCTGCCCGGCTCGGCAAAATCCGCCGCGCGCACAAAGCCGACCTGAAACGACTTCTTGCGGTATCTGGAAAATTCGTCGAGGTTCGCCCGGTACGTGCCCGCGTACAGGATCGTCGTCGAGTCGAAATATTCGTTCATCCGCGCCGCGATAAACCGGCTGACGGACTCTTTGTCATACTCCACGCCCGCTTTCACCAGCAGATCCTTCTTGAGGAAACCGCCGGCCTTGACCAGATGTCCGCCTCCTCCTCCGAGATGCTCGGCAAGGAAGGCCGCCAGCTCGCAGGCTTTGACTTCCTTGACACAGCTTCGCACGGAGTATTTGACGCCGGAAGGAAGGATGTTGTACACGATGCAGCTCTGAACACCGTCGACCTCGAGGAACATGTCGCTGATGATCCCGAGAATGTTGGAATCACACGGCCCTGCCTCGACGATGCCGTAAGCGCGCTCCTCGTTGACGATGGTATTTTTCAGAGCATCCCCGGCGATCCGGAGTTCCTCGATGGAGAGGTTGGAATTCTTAAAGAGCGTGATCAGGGACTTGTTGAAGTTCGCGATGTCGCGCAGATCTCGGTCGCTCGGATGGGAGATCTCCGTAAAATCCGCGGTGTCCGTCATCAGCCCGTAATACAGTGCCGTGGCGACGTTGCGGTCCGCGTTGATGTCAATTCCCTCGGCGCGGAGCATCTCGTAGAGAACAGTCGCGCACGAGCCGTAGTTGCTGCGCACCTCGCTCATCCCGGGAAGTGTCCCGGAGACCTGGTGATGGTCGATGACGGCGACATTTTTCGCGGGAAACACGGTGACGTTGCTCTCCCCGTACTGGCAGTCCACCATGACGAGAAGGTCCGGCGTCTCCAGGTTCTCGACATGTTCGCAGTTAATCTCGAGATTCTCGTTCATCAGCACCAGATTGCTCTTCGTGATCGGATGCGCTCCGCCGTAGACAAATCTTGCCTCGATCCCCTGATCCGCAAGGTACCGACGCAGCGCAAAGCCGCTCGCCAGCGCGTCGGCGTCCGGATTGTCGTGACACTGGATTACGATCTGCCCGAAGGCACAGAGCTCTGAAAGTTTGAAAGACATAACACAACCTCCGAGTAAGCTTATAGAAACGCCGTTATTGTATCACATTTCGGAAAATGTCTCAATCACACCTTCGCCGTGACACGCAAAAAACGGGCAGGAGACCCTCCCGGTCTCTAGCCCGGCAAATGTACCGTGATCGCCAATCGCCCGTTCGCGTAGCTTGCCTCCGCGCTTCCCCCCATGCGCTCCGCAAGGGTGCGGACGATGGAAAGCCCGAGGCCGACGCCCCGCGTACCGGTCTCCACCGTGAAGAAACGCTCGAAGAGCTGTCCCGCGAGCACCGGATCCAGGCGTGAAGCCGCATTTTCAAAAGTCACGTCGCCGTTAACGGCAAGCGTCACCGAAAGATCGCCGTCGCTGTAACGGACGGCGTTGGTCAGGAGATTCGCGAACATCCGCGAGAGTTCCGTTCGGTTCGCCGTGCGCATGACCGGATTCTTCGGCATCGAGATCTCAGGCGTGATCCCCCGTTCCGTGAGCATCGGATAAGCGCCCGCGATGCTCTCCGCAAGAACCGCGTTGACCGAGAGTTCCTCCGTTTCCTCCGAGTGATCATCCGAGACGATGACCGAGTACTGCAGGAGTTCCTCCGTGAGCTGCTGCAAAACCTCGGTGCGTTCCCCGAGGACCTTGATATACTTCTCCCGCTCCGCCGGATCATCGGTCTCCGACAGCATCGTCAGGTATCCCCGGATCGCCGTGAGCGGCGTGCGGAGATCGTGGGAGAGATTGGCCACGGCGCGGTTTAAGTCAGTAATACTTTTGCCGCATTTCCGCTCCGTCTGCCGCATAGCATGCAATTCCCGGTTGAGCGTCGTCACAAGCAGCCGCAGTTCCGCACCGCGGTCCGGCGCACCGATACTCGCGTCGGAGCCGTCACGCATCCTGGCGGAGAAATCCTCCGCGACCTGGCGTACGGACTTCTTCAACAGCAAGTATCGCAGCAGGAAGATCACAGCCAGAGACAGCATCGGAACAAACAAACGGCCCATTATTTCTTCAAGATCCCACATGTTTTTTCACCTCACAAAGGAGACGCCGCCCGCCGCAGCGCCTCCCTCCGATCATATCAAAAGCGTTTCTTATTATCGATTGAAGCGTTTCCTTAGCTCAGATCTTTCTTCTTAAACACATACGCGCCGAGGATCACGCACACCGCGGAAAATCCGAGCGCACACAGCACCGTCAGCCACGGCCGGTCGGGCATTACGCTGACATTCAGGCTCGTGACCTGCCCCTCAGGGAAGCACCGCGAAAGAATACCGACGATCTTGTTGTCCGGTGCGGCATCGTACATGATCACGAAGAACATCAAAAGAGCGTAGGTAAAGATATAGTTGAACAGCATTCCCTTTGCTCCCGGCAGGACCACGGAGATCAGGATGCTCATGCACTGCTTGGAGATCAGCATGCAGAGGGCGATCACCGAGGCGACAATGACATTTTTCGCGACCAGACCGGTCGTATCCCCGAACAGCCCGATGAGAAGCGCAGCGGATCCGAAGGTCAACGCCGACAGGATCAGCCCGTCCGCCATTCCGACCAGGTTCCACGAGAAATACACGTTCTCTCTCCGATGGCCGACGATCAGCTTGTTGCGGATCGCGCCGCCGGAAAATTCCATGGAAACAAACAGCATGTACGCTCCGCTGACAACGAGCGGGACCATAAGCACCGCCAAGGAACACAGCGTGTTACCTACGGAAACACCCACCGGTTCCCCGCTGCTCGAGGAACCGAAGATGATGCAAAGGTAGACGATTGCCGCCGTGATGAACAGCGACAGGTAAAATGATCTGGTTTTCAGCAGTCTCATAAAATCGGTTCTCACAAGATTACGCATGGCTCTCACCTCCCACCAGCGAGAGGAAGAAGCCTTCCAGATTCTCGTCATGCTCTTTGCAGGTTAAGATCTCGCACTTTTCCTTCCAAAGCGCCAGCGCAAGCTCCGTGATGTTCGGCTGCTCGTAGATGTCCGCGCTGTCCGTTCCCGTGACCGTGTAATCCGTGCCGCGGCGCTCCAGTTCCCGCACCAGCGCATCCAGGTCCGTCACCCGCACGCTCACGCATTTGCGGCACGCGGCCGTCAGCTCATCCGCGCTCATTTCCCGAACGATCCGCCCTCCGTCGATGAACCCGTAGTGGGTCGCGATGCGGGAAAGTTCGTCCAGAATGTGGCTGGAGATCAGGATGGTGATCCCCTGCTCACGGTTGAGTTTGAGGATCAGTTCGCGGATGTCGACGATACCCTGCGGATCCAGTCCGTTGATCGGCTCGTCGAGGATCATGAAATCGGGATGACCGCACAGCGCGATGGCGATGCCGAGACGCTGCCGCATACCGAGCGAAAACTGCTCGGCCTTCTTTTTGCCGGTATCCGCCAGTCCGACCAGCTCGAGGAGTTCTTTGATGCCGTCGTAGTTCGGCAGGCCGAGCACCCGGTACTGGTGCTTCAGATTCTCCTCCGCCGTCATCGTCGGGAAGATCGACGGTGTCTCCACGACCGCGCCGATGCGCTTGCGCGCCGCGTGGATCGAGTCGTCCGTGTTTTTCGCCCCGTACAGCGTCAGCTCACCGCTCGTCGGGAACTGAAGCCCGCACGCCAGGCGGATCAATGTCGTCTTGCCTGCGCCGTTCCGACCGACGAAACCGTAGATCGAACCCTTCGGCACATGCATGCTCAAACCGTTCAGGGCGTTGAAATTGCGGTACGTCTTTCGCAGCCCTTCGGTTGTCAGAACACATTCCATATGTTAACCCCCATTCAGGAAAATACTGAAACAAACTTCGTTTCTGAAAGGAGCATATCGCAAAATGGTTAAGGAAACGGTTAAGGTTCCGGGAATCTTTCGGTTAAGATTTCTCATTTTCCTGCTGTTTCAGAAGATATCCGATCCCCCAGACCGCCTCGATCGTCTCACGGCCGGTCACGGACTGCAGCTTCCGCCGCAGATTGTGGACATGGATCTTGAGGGAATCCTCGGTGCAGTCCGGCGTGTCATGACTGATGCAGTCGAGGATCGTCGGCTTCGCCACCACCTGCCCGGGCCGCTGGATAAGCAGCCGGAAAATGGCGGTTTCCGTCCGGGTCAGCTGCGCGCTCGCGCCGTTCGCGACGATCGTGCGCGTGTCGGCGTGAAGCGTGACATCGCCGATGCTGTAAACCTCCGTATCCGCGGAACTTCCCTTGCCGCGGAGCTGCACCGTGATGCGTGCGAGAAGCTCATGAAGGTCAAAGGGTTTGGTGACGTAGTCCACCGCGCCGCCGAGAAGCAGCGACACCTTGTCCTGCGCGGACGCACGTGCGCTCAGCACGATCACCGGCACGTTGCCGAGCTTCGGCAGAACGTCCTCGCCGCTCAGGCCCGGAAGCCCCAGGTCGAGGAGCACCAGGTCGGGCTGCGCCTTCTGAAACGCCAGCAGCGCCTCCGTCCCGGAAAATGCCTGCACAACGGAAAAGCCCCGCTTGGTCAGTGCCGTACGGAGCATTTCGTTGATCGTTTCGTCATCGTCGATTATAAAGATCGTTGCCATCATTCCTCCGCGGATCTCTCTTCCGCTTCTGCGGTTTCTTCGCCGGCAGCTCCGGCATCATCACTTACGGTCTCCTTTGGGAAACGGATCGTGATCTTCGTGCCCATGCCGAGCTCGCTGTCAAGCTGCACGGTAGCCCCGTGGAACGCGGCGCCGTGCTTTACGATGGAGAGACCAAGGCCCGTACCGCCGATCTCCTTCGAGTGGCTCTTGTCCACTCGGTAGAAGCGCTCGAAAACACGAGGCAGCTCCGCGCGCGGAATGCCGATGCCGTTGTCGCGCACGATCAGGAGCGCGCCGTCGCCGTCCTCCTCCACCGTAACCTGAACGCGGCCGTTCTCGTTGTTGTACTTAATCGCGTTGTCGATCAGATTGTATACCATCTCGCCGACGATCTGCGGCGAGCCCTTGATGACCTCATGCGTTCCCGACAGGAACACGCTGACATGCTTTGCCGCTGCCGCGTCGGAGAGAACGGACATCATCTCCTCGGACACGCGGTACAGATCGACCGGCTCGTTCGTGAGGATCTTCTCGTCCTTGTCATCGAGCTGCGAGAGTTTGATGATGTCGCCCACAAGCGTGATCAGGCGCTGCGCCTCGTCGTGGATCTTTCCGGCAAATCTCGTGACGTCCTTCTCCTCCACCATCCCCGCGCCGAGGATCTCGGCGTACCCGGAGATCGACGTGAGGGGCGTCTTGAGCTCATGCGACACGTTGGCCGTGAACTCGCGGCGCATCGTATCCTGCTTCTTGTGCTCCTCCTTGAGTTCGTTCATCTGCTCGTAGAGCTGGCGGTTCTGCGCCTGGATCCGGCGAACGAGAGGCTGCAGTTCGGGATACGCGTCGCGCAGCTCCGGGTTGGCGGGATCGATCGCGTTGATCGGCTCCGTGACCTTGCGGCTGATCCGCGCTGCGATCACGCCGGAAAATACGAGTACCAAAACAAGCATGATCGCCATCGGATACAGAAGACGGATGGTCAGCTGCCACACCGTAAAGCACTCCTGGGACACGCGGAGGACCCTTCCGTCCGCAAGTCTGACGGCGTAGTTGTACGTCGTTCTTCCCAGGGTTTCCGAGTAACGCTTGCTCTCGCCCTTGCCGTCTTTGAGCGCTTCCGCGACTTCCTCGTGGTCCGCGTGGTTCGGGAGGCTTGCCGCATTTTCCTGGCTGTCATACGCAACGGTACCGTCCGCATTGATGACCGTCACGCGCAGGCGGATGTCCTCCGTCGAACCGACCTT
>JBGUPV010000233.1:0-4243 GCA_045130455.1 Lachnospiraceae bacterium | reverse complement strand
ATTCGCAACCGTGTCATGCCGATCCTCGCGGAGATCAATCCGCGGGCGGGCGAGCATATCGCCGAGTCGGCCGGGCGCCTTGCGGATGTGTGGGAGCTTGTCGATTCGCTGGCGGAGGAAGCCTGCGGGCGGCTCATTACCGGCACGGCGATGGACACCGCCGGCTTTTGCGGGCTTCCGAAAGCACTTCGCCGGGAGGTCGCGCTGCGATATGCGGAGCGCGTGTGCGGGCATCGGAAGGACATCACCGAGGAGCATCTTGCGATGATCGAGCGGCTGTGCGGGGGAATGGTTTCCGCAGAGGCAAGCCTGCCGTACGGAGTGACCCTTGTGCGTACTTACGGCGCGGTGAAGCCGAAGCCGGAGAGTGACGGCGGCCGCGGCGAGAGGGAGTGTGCCGGGGAAGAGAGCTCATTTTCCGAAGAACGGCTGAAGGACGGCGTGCACGTGCCGTGGCGATGGCCGGGAGGCGACGGGATCGCGCTGTCGGTGTTCTTTCTTGAAGAAAGCATGAAAATTCCTAAAAATCATTGTACGAAATGGTTTGATTATGATAAAATAGGCAAGGCTGTCACGGTTCGGCGGCGCCGTGCGGGAGACCGCGTCGCCATCGACACGGACGGACGCACGCAGACGGTGCAGGATCTGCTCGTCAACGCCAAGGTTCCCGCGGAGATCCGCGATGACATTCCGATCCTCGGTGCCGGGGATTCCCCGGACGTTCTTTGGATCGCCGGAGTGCGCGGCAGCGAGGCATGGCGGGTGACGGAAGGAACGAAGAGGATCCTGGAGGCAAAGATCCTTCGGGAGGACGGCACCGGGTGCGGTTCGGAGAGCCTGCGGACAGACTCTTCGGTGAAATAAGGAGGATTTAACGTGGAGACGGTCAGCGTGATGATTCCCGAGGAAGACCTGCTTGCGAGAGTTCGCGAGATGGCTTCCCAGATTACTGCGGATTACAAAGGAGAGGAGCTGAAGCTCGTCTGCATCCTTAAGGGCAGCGTATTTTTCACGACGGAGCTTGCGAAGCGCATCAATCTGCCGATCAAGCTTGACTTTATGTCGGTGTCCAGCTACGGGGATGACACGGAGAGCTCCGGGCGCGTGCGCATCGTGAAGGACCTCGATGAGAGTATCCGCGGGCAGAACGTCATTGTTGTGGAGGATATTGTGGATTCGGGCCGGACGCTTGCGTTTCTGCTGGAGATGCTCAAGAGCCGCCAGCCGGCGACGCTGCGCCTTTGCACGCTTTTGGACAAGCCGTCGCGCCGTGTGACGGACGTCAAAGTGGATTATACGGGATTTGAGATCCCGGATGAATTTGTTGTGGGGTTTGGATTGGATTATGCGCAGAAGTATCGCGCGCTGCCGTACATCGGCAAGCTGAGCATCCGAGAGGATGGGGAGGTTTAAGTGAGACAGGGAAGATCCTTGCGTGGAGCCGCATTTTACTTTCTTATCCTGGCGATCTTTATCGTCGGGATCATCTATTCGTCAGCGGCGACGAAAAATCAGTCTACGTACACGCACGCCGATTATCTGAAAGATCTGGAGGCGAAGACGATCCGCGAGATCGAGATCGTGCCGAATGAGGAGACGCCGACCGGTACCGTGTACGTCACGACGACGGACGGCAAAGAGAAATTCTTCTACACGAACGACGTCAACGTCATCCAGACGGAGACCGAGGCGTACGGCGTCCATGTTGTCGTACAGAAGATCGATAAGCCCGGCTGGTTCTGGACTCTGGTGTTCCCGTACCTGATCATTCTGGTGGCGGTGATCCTGGTGTTCTTCGTGCTCGGGCATTCCCTCGGCGGAGGCGGCGGCAGCTCGCAGGTTATGAACTTCGGCCGCAGCCGTGCGCAGATGACCGACGGCAAGAACAATGAGATTACATTTAAAGATGTCGCGGGTCTGCAGGAGGAGAAGGAAGAGCTTCAGGAAGTTGTCACCTTCCTTGCGAATCCGAAGCAGTTCATCCGCGTGGGAGCGCGTATTCCGAAGGGTATCCTGATGGAGGGCCCGCCCGGAACCGGTAAGACGCTCCTTGCAAAGGCGGTGGCCGGCGAGGCGGGAGTTCCTTTCTTCTCCATCTCCGGTTCGGACTTCGTCGAGATGTTCGTCGGTGTCGGCGCATCCCGCGTCCGCGACCTCTTCGCCACCGCGAAGAAGCACGCGCCCTGTATCGTATTTATCGATGAGATCGACGCTGTAGCACGCCGACGCGGCGCAGGCCTCGGCGGCGGCCATGACGAGCGCGAGCAGACGTTGAACCAGTTGCTTGTCGAGATGGATGGTTTCGGCGTCAACGAGGGGATCATCGTGCTTGCCGCGACGAACCGTGTGGATATTCTCGATCCGGCGATCCTTCGCCCGGGTCGTTTCGACCGAAAGGTCCTTGTCGGCAGGCCCGACGTCCGCGGACGTCTCGAGATCCTCAAGGTACATGTGCGCAACAAGCCGCTCAGCGAGGATGTCAATCTCGAGCATATCGCGCGCTCGACGGCAGGCTTCTCCGGAGCCGATCTGGAGAACCTGATGAACGAGGCCGCGATCAACGCCGCTACGGACAACCGCAGTTTCATCAATTACGAGGACGTGAAGCGCGCCCTGATCCGCGTCGGCATCGGCACGGAGAAGAAGAGCCGCATCATTTCCGAGAAGGAAAAGCGCATCACCGCATTTCACGAGGCGGGACACGCGATCCTCTTCCATGTGCTCCCGGATGTCGGCCCGGTCTACACGGTGTCCATCATCCCGACGGGCAACGGAGCGGCCGGCTACACGATGCCGCTTCCCGGCGAGGACGAGATGTTCATGACCCGCGGGCAGATGATGCAGCATATCATCGTCGACCTCGGCGGACGTGTCGCGGAGGAGACGGTCTTCGAAGACATCACGACGGGCGCGAGCCAGGATATCAAGCAGGCGACGCGCACCGCGCATGCGATGGTCGCAAAATACGGATTTTCCGACGTGCTCGGTCCCGTCAACTACGATGTGGATGAGGATGAGGTGTTCATCGGCCGCGATTACGGCCACACGAAGAGTTACAGCGAGTCGGTTGCCAACAAGATCGATGAGGAAGTCCGCCGCATCGTAGACGAGTGTTACGAGGAAGCGAGACGCATCATCCACGAGCACATCGACGTGCTGAACAAGTGCGCAGACCTCCTTCTGGAGCGCGAGCGCATCACACGCGAGGAGTTCGAGGCGCTCTTCGGCATTCAGCCCGAGGAGGAGCGTCCGGTCGTGACCGAGATCGATCTGGATGAGGTTGAGACGGAGCCGAAGAACGACTGATCTTTCAACGGTACAAGAGAAAAATGATCCTGGTTGCGGTGATCGGCGGACGATCATCGCAACCTTTCTTTTTGCGGACTTCCCCGAAGCACTGAATTATGGTATAATGATCGGAACAACATGTGTTGGGGGAGGTTCGAATGGAAACGAAAAATGACTGGGAGAACGGCAAGGCGGAGAACAACCAGGATTATATCGACAAGATGCCGTCCGACGGTATGTCGCGAAAGATCGTGTTCAGAGGTATCGGGGCTGTCCTGGCAATCGGTAGTATTGTGGTGGCGGTCGCTTTCGTGTGGCTGGTTACCGCGGTGTTTGATGCATGCGCTCACAGAGATGATGCGAAGATCGAAGCCCTGCGGAAACAGCGCGACCGGTTCAAGGAAGACATGATGGATTACTTCGGAATAAAAGAGTCGGAATATACGATCGTCGAGGAGTGGCATAATCAGTCTAGTATCTACACGTATCTTGTTTTCAAGTGCGGCGGAGAGGAGAAATACTACTACGCTGACGGATGTACGGATTACAAGGCGGAGGAGTTCCGTAAGAAGGCAGGAGAATATCTGGAAAGCGTGATAGAGCAAACAGGATATTTCGCAGGCATGGAAACGGAGGTCAGCGACATCGGCGTCGGATGCAGAGGATTCATTAAGGAAGAGAACATGATCCCGCTCGGGTTTCACAAAGCAACGGAGGAATCGTTCCTGTTGGAAAAAGATCCTGTTACCGGGGAGAGTTGGTATGGACGCCCTGATAAATTCTACCTGACATTCAATGTGCAGGTTACTGCTGAGGAACCTCCGACGAATATCTGGGCGCTGAGGAACCTTAATGAAACAGTGCCTTTTCTGCAGGAGCTGACGGTGGAATGTTACCGGATCGATCCTGTAACGCAGGAAAAGACCTTCGAGCGACAGCTCAAGTTGGAATACAA
>JBGUPV010000232.1:0-2866 GCA_045130455.1 Lachnospiraceae bacterium | reverse complement strand
CGGTCGACCTTCACACCCTCTTCCTTGAGCATCAGATCGAGTCCCACCTTGAGTGCACCGAGCGCCGAGCATAGATTCATACGCATGAAATTTGCGAGCGTAAAACGGCTCTCCGCCGTGCGCATCACCGCCAGTCTGCTGTTGGCAACACCGACCACAGGCTCGCCCGAAAGGAAATTATAGGAAAGAAGTCCGCCGCAATCCGGCTCGCCCTCGAGCGCGATGCCGTACATCTTCGTAAACAGCTCGCCCATGTCGAACGTAACGCCCATCTTCTCGCCTACTTCCGCAAAAAGCTTCACCCACGCATTGATATCCGAAGTGCAGTTGTTGCAGTGTACCATACCGACAAGAGCGCCGTCCGGCGTCGTCACAAGGTCGATCTCCGGGTATACTTTCGAAAGTTCCTTCTCAAGAACGACCATGGCAAATACAGAGGTTCCCGCCGAGATATTTCCCGTACGCTTGCCTACGCTGTTGGTCGCCACCATACCGGTTCCGGCGTCGCCTTCCGGCGGGCACAGCGGGATTCCCGCCTGCAGATTGCCGCTCGGATCCAGCAGTTTCGCGCCTTCCGCCGTCAGTTTGCCCGCGCATTCGCCGGCCGTGAGGACTTTCGGAAGAATGTCCGAGAGCGTCCAAGACATCTCCTTCGCAAGAGGAAGCACCTCGAATTTCGCGAGCATTTTCGCATCGTAATCACCGGTGTTCGGGTCGATCGGGAACATGCCGGAAGCATCGCCGACGCCGAGCACTTTCTCGCCCGTCAGCCAGCGATGAACCCAACCTGCCAGCGTCGTGAAAAATGCGATGTTCTTCACGTGTGGCTCGCCGTTCTTCATTGCCTGATACAGATGCGCAATGCTCCATCGCTGCGGAATATTATAGTTGAATTCGGCGGTCAGCTCGCGTGCCGCCTCCTCAGTGATCGTATTTCTCCAGGTGCGGAACGGCGCCAGAAGCGTGCCGTTTTCGTCAAATGCCAGATATCCGTGCATCATCGCGGAAATTCCGATCGCCGCAAAGCCGGTGATCTCGATCCCGTACTCAGCCTTCACATTGGCGCGAAGATCCGCATAGCAGGCCTGCAGACCGCCGCGGATATCATCCTCCGTGTACGTCCACACGCCGTTCTCGTAACGGTTTTCCCAGCCGTGGCCGCCCTGTGCGAGCACGTTGCCCGCCGCGTCGGACACGACCGCCTTAATTCTCGTCGAACCGAACTCAATACCCAATACCGCCTTGCCTTCCGCAAGGATCACCTTGTTGTCCATCCCGATACCTTCCTTTTCTCTTTATGATCACGGCCCGCTACGGTTTCGCGCGGGAAAATGCCGTAAAAAGCTACTCTCTATAATCGCACATTTCAGTCATAAATTCAAGCAAAACCATGCTCTTTTCCACGCCCATGTCAATGTTCACGCCCATGCTCGTGTCCACGTTTGTGTCCACGACTGTTCTCATGCTCATGTCCATGCCCGCATCCGCACTCGTGTCCATGCCAATGTCAATGCTCAAACCCATGCTCTCCGTCAGGGAGTTTCAAAGTCAAAAAAGCATTCGTGCGGCTGTTTTTCGTCAGATTCTACCGCGGTAGAACCATGTATTTTCAGACAATTCGCGATTTTACCCGTTTTTCGTCTCGCTTCCGACGAGTCTATGTTCTATTCCTGTCGTTCAATCACCGGAGAAATACGCGTCAATCCTGTCGGCGATCCCTTTCGCCAGTTTATCGCGGTATTCCTGTCGTTCAATTGCCCGCAAAATATGCATCGATCCCGTCGGCAATCCCTTTCGCCAGTTTATCGCGGTATTCCTCAGTCGCCATGAGCCGATCTTCCTTCTCGTTGGTCATAAATCCCATCTCAACGATCGTCACGGGCACACTGCACCAGTTGATCCCGCTCATGGTGTCCGTCTCGACGACATGTCTCTTCTTGCACCCGCACTCCGCGCACAATGCATCGAGCACCGCCTCGGACAGACGGCGACTCTGCTTGTACAGCGCGGCGTTGTACGGATTATTCTCCGTCTGGCAGAGAGTCTCCGCGCCGTTCACCTCGCTGTTGTCGTTGGCGTTCGCGTGGATCCGGACAAATGCGTCCGCCCCTGCCCGGTTGGCGACCTCCGCTCTCTCGCTGTTGCTGATATCAACGTCGTGCGTGTCGCGGACCATGATCACTCGGTAACCGCGCTCAAGCAGGATTGCCTCCAGTTTCTTAGCAACGATCAGATTCAGCTCGTACTCGGGGATCCCCGTAAAATGCCCCGTCGTCCCGGAGCTGACCTTCGCCTTCATCGTCGACGACCCCGGTCCGTCCGGCTCCTTGTCATTGTTGCCCTTGCGCTGATGCCCGGCGTCGATCACCACAAGCTTGGCTTCGCCCACCGACTCGGTTGGTGTCGGCTTGACAGTTTCGGTCGGGGTCGGCGCTGCAGTCGGTGTCGGTTTGACCGTCTCCGTTGGGGTTGGTGCTTCAGTCGGGGTCGGTTTGACCGTCTCCGTCGGGGTTGGCTTGACAGTATCTGTCGGCTCGGGCGTTAACGTCGGGGACGCGGGTGTCTCGGTCGGACCTGCTGTTATCGTCGCTTCCGACGTCGGAGTTGCACCTGCCGTGGGCGTTGGGCTCACAGTCGGCGTTGCGCTGACCGTTACCTTGTGCGTCGGGGTAGCCGACTCGATCGGAGACACAACCTCATGTTCGCCGTTCAAAAGGTTGGCATTTCTTTTTTCCGCGCAACCTGCTACTGTCAAACACAAGAATACAAGGGCCCACAGGATCACGCCTTTTCGCATCTTTTTGAACCACCCACGCCGTTGGTTATTCAATAGATCGACTCGTTTCTTTTTTTGCAAACCGTTTTG
>JBGUPV010000231.1:0-24740 GCA_045130455.1 Lachnospiraceae bacterium | reverse complement strand
GGAGTTCCCGTATTTGCCCTTCGCAAGATCGACGAAGAGCAGATCGTGTACAAAGACGACAATCTCATTGCCGTATATAAGCCGGTCGGTGTTCTTTCCCAGAAAGACGCAAGCGGTCTGACCTCCATCAATGAACAGATGCTGCAATATATGGCCGACCGCGGAGACCTTACCGCGGAATCGCTCCGTTCCTTTAAGCCGGGCATCTGCAACCGGCTTGACCGAAACACTGCCGGCATCCTGTGGTTTGCCAAGACGGCCGCAGGTTCCCGTGGCATGGCTGAGGCTCTTCGGAAGAGACTGTTTGAGAAGTATTATTTTGCAATCGTTCTCGGCAACATGACAAAAAGTGTCGAGAGCGAGCTGTATCTGACAAAGGACGAGGAGCGGAACATCGTGACCGTTACGCAAACGCCGATGTCGCCCGACTCGGCGCCCGTTCGCACGGGGATCGCGCCGGTCATATCAAACGGCAGAGTCTCGCTGGTGCGCGTCCGGCTTGACACCGGCAAATCCCATCAGATCCGCAGCGTCATGCAATTTCTCGGATTTCCGGTTCTGGGAGACCCGAAATATCTCGCGGACGACGCGACGGCGATCGCAAGATACCGCACCAAATACCATCTGCACGGACAGCAGCTGTTCGCGTACGCATACGCGTTTCCCAAGGAAGTTCCGAACGGGCTTGAGGACCTGGCCGACGAGATCATCACAGGCATCGTCCCCGAGACGTTTGAAGAGATTGTTCGCGGAGAGTTTCCGCTGAAGGAGGAGGGCGTCTATGGCTACCTGGAAATCCCGCGGTCTGCGGGGCTCCCTGTTTGAGGATCTCATCAACCGCACGAACCTCGTGTACCGTGAAAGAGGCACCGCGCTTGTTCAGAAGATCCCGACGCCGATCACGCCGATCGACATTGACCGCTCCGAGCGCCATATTACTCTTGCGTATTTTGACCGCAAGAGTACCGTCGATTATATCGGACTCGCGCAGGGGATCGCGATCTGCTTCGACTGTAAGGAGTGCACTGCAGACACTTTCGCCTTGGCCAACATTCATGAGCACCAGTTCGAATATATGAAAGAGTTCGAAAAGCAGGGCGGTATCGCGTTTCTGTTGATCTACTACCGGCACCGCGAGCAACTGTACTTCATGAACTGTCAGGAACTTGCCGGCTTTATGGACAGAAGCGGCGGAGACGGCCGGAAGAAGACCGGTGAGCGCAAGAGCATCCGTTTCGAAGAACTCAACGAGCGCTTTCTCTATGATATGCCGAGCGAACCGTTCATCAATTACCTGGAATTCGTCAACGATTACCTCGATTACAGGGACGAACTCGAGGAAAATAAAAAAATGTAAATTCGGTGTTGACAATCGATGTTGCGGCAGGTATAATTCGTGGCATCATGCTAATTTGCTAACATGGTAACAAGTTAACGCACTAAAGTGCATTGAGGTATATTATGATCCCGTTATTACACACACCCGAAGGCGTTCGCGATATCTACGGTAATGAAAAGTCCGAGATGACACAGATCGTTTCCGCGATCAGCGGCTGCATGAAGACTTACGGCTACGAGGAGATCCAGTCGCCTTCGTTCGAGTATTTCGACGTATTTTCCAGTGAGAGAGGAACCGTTCCCTCGAAGGATATGTACAAATTCATCGACCGCGACGGCAACACGCTTGTGCTTCGCCCTGATATGACCCCTTCCATCGCGAGAAGCGCGGTCACGTATTTTAAGAATCGCCCCGTGCCGATCCGGCTCTTTTACACCGGCAGCACGTTCATCAACAATTCCGGCTATCAGCTTCGCCTGAAGGAGACGACGCAGTCCGGCGTTGAGCTTTTCGGTGATGATTCCGCAGCCGCGGACGCAGAAGTCATCGCTCTCACAGTGGAATGCTTAAAGCGCGCCGGCCTTACGGAGTTCCAGATTGAGATCGGCAATGCCGGTTTCTTCCGTTCCGTTGTTACTTCCTGCGGGATCTCCGCGGAGGACGAGGAAGAACTTCGTAAGAGAGTCAAGGGCAAGAATCTGTTCGGTATCTCGGATTTCCTGACCGAGCGCAGCATCGAAGGAAAGAACCGTGAACTTATTCTCGCGATCCCCGAACTCTTCGGCGGCGAGGATATTCTGACGAGAGCGGCAAGTCTTACGGACAACACCGCGGCACTCGCGGCTATCGACCGGCTGCAGCAGATCGCGAAACTTCTTCGCCTTTACGGCGTCGAGCGTTACGTTTCCTTTGATCTCGGAATGCTCAGCAAATACCGCTACTACACGGGCATCATTTTCCGCGCGATCACCCACGGCACCGGCGAGGCCATTGCCTCGGGCGGCCGTTATGACAACCTTGCGGAGCAGTTCGGCGAGGCGATGCCGGCGATCGGAATGTCCGTGACCATCGACAACCTCATGCTCGCTCTCGAGCGTCAGAACCTTCTTCCGAAACGTGAGGAAGAGCGACATCTGATCATCAGCAGCGCAGAGAAGACGGAGCAGGCAGTCGCGGAAGCGATCCGCATGCGTTCCGAAGGAAAAGTCGTCTCCGTAAGTTTTGCCGATGACGCTGCGGAAGCGGCGAAGATCAAAGCTTATGCCGAGCAGGAAGGAATTACCGTATGGAATATTTAACCGTCGCGCTCGCCAAAGGGCGCCTCGCCAAGAAGGCGATGGAAACGTTGGAAAAAGCAGGGATCACCTGCGATGAGATGAAAGATCCCGACACCCGCAAGCTGATCTTCACGAACGAAGACCTCAAGATGAAGTTCTTCCTCGCGAAGGCAGGTGACGTTCCGACGTACGTGGAGTACGGTGCCGCCGACATCGGTATCGTCGGCAAGGACACGATCCTCGAGGAGGGTCGCAAGCTCTACGAAGTGATCGATTTCGGATTCGGACGCTGCCGCATGTGCGTGGCCGGGCCGAAGGAAGCCGCGGCGTTGCTTGGGAGCGGAAGACGCATCCGCGTCGCGACCAAATATCCGAACATCGCAAAGGATTATTTTACGAATGTCCTCCATCAGACCGTTGAGATCATCAAGCTCAGTGGTTCCATCGAACTTGCGCCTATCGTCGGACTCAGCGAAGTCATCGTCGACATCGTGGAGACCGGATCGACGCTCCGCGAGAACGGACTCGATGTCCTTCAGGAGATCGTACCTTTCTCGGCGCGCATGGTCGTCAACCAGGTCAGCATGAAGATGGAACAGGAGCGGATCCAGAAACTGATCGCGGATGTCCGCAAAGTTCTCGCATAATCGGAGGTTACCATGAAGATCGTCAATCTGAACAGCCAGACAAAACAGGAGTTGCTGGACACGCTTGCAAAGCGAAGCACCAACGCGTTCACGGACCAGCAGCGCACCGTCAATGATATCGTAAATGCGGTGAAAGCCCAGGGAGACGAGTCCCTGTTCGGCTTCACCGAGATATTCGATCACGTGAAGATCACGCCCGAAACCCTCTGGGTGACACAGGAAGAGATCGATGAGGCTTACGCGGCCATCGATACCGAACTCCTTTCCGTGATCCGCGACTCCGCGGCCAACATCCGCGAATTCCATGAGAAGCAGAAGAGAAACAGCTGGTTTGACACGAAAGAAGGCATCATCCTCGGTGTCCGCGTGACTCCGATCCAGAAGGTCGGCGTCTATGTGCCCGGCGGCCGTGCCGTTCTTTCCTCCAGCGTTCTCATGAACATCATTCCCGCGAAGGTTGCAGGCGTACCCGAGATCATCATGGTGACGCCGCCGCAGAAAGGCGGAGCGCTCAATCCCGCGTCCGTGGTTGCGGCTGTCGAAGCCGGCGTAACGCGCATCGCGAAGGTCGGCGGAGCACAGGCCATCGCTGCCCTTGCCTACGGTACCGAGAGCATTCCCCGCGTTGACAAGATCGTGGGTCCCGGCAACATCTTCGTTGCACTTGCGAAGAAAGCCGTATACGGCAGCGTCGGCATCGATTCCATCGCGGGTCCGAGTGAAGTCCTCGTCCTTGCCGACGAGACCGCAAATCCCCGCTTTGTCGCGGCCGATCTGCTGAGCCAGGCCGAGCACGACGATATGGCTTCCGCGATCTGCGTCACCACAAGCCGCGAGCTTGCGGAGAAGATCAGCGAGGAAGTAGAGAATTTCACGAAGAAACTTTCCCGCGAGACGACGATCCGAAATTCTCTCGCGAACTACGGCTGCATCTTCGTTGCGGAGTCCATGAAGGACGCCGTTGACGCGGCCAATGAGATCGCGTCCGAGCACCTTGAGATCCTGACGAAGGATCCCTGGGATACGATGACGGGCATCCGCAACGCCGGCGCCATTTTCCTCGGCGAGTACTCCAGCGAACCGCTGGGCGACTATTACGCGGGACCCGACCACATCCTTCCCACCAACGGAACGGCACGTTTCTTCTCGCCTCTCAGCGTCGATGACTTCATCAAGAGAAGCAGCATCATCAGCTATTCCCGTGAGGCGCTCAAGCCGGTCTACAAGAAGGTCATCACATTTGCCGAGGCCGAGGGCCTTACGGCGCATGCAAACTCGATCGCGGTCCGTTTTGAAGATGAAAACGATTGATCGTAAAAGTTTGACATAGACAAATGCGTTTCTTTGGTATACTCTGTAGATATCCCGGAAACGCACAAAAGAAAAGGAGTCACGTATGGAGAGAATCGCAACGGTAACGCGCCAGACGAAAGAGACGACGATCTACGCCAAGTTGAACATCGACGGCAACGGAACCTATGAGATCAACACCGGCATCGGATTCTTCGATCACATGCTCGCCGGCTTTACGAAGCACGGCCTGTTTGATCTCGAACTGAAGGCCAACGGAGATCTCGAGGTTGATTCGCATCACACGGTCGAGGATGTCGGTATCGTGATCGGCAGCGCCATCAAGGAAGCGCTCGGCGACAAGAGCGGTATCGCACGGTACGGTTTCTTTATCCTTCCGATGGATGAGACGCTGATGCTCTGTTCGCTGGATCTTTCCGGCCGGCCTTATTTTTCGTACGACGTCGACACGACGGTCGACCGGCTCGGTGAGATGGATGTCGAGACGGCGCGCGAGTTTTTCTACGCGATCTCGTACAGCGCAGGCATGAACCTGCACATCCGCATGCTCTCCGGAGGAAACAATCATCACATTCTCGAAGCGATGTTCAAGGCGTTTGCCAAGGCGCTTGACATGGCGACCCGCATCGATGAGAGAGTGCAGGGCGTGCTTTCCACAAAAGGAACGATTTGAGGGAGTAATCGATGGAGAAAAATATCATTGCCTATATCAACGCGGAAAATGCGTTCTCGGCTTCGGTCCTCGAGCTCGCGATGAGCTACGAGCAGAACGGTGCCGACGGCCTGTATATCTACAACTACGACGACAACGAGACGACGCAGATGCATTTTCTGCAGATGGTCAAGCTGTTGCTTAAGAAAGTGGACATCCCGCTGTATCTCGGATGCCACGTAAACCGTTTTGAGGATATCAAGAAGGCTCTTTACACGGGCGCTTCGTACGTCGTTGTGCCGTATGAGTACAGCTTCCCCAAGGAGGAAGTACGCAAGGCGATCGACCGCTTCGGCCGCGACAAGGTCGTTGTCGAGTTCAACGCCGACATCGAGAAGCCCGAGCATGTGTACGAGAGTGAGAAGCTTCTTGAGGAGCTCAAGGATCTTGGCGTTGCGAAGTTCCTGATCAAGCATGTGACGGTCTCCGGCGCGATGAACCGCATTCTTGAGCGTTGTCCGCTTCCCGTGATCGTTCGCGACAGTCTGGTCCGCAACGACATTGAGACGCTTCTGTCGCTTCCGAACTGCTTCGGCGTCGCGACGAACTACTATGAAGGCAAGAACATTCTCAAGGTAAAGCAGGCGCTGAAGGCTTCCGGCCTCGAGACCAAGTGTCTTGAATCATCGGTCCGCTTTGAGGATATGAAGACCGACGAACACGGACTGATCCCGGTAGTCGTTCAGGATTACCGCACGCTTCAGGTTCTGATGGTCGCTTACATGAACAAGGAAGCGTTTGAGAAGACCATTGAGACCGGCCGCATGACGTACTGGTCGAGAAGCCGCGGCGAACTCTGGGTGAAGGGCGAGACGTCCGGCCACTATCAGTTTGTCAAGGAAATGCGCATCGACTGCGACAACGACACGCTTCTCGCGAAGGTGCACCAGCTCGGCGTGGCGTGCCACACAGGCAATCCTTCCTGCTTCTTCACGGAGCTGTGCAAGAAGGAGTACGCGGACTTCAATCCGCTCACGGTGCTCACGGAAGATTACAACATCATCATGGACCGCAAGGTCAACCCGAAGGAAGGCTCGTACACCAACTACCTCTTCGAGAAGGGCATCGACAAGATCCTGAAGAAGTGCGGTGAGGAGGCTACGGAGATCACGATCGCAGCCAAGAACCCCGACGCGGAGGAACTGAAGTACGAGATCGCCGACTATATGTACCACCTCATGGTTCTCATGGTGGAGTGCGATGTCGACTGGAACGATATCGTCAAGGAACTCGCCAACCGGCGTAAGTCCTGAGCGGGAGGTTATCATGGGTTTTATTCTTGAGTTTTTACGTGAGTTCGG
Organism: Lachnospiraceae bacterium; assembly: GCA_045130455.1. Lineage (GTDB taxonomy): Bacteria > Bacillota > Clostridia > Lachnospirales > Lachnospiraceae > ISDg. The sequence continues at coordinate 18,153 of JBGUPV010000231.1, read as the reverse complement.
ATTATTTATCGTATACGGGTTGTGCGCGGTCGTCGGCGTGATCGTCGGCAAGAAGGTCCGCGACCGCAAGGACGCGAAGAACGCCCTCGCGGAACAGGAGAATGCGGAAACTTCGCAGTCCTGATCGAAAAATGAACCCTTTTCGAAAAAAAAGCTTGCATTTTCCGAAAAGCGATGGTAGTATTGCAGAGTAATCAGATGTTAAGTTGGAGAGTGGGTCTTGCGCGACCCACTCTTACTTTATGTTTGGACCGCACTTCGGTCCGGAGGAAACATGGCTGCAAGCAGACAATACGAAGAGAGAGCGACGGCGCTTCTGCTTCCGATCCTTGAGGCTCACAACTTTGAGCTGGTGGATGTCGAGTACGTAAAGGAAGCCGGAAATTGGTATCTTCGCGCCTACATCGACAAGGAAGGCGGTATCACGATCGACGACTGCGAGATCGTATCCCGCGCGTTCAGCGACAAGCTTGACGAGGACGATTTCATCGAGGATGCGTACATTCTCGAAGTCAGTTCGCCTGGACTTACCAGGCCGCTCAAGAAACAGAAAGACTATGACCGCAACATCGGCAAACCCATTGACCTGCGTTTCTACCGCGCGGTAGACGGACGTAAGGAACTCACGGCGATCCTGAAGAGCTACGACGCCGACACCGTCACGGTGGACGACGAGGGCACGGAGATCGTTGTCGAGAAGAAGAACATCAGCATGATACGGCAATCATTTGTCGAGTAATACAAAGCATCGTAAACAGAATAAGGAGGTCAATCATGAAAAAGAAGGCTGTTAAGAAGACGGCGGAGGAAATCAAGAAGGAAGATTTTAAAGAGCTGATCACCGCTCTCGATCTCATCGAGAAGGAGAGAGGCATCAGCAAGACGATACTGCTTCAGGCGATCGAGGATTCGCTCCTCGCGGCATGCAAGGACGAATACGGAAAGAGCGAGAACATCCGCGTTCACATCGATCCCGAGACCGGCGAGTACAATGTATACCGCGATATGAAGATCGTAGAGGAAGTTCTCGATCCCGACACCGAGTTCACGCTTGAGGAGGCGAAGGCCGTCAATCCTCTCGCTGACGTTGCGCTCGGCGACACCATCAGCATCGAGGTCATGACCAAGAACTTCGGCCGTATCGCTGCCGGCAAGGCAAAGCAGGTGATCGTGCAGAAACTCCGCGAGGAGGAGCGTAAGGCACTGTTCGGACAGTACTGTGACAAGGAGAAGGAAGTTGTCACCGGTATCGTTCAGAAGTACTCCAAGAAAAATGTCATCATCAGCCTCGGCAAGCTCGATGCTTCTCTGATCGACTCCGAGCAGATCCCCGGTGAGGTATTCCGCACCGGCGACCGCGTGAAGGTTTACGTAGTGGAAGTCAAGGATATGGCCAAGGGACCGCGTGTCATCGTATCCCGCACCCATCCCGAGCTTGTAAAGCGTTTCTTCGAGAACGAGGTTTCCGAGGTTGCGGACGGTACCGTTGAGATCAAGGCTCTGTCTCGCGAAGCCGGCAAGAGAACCAAGATGGCCGTTTACTCCAACGATCCCAAGGTTGACGCCGTAGGTGCATGTGTCGGTGTGAACGGAAGCCGTGTCAACGCCGTTGTCGACGAGCTCAACGGAGAGAAGATCGACATCATCAACTGGAGCGACAACCCGGCACAGCTGATCGCAAACGCCCTTTCGCCCGCCGAGGTTATCTCGGTCGTGGTCAATGAGGAGGAGCGTCTCGCCAACGTTATCGTTCCCGACGAGGAGCTCACGCTTGCCATCGGCAGCAAGGGCCAGAACGCCCGCCTTGCAGCGCGTCTCACCGGATACAAGATCGATATCAAGAGCGAGTCGCAGGCTGCGGAAACCGCAAATGAGGATTTCGAATGATCAAGAAAAAGATACCTCTGCGCCGCTGCAGCGGATGCGGAGAAAGCAAGCCGAAGAAGGAGATGATCCGTGTCATCCACACGCCGGAGGACACGATCGAACTTGACGTAACAGGCAAGAAGAACGGCCGCGGCGCTTATGTTTGCCGGTCGAAGGAATGCCTTGCAAAAGCGATCCGTTCCAAGGCGATCGAACGCTCGCTCGGAGTGGAAGTGCCCGAGGAGATTTACGAACGACTGACGAAGGAGCTTTCTGATGAATGAAGCAAAAGCGCTTTCGATGATCGGACTTGCGCAACGTGCGCACGCCGTTGTTTCCGGGAGTTTTTCGGTGGAGCAGGCGATCCGCAGCGGCAAAGCCTGTCTGGTGATCATCGCCTCGGATGCTTCCGAGAACAGTTATGAGGATCTGTCCCATATCACATTTCACTATGGGACGGAACTTGTAAGGTTCTCGACGAAAGAGGCACTCGGTCATGCCATCGGCAAAAAAGAACGAATGTGTCTGGCCGTCACGGACCCCGGTCTTGCGGCGAGCATACGCACACATGTAACGTCGAAAGACGAAAAATAATACCATTATCCAGTTATTTACAGCGGAGGACAACAAACGAATGGCTGAAATCAAAATCGGTGATCTTTGCAAAGAAATCGACGCGTCCTACAAAGAAATGATGATGTATCTGCGCGAGCACGGCTATGACGTGAAGAGCGCGGGCACTCCCATTAACGACGAGGACCCCGAGGTCAAGATCGCAATCACGCTTTTCGGTAAGAAAAAGCGCAGACCTGTTGAGCGCAAGGAAGACGATAAGCGTTCCCACGCCCGCTATGACGACAAGGGCAACCGCGTCGTTAAGAAGGACGGCATTGTCTACAGTATCGACAAAGGCGGCAATTACACCGCTTACAACGGGCCTCTGTATGACGAAAACCACAAGAAGCTCGAACCGAAGCGCACGCTTTTCGATGCTGACAAAAACCCCGTTCTCCGCAAGGGAAATGACTTTTTTGTCCGTACCGCAGGCGGCGAGCTCAAGCCTTACGACGGTCCGATCTTCAACGAGGAAGGAAGACGTCTGAAGAGACCGACCAAGGAAGGCGAGATCCGCGAGACGCAGAAGCCCGAGACAAAGCCCGCAGCTCCCGTTGAGGAGACCAAGGCTGTTCCCGAGACCGTGGAAGATGCTCCGAAGAAGGTTGCCGAAGCTCCCGCGGCTGCAGCACCCGAAGTTGCTGCCGAGCCGAAGACGGAGGCTCCCGCAGCTGAGGCGAAGCCTGCCGTAAAGCGTACGCCCAGACCGGAAAGCGGTTCGGAGAGACAGAATTTTGAGCGGCGTCCCAGAGAGGGCGCAGGCAACAATGACCGCAGACCGTCCGACGGGATCCACACCTACACGCGTCCCCGTCAGGATCAGGCCGGCGGAAGACCTTACCGTGACGGTCAATCCGGTTCCTACGGCGATCGTCCCCGCAACCCGCAGCAGGGCGGCGGTTACGGCAATCGCAGACCCGACGGCAACAATCGTCCGTTCTCGCGTGACGGTCAGGGCCAGGGTCAGGGCGGCTTCCGCAGACCCGCAGGTGCGCAGGGACAGGGCGGCTTCAACCGCGGCGGCGGTTACGGCGGCGGTCCGGCATTTGACAAGGACAAGGATTCCGGCGAGAGACGCACGTTCCCTCGCAGAAACGACAACCGTTCCAGCCAGGGCAATTCCATCAAGGCTGATTTTGCGAGCGATATCAACCGCGAGCAGCGCGCGGCCAACTACAACAATCGCGACCGCGACAAGAACCGCAACAACCGCGATTTCGATAATGACGACAAGAAGCGCGGCGGACGCAAGAATCAGGTTCCGAAGAAGGACGCAAACCGTAAGGGCGCGTTTATCATGCCCAAGGTAGAGCCGAAGAAAGAAGAAGATCCGAACGAGATCAAGAACATCACCATTCCCGAGATGATCACCATCAAGGAACTGGCGGACAAGATGAAGCAGAACGCTTCCGCGATCATCAAGAAGCTCTTCCTCGCAGGCAAGATGTACAACATCAACTCCGAGATCACCTTCGAGGAAGCGGAGGAGATCGCGCTCGAATACAACTACATCGTCGAGAAGGAAGAAGTCATCGACATGGTTGAGGTTCTCACGGCCGACACCGAGGATCCCGAGGAATCCCTCGAGGTTCGTCCTCCGGTTGTCTGCGTCATGGGTCACGTTGACCACGGTAAGACTTCCATCCTCGACGCGATCCGTTCCGCACATGTCGCAGCCAAGGAGGCCGGCGGTATCACGCAGCACATCGGTGCGTACATGGTGGAAAAGAACGGCAGAAAGATCACGTTTCTCGACACACCCGGACACGAGGCATTTACCGCGATGCGTATGCGCGGCGCCATGGCGACCGATATCGCCGTGCTCGTCGTTGCTGCCGATGACGGCGTAATGCCGCAGACGATCGAGGCGATCAACCATGCAAAGGCTGCAGGTGTCGCGATCGTTGTTGCCATCAACAAGATGGACAAGGAAGGTGCAAACCCCGACCGAGTACTTACCGAGCTCTCCGAGCAGGGTCTTGTCTCCGAGGAGTGGGGCGGTGACATCGTTACCTGCCGCGTTTCCGCGAAGAAGGGCGAAGGTATCGAGAACCTTCTGGAAATGATCCTCCTGAGCGCCGACGTGCTCGAACTCAAGGCAAATCCCAACCGCCGTGCCCGCGGTCTCGTGATCGAGGCCAAGCTGGACAAGGGCCGTGGTCCGGTTGCGACCGTTCTTGTACAGAAGGGTACGCTCCATGTCGGCGAGACCGTTGCCATCGGAGCATCCTACGGCAAGATCCGCGCCATGATCAACGATCAGGGCGAGAAGGTTACGGAAGCAACTCCTTCCATGCCTGTCGAGATCCTCGGTCTGAACAGCGTTCCGAACGCGGGCGACGTGATGATCGCTACCGACAACGACAAGGAAGCAAAGAACATTTCCGAAGCATACATTGCACAGAGCAAAGAGAAGCTCATTGCGGAGACGAAGCAGAAACTGTCTCTGGAGAGTCTGCACGACCAGATGCAGGCCGGCGAGATGAAGGACCTCAACATCATCGTCAAGGCGGACGTTGCAGGTTCCGTCGAGGCTGTAAAGCAGTCGCTTCTTAAGCTCACGAACGATGAGATCGCGGTTCACTGCATCCACGGAGGTGTCGGCAACATCAACGAGTCCGACGTTACTCTTGCTAGTGCGTCCAACGCCATCATCATCGGTTTCAACGTGAAGCCCGACAATACCGCGAAGGATACGGCAGAGCGCGAGAAAGTCGACATCCGTCTGTACTCCGTCATCTACAATGCGATTGATGACATTGAGGCAGCGATGAAGGGTATGCTGGATCCGATTTACGAAGAGTCCGTGATCGGCCACGCTGAGATCCGCCAGATCTTCAAGGCGAGCGGCGTCGGTACCATCGCAGGTTCCTACATCCTTGACGGTAAGGCACAGCGCAACTGCAAGGCCCGCATCACCCGTGACGGTGAGCAGATCTACGAAGGCGAGCTTGCTTCCCTCAAGCGCATGAAGGACGATGCTAAGGAAGTTGCCGCAGGTTACGAGTGCGGTATCCTCTTTGACAAGTTCAACGATATTGCGGAAGGTGACCAGGTTGAGCTGTATATCCTTCAGCAGGTTGCAAGATCATAATCGACACGATCGGACGGGTCAGAGGCAGCCTCTGGCCCGTTCTTACAGGTGAACCATGAGAAAGAACAGTACAAAAAACAGAAGTGTGAGCCGCGAAGTAAAGCGCGAGTTGAGCCGCCTCATCCTCGATGAGGTCAAGGATCCCCGCATCGCGCCGCTCACGAGCGTGACGGACGTCTATGTCGCACCGGACCTTAAGACCGCAAAGGTCTTCATCAGCGTCTACGGCGATGAGCAGATCAAGAAGGACACCTTCGCAGGCCTGAAGAACGCCGCGCCGTTTCTTCGCTCAATGCTTGCGAAGAACCTTAATATGCGTCATACTCCGGAGCTTTATTTTGCGCACGACGATTCCCTTGAATACGGCATGCGCATGGACGCTTTGATCGAATCCCTCCACAGCGGCGACAACGATGCTGAAGTTGAGGCTTCCGACAATGCGCCGGATGAAGGTTCCGAAGAGTAATATTTCCAACAAAAGGACGTACAGACAATGAACAAAGCTTTCTTTGAGATCGTTGAGGCGGCTGAGACCATCGGTATCACCGGCCACCTTCATCCGGACGGAGACTGCGTCGGCTCGTGCATGGCGCTGTATCTCTATCTTCGCGAACAGTATCCGGAGAAGACGATCCGATTGTATCTCGAACAGCCGCCGGAAAATCTCTGTGTGATCTCCGGCTGTAACGAGATCGACACAACTTTTACAAAACCCGAAGAGCCCTATGACCTGTTCGTGCTTCTCGACTGCAGCAGCGAGGACCGTTTCCCCGCCGCGCGCGAGATGGTGCACGAAGCGAAGAAGACGTATGTCATCGATCACCACATGACGAACACGCATTTTGCGGATGACGGAGTCATCCTTCCCGATTCGAGTTCGACCTGCGAAGTGCTCTACGACATTCTCGACGAAGAATGCATCGATACCGAGATCGCCAAGGCGCTGTATCTCGGCATCATCCACGACACGGGCATTTTCCGCTATTCCGCGTGCCGCGAGCACACGATGAACGTGGCCGGCAAGCTTCTCACGAAAGGCGTCAACGCCCAGAAGATGATCGACGAGACATTCTACCAGAAGACCTTTCTTCAGAACCGCCTGATCGGTTACGCGGTCATGAATTCTAAGCTTCTTCTCGACGGGAAAATGATCGTAACCAAGATCACTCTGAAGGATATGGAGCAGTTTGGCGCGCAGATCAAGGATACCGAGGGAATCGTCGACCAGCTTCGCCTGACCAAGGGAATCGAGGTCGCGATGTTCGCGAGAGAAGACGAGCCTGACACTTACAAAGTCAGCCTTCGCGCGATCTCCGGCGTCAACGTGGCGTCCATCTGCGAGACCTTCGGAGGAGGCGGACACCGGCTTGCCGCGGGTTGCAACGTGACCGGCGATTTCGACGACATTCTCACGCAGATCTCCGCTATGGTGATGCTGCAATTATAAACATACTGAGTACGAGGTTCTATGGACGGCGTTTTGATCGTAAAGAAGGAAAAGGGATACACCTCATTTGACGCCATCGCGGTGCTTCGGGGAATCCTGGGAACGAAAAAGATCGGACATACCGGCACGCTCGACCCCGAGGCGGAGGGCGTTCTTCCGGTGTGCGTCGGTTTTGCGACCAAGCTTTGCGATCCGCTGATGGTCCAGAAAAAGGAGTACATAGCCCATGGTCGGCTCGGTATCACGACGGACACCCAGGACATTTACGGTCAGATCCTCGCCGAGCGGCCGTTCGATGTGTCGAGAGAGCAGTTTGAGGCTGCGCTCTCCGGATTTCACGGACCGATCCGGCAACTGACACCGATGTACTCGGCGAGAAAGATCGACGGCGTTAAGCTTGTGGATCTCGCGAGGCGCGGGATAACCGTGGAGAGATCCGAGAAGACCGTCAACATCTATGAGACCGAACTAATCTCCTTCGAGCCCTCGACAGGCGAGTATGTGATCCGCGTACTGTGCCAGAAGGGCACATATATCCGCACGATCTGCAATGATCTCGGCGAGAAACTCGGCTGCGGCTCCTGCATGACCGCGCTGACACGCACTGCCAGCGGACGCTTCCGGATCGAACTCGGAAAGACCATCGACGAGATCCGTACGGCAATGCGAGAGCAGAGGATCGCGGATCTTCTGATCCCGATCGACGCGCTGTACCTCGGCAGCCGGCCGATGGATCTGTCGGAGGAATACCGCAAATACATCGCGAACGGCAACCACCTCGAACCGGAATGGCTCACCCCCATGGAAAATGATCCTGTCCGCGACCGGTTCGGCGTCTACGAGAATCTTCTCGGCGAACAGGAGGAGAAGACCATCCGCGTCTACATGGGCGGAGAGTTTTACGCGATCTACAGAAAGAAAGGCGGACATTATGTTCCGCTTCAGATGTACCATGAGGTTGACAATGAGCGCAACCGCATGCAGAAAGGATGATGAATTCTTTTGGAGTTCTATGACTATTCAACGGAATTGAGACTTCCGGGCCCGTGTTGCGTGACCATCGGCAAATTCGACGGTTTCCACTGCGGTCACAAGCGCCTTCTCGAGCGGATGAAGGAAACCGGACTTCCGATCACGGTGCTAATCGTGAGCATCCCGGGTTCCGAGGAGCTTCTCACGGAAGAAGACACGCGCATGCTCGCGGAACATATCGGAATAGAGAGAATGATCGTTCTTTCGCTGACCGAGGATATCCGCAATCTTTCCCCGGAGGAATTCGTTTCGCGGATCCTTGCTTCGCAGCTTTCGGCTGCCCACGTTGTGATCGGCGAGAATTTCCGGTTCGGCCGCGACCGCGCCGGAGAAGCGGAAGACATGTCGGCCCTTTGCGGTCAGCACGGGATCGCCTGTGATATCGTTCCGATGGCTGAGGAGGACGGAAGCGTAGTCTCAAGCACACGGCTTCGCGGACTGCTTTCGCTCGGCGACCTTCCGGAGCTCAACCGGCTGCTCGGATATAACTATTTTGTCTCGGGAACGATCCGTCACGGACGAGAGATCGGACGGACCATTTCATTCCCGACCATCAATCTGATCCCGCAGGAGACAAAACTTCTGCCGCCCATCGGTGTATATATGACCGAGACGAAGATTGCGGGCAGCGTTTACGCGTCCGTGACCAACATCGGTGACAATCCGACGGTCAACCGGGACGGAGAGCGCAGGATCACTGTTGAGACTCATATACTCGATTTCTCCGGCGATGTGTACGGTGAGACAGCGACCGTATTCTTCCTGCGGAAAATGCGGGACCAGCAGACTTTTTCGTCCCTCGCGGAGCTCACGGAGCAGCTGAAGAGGGATGTTGAGGCGCGCAGAAAGGCTTGATCGGCACGGATTGTACGTCTGTCACAAAGGAAACTCATTTTCCGAAGAAAAATGATGGAATTTGACGGTTTACATTTGTGATGAACTGTGGTATAGTAGCGAAGTCAGCCGAGTCTTAGTCATCGGATTCTCCGACCATGGCTCAGATTTTGGCGGTTATAATAATATTTTACGGAGGATCAACACATGATCAGCAAGGAAAAGAAAGCTGCAATCATTGCAGAGTACGGCAAGACACCTGCGGACACCGGTTCGCCTGAGGTACAGATCGCTCTTCTTTCCGCTCGTATCGACGAGCTCACCGAGCATCTGAAGAACAACAAGCAGGACAATCATTCCCGCAGAGGCCTTTACATGATGGTAGGTCACAGAAGAGGTCTTCTTGACTATCTCAAGGCAAAGGATATCAACGCATATCGTGCCCTTATTGCAAAGCTCGGTATTCGTAAGTAATTCGAAACATCAGAGCTGTCGCGAACCGGCAGCTCTTTTGTATTTAAGAATGACAGGCAGAGTAAGATTGAAAGCGTTAAGTGTCCGGGGGACGGGGAGTTGCCGCCGGAACGAAAAGCCCAACAGCTTGCGGTTTTCAGTCTGCATCCCGCTGCTACCTTAAGGAATCTCCTTTTCGTAGCGTTATCACGGGACAGAAAGGAGATTTTTTTATGGCAAAAAAAGAAACAGCAATCAACACTCGAAGCGCACAGAGCCGGACGATCCGCATCATCACGCTTTCCGGCGTATTTATCGCGCTGGAGTTCGTAACCGAGTATTACCTGTCGATCACGTTTGGTACCGCCTGGAGAATTGCACTGACCTTCCTGATCCGTGCGATCTGCGGGTTCACCCTCGGAATTATCGGCGGTCCGATCGCCGCGATCACCGATATTCTGGGAGCTTACGCGTTTTACAGCGGAAGCATGATCCCCGGGATCACCGTGATCCGGTTCCTTCAGGGACTCATTGCGGGTCTGATCCTGTACAAGAAGCTGAACACGAAAAATATCGTTGCTTCCGCAGTCATCTGTACCTTCCTTCTGAACATCATTTCCATCAAGGTTCGCTTTGACTACACAGGAACACCCATCACGTTCGCGACAGCGGCTCCTTCGGCGACGACTTCCACGATCTGTTGTATCGTAGAGATCATGATCATGCTCCTGATCCGCCAAAAATACGCCGGCAATTTCAAGAGACTGTTGTATACTTCGGGAATCTGGTCTGTGCCGGTTAAGACGGATGACAAATCCGAAAAGACAGCGGAAGACTCCGTTACGGAGATGACCGATGCAGCGGAAGATACCGTCGAGACCGTTTCGGAAACGGCGGATTCCTGCGGCCGCAACGAAAATGTTGCATGTGATCCGCAGAAAGCTGTATAATGATACAGTCATTTTACGAAAGATAACGACACGGCAACGCCGTGATGAGAGAGTGAGAGAATTACGCAAGCGCCGTCGGACATCAGGCGCTTAAAGGAAGTCAAGGTTGCATTCCTGTGACATATGCGATACACTGTAGAGAGAGGTGTTTGACTTCTGAAGCGTAATGCAAGAGGTGTCTATGAGATATTCTGATGCAGTTAACTTTATTCGTAACGAGCATACCAACGTATCCAAGCCCGGGCTGGAGCGCATCAACGAATGCCTCGGTCTTCTGAAGCATCCGGAAGCGACGCAGAACATCATTCACGTTGTCGGCACGAACGGCAAGGGATCCACAGCCACGATGATCACCAACGTGCTCGTGGCCGCGGGATACCATGTTGGAACGATGCTTTCCCCCGCGCTGCACGGTGTCACGGATTATTTCCGGCTGGACGGAAAGCCGATCACGGATTCCCAGTTCACGGCTTCCGTGGAGACGCTGAAGTCCGCGCTGCGTTCCGTCGATGTCAGTAACGACCCAAAAAAGGATGAGCATTATCCGACGGAATTCGAGCGTGCAGTTTGTGTCGCGTTGCTCCTGTTCAAGATGGAGAACTGCGATTTTACGGTGCTCGAGGCCGGAATGGGCGGAGCCAATGACGCAACCAACGTCGGCCAGGGCTGCCTTACGGTGCTCACGAAAGTAGGACTGGATCATGTCCAGTATCTCGGCAGCACGGTGGAAGCGATCACCTGCGAAAAGCTCGGGATCGCCGGCCCCGATGAACCGATCGTTGTCGGTGTGAACCTTCCGATCGTCACCGAAGCCGCAGCACAGTGGTGCAAGCAGAACCGTCATGAGATGTATGTCGCGTCCATCGCGGACGAAGGGTTCTTCCCGACGGATCGTGCGATGATCGCGGATTATCAGAAAAATAATATCGCCACGGCGCAGAAAGCCATCGAAGTTCTGTGCGGAATGACCTTCAACGGCAAAGCCCTCGACATCGATGATTTTGCGATGGAGGCCGGCATCCGTTCCGCGTCCCTGCCGTACCGTTTCGACGTGCGCAAGACCGATCCTGCGCTGATCTTCGACGGCGGTCACAACCCTGACGGCGTGGACACACTGTGCCGCTCGCTCCAGGCATACTCGGGTGACCGCAAATACTATATCGTCACCGGTGTTCTCGCCGACAAGGATTATCCCGCGATGTATGAGATGCTTCAGAACTACGCGGAAGGATTTGTCTGCCTGACACCTCCGAACAGCCGCGCGCTCAAAGCCTGCGATCTCGCGGATTTCCTGCGCAGATTCGAGAAGCCCGTCGAGGTCGCCGATTCGTTCGTCGACGCTGTTGCGAAGATCAAGGCGCTTCGCAAGGACGGCCACGATGTGCTCGTCACCGGCTCGCTTTACATGATGCCGGATATCGTCGCGGCATGGAACAAAGCCGAATGAAATATTACCGACTTCCGGGAGGGAAGTTGTCATGACCTATGAACAAGTGATCGATCGATTGACGAAGACGGAATTCTTTTCCGCTTCGGCCGGTTTGTACCGCATGCGCTCCATGCTGCGGTATTTTGACGACCCGCAGGAGAGTGTTCCCTGCGTTCACGTCGCCGGTACGAACGGTAAGGGTTCCGTTTGTGCTATCCTGGATTCCATCCTGCGGCAGGCAGGGTACAAGGTGGGATTGTTCACTTCCCCTTACCTCTACGACTTCCGCGAGCGGATCCGTGTCAACGGGAAAATGATCGAGCCCGAGGCCGTAGCCGAGCTGGGGACACAGGTGTATGATTACCTGGAAAAGTCGTACAGTCCGGCCAATCAGTTCGAGCTCATCACCGTCCTTGCAATGCTGTATTTCCGGAGAGAACATTGTGATATCGTGATCCTGGAAACCGGTCTCGGAGGAACGTTCGATCCGACGAACGTCATCACAAAACCGGTCGCGTCCGTGATCACGAACATCGGTCTCGATCACTGTGCGGTGCTCGGAAACACGATTGAGAAGATCGCCGCCGCGAAAGCCGGGATCATCAAGCCCGGCTGCGATGTCTGTGTGTATCCGGTCTCGAGAGACGCGGAGTATGTGATCTCGTCCGCAGCGCTTTCTGCGGGAGCTCCGATCCACATCGTCGACGCGGGCGACGTGCACAGAGAACCCGCTGTCAAAGGGTATGAACATTTTTCGTACCGCGGACTTGACATTTTGCTGTCTCTCCGCGGCAAGCACCAGCAATACAACGCCGCCACCGCGTTGGAGGCGGTCCGTGTGATCAATGAGCATGGTTTTTACGTCAGCGATATGGACATTGAAAACGGATGCAAGACCGTTTCCTGGCCCGGACGGCTCGAGATGATCTGCAAAAAGCCGGTCGTGTATTTCGACGGCGGACACAATCCGCAGTGCGCGCAGGCCGTAGCCGACTGGTTCCGAAGCGAAGAATTCAACGGAAAGAAGATCACTGTGCTGGCCGGGATCGTCGGTGACAAGGATGCCGACGCGATGCTTTCCGTGTACCGTTCCATCACGGACAGACTGTATTTTTACCGCTTTGCCAACCGCCGCGCAATGAGCGAAGAGAAGGCGGAGGAGCTTTGCGCGAGATATTCCATGACGCCCGTGACGGATCTCTCCGAAAGTCTTCATGCGATCCTGGACAAAGCAGGGCGCAATGATATTCTGCTGATCACCGGCTCTCTGTACCTTGCGTCGGAGGCGGTGGCTGCGGTAAATGCATATATTGAGGCTGTCAAGTCAGCCCGCGCGGACAAGCAAGAGGAATCTGCAGATTGAGAGGTATTTATGAGCGAGAAAAAGACGCAGAAACAGACTTCTTCCGTCAACCGTGTTCTCCTGATCTCCCTGATATCGATGACGGTCATCGCCGTTGTGCTGATGATCGCACTCTGGGTGATCTCGAACAACAAAAAAGATGATGAAAAGTCGAACAACACGACTGTTACGGTGATCGTAACGGCTACGCCCACCGAGGAAGTCGAACCATCGCCGACGATCGCGACCGATCCCGAAGAGACACCGAAACCGACTAGAGAAGTTGTTCCCACGGATTCCGTGGAGCCGACACCGGTCGAGACCGTAAGCCCGACGCCGGAAGAGACACCTTCGCCGACAGCCGAGCCGACGCAGATTGCGGACCTCACTCCGGCGGTGACTCCTTCGGAAGCAACACACACACCGACATCAGCGCCTGCGACTCCTACGATCGAGCCGACCGCGGCTCCCACAGCGGAACCCACGAAGGCACCGACTCCCGAGCCCACCAAGGAACCGACGGCCGCACCTACCGAGTCTCCGACCCCGGCGCCGACGAAAGAACCTACGCCGATCCCGACGACCAAGCCCGACAAGAGCGGAACTCCGGTATCGAACCACGGCGCGCTTTCCGTAAAGGGCACGCAGATCGTGGACAAGAACGGCGCTGCATACCAGCTGAAGGGCGTCAGCACGCACGGCCTGCAGTGGTTCCCGCAGTTTGTCTGTAAAGAGACGTTCCAGTGCATCCGGGATGACTGGGGCGCCAACGCGGTTCGCCTCGCGATGTACACCGATGAGGGCGGATATTGCGCCGGCGGCGACAAGAATAAGCTTAAGAAGCTTGTGAAGGACGGCGTCAACTACGCCACGGAGCTCGGCCTTTACGTCATCATCGACTGGCACATTCTTCACGATTACGATCCAAACACGAACAAAGCCGAAGCCATCGCATTTTTCGATGAGATGTCGAAGGAATTCAAGGACTACAACAACGTGTTCTACGAGATCTGCAACGAGCCCAACGGCGGCGTTTCCTGGTCCCGCATCAAGAGCTACGCAGAAGAAGTCATTCCGGTGATCCGCAAGAACGACAAGGACGCGATCATCATCGTCGGTACGCCGACCTGGTCGCAGGATGTGGACATCGCCGCGAAAGACCCGATCAAGGGATACGACAATATCATGTACGCGCTGCATTTCTATGCCGGCACGCACAAGGATAATCTCCGAAGCAAAATGAAGACCGCCATCGAAGCCGGCCTGCCGATCTTTGTCTCCGAGTACGGCATCTGCGACGCGTCCGGCAACGGCGCCTGCAACGAGACCGAAGCTAACAAATGGGTCGCGATGATGGACAGCTACGGCGTGAGCTACATGATCTGGAACCTCGCGAACAAGAACGAGTCCTCGTCCCTGATCAAACAGAACTGCAAGAAGCTCTCCGGATTTACCGAGGCCGACCTCAACCAGGAGGGCCGCTGGCTGATCAAGATGCTCGGCGGCAAGCTTCCCGAGATGACCAAGGAAGAGCTCGAGAAGATCAAGGATGACGCCGGCGGTAGCGGCGGCGGTGATGTCGCCGTGCCCGATTCCGTTGAGAAGACCGTGACTTCGAACGGCGCCACAGTGACACTCACGACGTCCAACACGTGGAACGAGACGGCATACAAATGCTACCAGTTCGGCGTTACGATCGAAAACACGCTCAAAGATTCGATGAAGAACTGGAAGATCACGGTCACGTTCAACACGACGGTCAAGTCGGACAATTTCTGGTGCTGCGGCATTTCGATCAAGGACAACGTCATGACGATCACGCCTGCCGACTTCAACAAGAGCATCGGAGCCGGTTCCCAGACCATGGATATCGGCCTGATCGTACAGTCAAAATCACTTCTGGAAATCAAATCGATAACCTTTACACACGAATAGGACACAACTAAGACATACCGGTCGTCACAAGGCGGCCGGTATTTATTTATTTTACGCGAAGTTTGCGTTTTTTACTGGATATTTCGATAATCTTGTGATATACTGAAATGCGGTATGATTAACTAGTATAACGGCATGCGAACGGATGGAGTCTTCCCCCGTGACTACTGAAAAGCGTACGGCAGTGCGCCGCAGGTTTTTCAGTTGTTACGGCGGCTCCGTCTCATGTAATGCCACATGGACGAGCGCTGGTACGTCCGTAACAAAACAGCGCAGAAAGAGGTACTATGTACAAAAGCTTTTCTATGGAGCTTGCAGGCAGAACGCTGACCGTCGATATCGACCGCGTTGCCAAGCAGGCAAACGGTGCAGCATTCATGCACTACGGTGACACGACGGTCCTCTCGACCGCTACTGCAAGTGAGAAGCCCCGTGACGGCATCGATTTCTTCCCTCTCAGCGTAGAGTACGAAGAGAAGATGTACGCGGTAGGCAAGATCCCCGGAGGTTTCAACAAGCGTGAGGGCAAGGCAAGCGAGAATGCGGTTCTTACGTCCCGCGTTATCGACCGTCCCATGCGTCCCCTTTTCCCGAAGGATTACCGCAACGACGTCACCCTCAACAACCTTGTGCTTTCGGTAGATCCCGACTGCACGCCTGAGCTTACCGCAATGCTCGGTTCCGCGATCGCTGTAGCGATCTCCGACATCCCGTTTGACGGTCCCTGCGCAACGACGCAGGTCGGTCTCATCAACGGTGAGTTCATCATCAACCCTTCGCAGGCACAGCTTCAGGTTTCCGACCTCAAGCTTACGGTCGCTTCCACGAGAGACAAGGTCATCATGATCGAAGCGGGCGCCAACGAGCTTCCCGAGGACAAGATGATCGAGGCGATCTACCTTGCGGACGGCGTAAACAAAGACATCATCAAGTTCATCGACAAGATCGTTGCCGAGTGCGGCAAGCCGAAGCATCAGTACACAAGCTGCGCGATCCCGGAAGAGCTTTTCGTAGCGATCAAGGAGATCGTTCCTCCGGCAGACATGGAAGTTCTCATGTTCTCGCCCGAGAAGCAGGAGCGCGAGGAGCGCATCCGCGCGATGAAGGACACCCTCGCTGAGAAATTTGCCGAGAACGAAGAGTGGCTTCCGCTCATCGACGAGGCGGTTTACCAGTACGAGAAGAAGACGGTCCGCAAGATGATCCTCAAGGATCAGAAGCGTCCTGACGGACGTGAGATGACGCAGATCCGCCCTCTTGCAGCGGAAGTTGATATCATTCCGAGAGTTCACGGTTCCTCGATGTTCACCCGCGGACAGACCCAGATCTGCGACGTTGTAACGCTTGCTCCTCTGGCTGACGCACAGAGACTTGACGGTCTCGATGAGACGGTTGTGAACAAGAGATACATGCATCACTACAATTTCCCGTCGTACTCTGTAGGCGAGACCAAGCCTTCCAGAGGACCGGGACGCCGCGAGATCGGTCACGGTGCACTCGCTGAGAGAGCACTTCTTCCGGTTCTCCCGAGCGAGGAGGAATTCCCTTACGCGATCCGTGCCGTATCCGAGACTTTCGAGTCCAACGGTTCGACTTCGATGGCTTCGACCTGCGCGTCCTGCATGTCCCTTATGGCTGCGGGCGTTCCGATCAAGCGTATGGTAGCCGGTATCAGCTGCGGTCTTGTTACCGGTGAGACCGATGACGATTATGTATTGCTCACCGATATCCAGGGTCTTGAGGACTTCTTCGGTGATATGGACTTCAAGGTAACCGGTACGACCGAGGGTATCACGGCGATCCAGATGGATATCAAGATCCACGGCCTTACCCGTCCCATCGTTGAGGGTGCCATCAAGCGTTGCCGCGAGGCAAGACTCTTCATCATGGATACCTGCATGAAGCCCGCTATCGCAGAGCCTCGTAAGGAAGTCAGCAAGTACGCTCCGAAGATCGTTCAGATCCAGATCGATCCTACGAAGATCGGCGATGTTGTCGGCCAGAGAGGAAAGACGATCAACGCGATCATCGAGCAGACCGGCGTTCGCATCGACATCGACGACACCGGCGCAGTATCCATCTGCGGTACCGACAAGGATGCGATGAACAAGGCGATCAAGCTTGTTCAGACGATCGTTACCGACTTCGAAGAGGGCATGATCCTCGAAGGTACGGTTGTCAGCATCAAGGACTTCGGCGCATTTATCGAATTTGCTCCCGGCAAGGAGGGACTGGTTCACATTTCCCGTATTGCCAAGCATCGCGTAAACCGCGTTGAGGATGTCCTCACACTCGGCGACCATGTCAAGTGCGTATGCCTCGGCAAGGATAAGATGGGTCGCTTGAGCTTCTCGATTAAGGACGCGAACTGATCTGCCCATGCGGCTCCCGCAGCTAAGGCGGCGCCTATGAGGTAAATATCAAGGGTGCCATATTCGTGTGGCACCCTTGTTTCGCTTTTAACTACTACAAAACAAACAAACCGGGAGGAGACTATGAAGACGTATATGACCTTTCACGAAGATCCGGAGCTTCTGCATGTAAACACCATGCCGGACCGAAACTACTTTGTTCCGTTTGCCCCGAAGGAGGACATATTTGCCGACCGAACGGCCTCCTCACGATTTGAGCTTCTGAACGGAGATTGGAAGTTCGCGTACTATGACAGCTTCGCCGAGATGCCGCAGGACGCGGTGGATCTCGAGAAGACCGCGACCATGCCCGTGCCTTCCTGCATTCAGCTGCACGGCTATGACCGAAACCAGTACACAAATGTCAATTATCCGATCCCTTATGATCCGCCGTATGTGCCCACGGAAAATCCTGTGGCGATCTACGAGCGGACCGTCAACTACAAGCCGGACGGCATGGAACGCTACCTTGTCTTCGAGGGCGTTGACAGCTGCTTCTACCTGATCATCAACAATCAGATGGTCGGCTATTCGCAGGTGACGCACTGCACCAGCGAATTCCGCATCACAAGCGCACTTAAGGAAGGCGAGAACCGCATCGCAGTCGTCGTACTCAAGTGGTGCGACGGCACGTATCTTGAGGACCAGGACAAATTCCGCTTCACCGGCATCATCCGCGACGTCTACATGCTCAAGAGACCGAAGGAGCATCTCGAACGCTATCGCATCAACACGACGCTGAATG
>JBGUPV010000230.1:0-4436 GCA_045130455.1 Lachnospiraceae bacterium | reverse complement strand
TAAGATCCAAAAGAGCATCCGGCTTGCACTCATTTTCAAACGTCATGCTGCTGAAGTTCGCGAGAACCTCTTCGCTGAACGCAGGATTCGCGATCAGGCCGCCCGGAAGCGCAACTCCGACTTTGAAATCGTCTTTGTAGAAATCCTTGATCGTCAGATCGTCCAGCGGATTGGGCGTCGGAGTCACCGGAATCTCGGTGGGTGTCGGCGTAGCCGTAGGCTTGGGCGTATTCGTGGGCGACGCGGTCGGCTCGGGCGTCGGAGTGACCGAATCCTGCGGATTCGAAATTGGTGCCGTCGTGACCGTGTTCTGCTGCTCCGAGTTCGGCGTGTTCGTCACGTCACCGGAATCCTTGCCGTTCTTCTCGCACGCACACAAAACCGCGACTGCCGCGATCAACAGAATGACCAATAACCATCTGACACTGTTTCTGTTTCTCTTCATGATCCACCTCATTGTCAAAACAAGGCTTTCCGCACATTCCCGGAACGCCGGGCATGCGGCCGGTTACATAAAAACAATGGGACCGGATCTGTTAATCCGGTCCCAAGAGCAGCTTGTGGGGGAATCGAACCCCCGTTTCCGCCGTGAGAGGGCGGCGTCTTGACCCCTTGACCAACAAGACAAATGCTGCGTACATGAAGATACCAAACAACATCAAAAATTGCAAGCACTTTTTTAACAAATTTTGATTTATTTTTCGAAGGCTCCGAAAGGCCCTTATTTCAAGCCTGTTTTCGGAAAATGCTCCCCAACGGCAAGGCTTATCTCACGCCCGTATCGTACACCGTGAACGCGTACACACCGCTTCCGCGCGTATAGACAACGGGGAACACCTGCGCCAGCAGTTCCTCATCGATCGGGTAACTGCTCTCCCGCATTCGTCTCGTCACGACGACATAGGATATCCCGCACCGTCTGACCGCCGCGCGAAGCGACTCTTCATCCGGGGCATTGTAGATTTCCTCCGCATCCTTCTGCCGCGCCGGAATATCATACCCCGCGTCGGAAGCCATCGACTCGTGCCCGATATAATTCTGCAGGCCGGCCACGTTGATCTCCGTGAAAATGTTGTCCCGTGCCAGAAATACGGTGCCGCGGTCAACGTCATTTTCCTTCGCCCACTCCAAAAGCGGCGTCTCGGACGTATAGTAATAGCCCTTCTCGGACTCGCATTTATCGAAGATCATGTAAAAATCGTAAATTCCGGTGATGGTGAGCGGGATGAACGCCAGGAGCGCGATCACTCTGCGAAAACCGCGAAACCGCGTCTTCTCCGAGGTCACGATCAGATTGACGAACGCAATGCCTCCCTGGATGGCGAACCAGTACAGCGAGAACAGGATCATCTTGTGGTTCTGCAGCTGGTTCTGCATCAGCTGCACGTGGAAAGCAAACGCCATCGGCACGACACCGGCGATCAGGACGATCCGGTGCACCTTGGAGGACGTCGCAAAATGCCACAGCAACAGCGGCAGCATCAGCCCGAGCGTCAAAACACCCCAGGTCGCGACCGCCTTGAGGGATTTATCCGGGAGCGCCCATCCGTGTGTGAGCGTTACATGCACGGCGGAATCACCCGCGAACATGTGCGTGATCAAAAACACGAGGACGATCGATACTGCGGCCGTGATGACGTGGGTGATCATCTCGCGGGAGAAGAACATAAATACACACAACATCAGCAGCGCAATGATGACACTGTGGCCGCTGATGTAACCGCTCAGTCCGAGGATCAGTCCGCAGTAGACCGCCGCCAGCACGGACGCCTTCCGCTTAACGGGGATCTGCGAACGGAGCATGCTCTTAAAGTAATCGCCGCCGCGATGCTCCGTGCGGAGCGCCTTCCGCTCTTCCGCTCCTTTGATCAGCGCCGGGAGGAACATCGAGAGCACGAGAAAAGCGGCCGCGAACCCGAAGATCAGATGCCTCTGGTTCATCAGTGCATTCGGCTGGAACAGGCCCCAGTCCTCGAGATACGTGGCACCGAGGTACGAAGTATTGTCCTTCAGCGCGCGCCACACATGCCCCTTATTTTCCTTCGCGAAGATAAAGAACGCCAGGGACGAGCGGAACATGACGAACGCCCACACGAAATGGCACGCGTTCTTTCGGCCGCACAGGCGGAAGAAGCACTCGTAGATCGCGAAGAACATCGCGACCATCGAGAGGATCGAAGGGATATTGTACGCGAAATCGATGCGCATTCCCAGAAGTTCCAGATTGCCCGCGAGGAAGTCGAACATGAAATGATATCGTACGCCCGCGCCCGTGTACAACGGGTACTGCGCCGGCACCTGCTGCCATTTGGAAAATGAGCGGATGAACGCGAGATGCAGCGAATAGTCCTCCACCACCGGCTGCGCGATCACGATCGTCCCGCTGATCACACGGAAGCAGGCGAACATCAGCATGGTCGCGACCGCGAGGGACGCGGACATATACACGACCTCGCTCGTCGTCGGACGCATCGCGCGGAACAGCGCTTTGAACCGGACTCTTTCCCGGCAACGGTAGATCACGATACCCGAGACGATCAAAGCGACGGGCATCACGACGGCGTTCGCGTATCCGAGCGGATATTCTGTGTTCTGAAGAAGCCACCCGGTCAGGTAGGTGAGCCAGATCATCGCGAGCGTGCCCGCGATAAAACAGGCCGGAAAGAGCGCGAACACGGGATTGCGCGCCCTCTCCCCGGCCGTGGTGAGGATCTTCTTCTGCATCACCCTCGGCACGAGCGCGATCACGATCGCGAATCCCGTGACAAGGGCGATGATCAAATACAGTAAAGCCAGCATTTTACACAAACTCTCCGAAGATATCCAGAAGACTCATCTGGTTGGATTCCTGCATTCCGTCGAGGAGTCCCACCTCTTTCAAAAGGTCCGTCGTACTCTTGCCGACGTGGCAGCGGTTGCGGATGTCCTCAACCGAGAGGAACGGCTCCGCCGGGTCGGCGTTGGCGGCGATCGACTGCGCGGCAACGACACCGAGTCCGCCGATGGAAGTCAAGGACGGCATGATCTTTCCGTCGATGATCTGAAACTCTTCCGCCTTCGCGCGGTAGATGTCGATCGGATGGAACTCGAACCCGCGGGCGTACATCTCCTGCACGATCCGCATATCCTTCAGCATGCCCTGCTCCTTATCCGAAAGGGCAAAGGACTTGGTGTTGCTCTTGCGGATGAACTCGCGCATCACGCGCTCCATCTTCTCGCGTCCCTTCGCCATGATGTCATAGTCGAAGTTCGTCGCGCGGATCGTAAAATACGCCGTGTAGTATGCCAGCGGATAATACACCTTGCAGTACGCCACGCGGAACGCCATCATGACGTACGCGCAGGCGTGCGCCTTCGGGAACATGTACTGGATGCGCTTGCACGACCAGATGTACCAGTCCGGCACTCCGTGGGAGGCCATCTCCTCCTCCATCTCCGGCGTCAGTCCCTTGCCCTTGCGGACTTTCTCCATGATGTTGAACGCATGCTGGTTGTCAAGCCCCATGTGGATGAGGAACACCATGATATCGTCACGGGTACAGATTGCCGTCGACAGCGTACATTTTCCCTGCTCGATCAGATCCTGGGTGTTTCCGGTCCACACGTTGGTACCGTGGGAAAGGCCGGAGATACGGATCATGTCCGAGAAACTCTGCGGCTTGGTCTCCTGCAGCATCTTCATAACGAAGCTGGTGCCGAGCTCGGGCAGTCCAAGACTTCCGAGTTCGCAGCCGTCGATATCCTCGGGACGGATGCCGAGCGCCTCTGTGCTCTGCATCAGGGAAATAACCTTGCGGTCGTCCATCGGGATCGATTTCGCGTCGATCCCCGTGAGATCCTCGAGCATTCGGATCATCGTCGGATCTTCGTGTCCGAGAATATCCAGTTTCAACAGATTGTGGTCGATCTTATGGTAATCGAAATGCGTCGTCACGGTCTCGGTGGTCATGTCGTTGGCCGGGCGCTGCACCGGCGTGAACGTATCGATCTCCTCGCCGTGCGGGAGTACGATAATACCGCCGGGGTGCTGGCCCGTCGAGCGGCGGACGCCGACACAGCCCTTGATCAGACGCTCGATCTCGGCATTTCTCTTGTTGATGCCGTGATCCTCGTAATACTTCTTGATGTAACCGTACGCGGTCTTGTCGGCAAGCGTTCCGACGGTTCCGGCGCGGTAGGTGTATCCCTTTCCGAAGAGAACTTCCGTGTACGCGTGGGCGCGGCTCTGGTAGACGCTCGAGAAGTTCAGGTCGATATCCGGCTCCTTATCGCCGAAGAATCCGAGGAACGTCTCGAACGGAATGTTCTGTCCGTCCTTCTTAAGAGGCTTGCCGCACACCGGGCACGTACGGTCCGGAAGGTCGAATCCGGACATCTGCGAATACGCCTTGACTTCCTCCGAATCAAAATCGTTAAAACGGCAGTTGCGGCAATAG
>JBGUPV010000229.1:0-5421 GCA_045130455.1 Lachnospiraceae bacterium | reverse complement strand
CGAAAAATCCGACGCCTTCAGCACCTTGCCTCCGTACGCGTCAAAGCCTCTCTTACGATATCCGGCACTGACGATCATGTTATTTTCCTCCTGTATTACGCTTTATTGTCCGCGGCAAACCGGATCAGCCGCGATGCTTCCTCCCGCCGGAACGGGAACACACGCTCGATGTACACATAGTAGATCAGCATCGACCAGAACACCTCGTACCCGCCGTAGTCAAACTCCTCTTCCGTCGGAAAATAAAGCAGGCACCCGTTCGTGTATCCGTTCAGGTAGAAGTATTCGTCCCCAAGCAGCCGTTCGGCCTCCAGCGCGAAGCCGGCCATGAACTCGTACGGGCCTCCGCACATGGTGACATCTCCGAGCGAAAAATACTGCATCTCCACGTCCTCACTCTGCGAATGGACACCTTCCCTGTTCAAGCGTTCCACCTTGGCAAGCCACCCGGTATCAACGATCCCGCACAACTCCCGCGCTTCCTCAGCGATCCTCTGCGCCTCCCCGTCCGTCGGAACATCGGAGGTGAGCGTGACGGATCTTGAATACATGCGCGCTCCGCAGCCGCGGTGCATCTCTATGCTGTCGTATACCTTTGCAACCGCATCGGTCACCTCCCGGGCCATGTCCGTGAGGGCGGTCCGGCTTCGTATGTATCGCTCTCCCGTTGCATCGACAGGTGTCTCATTTGAGCAGAAATACTTGGGTGCCGTGCTGCCTGCCGACCCCTGGATCACCATGACGGGGCATCCGAACTTCTCACCGGCGATCTCCCTCAGGTCCCCGAACCAGTCCGGCGAGATCCTGTTGTTATCGCGCTTTAAGACGTTTCCGTGGGCGGTCACGCGCAGGATCAGCAATTTCGCGCGCCGTGCTTCACTCACTTTGATCACACCGACACGGTCGTCCGTCTCATCCGAGACCGGACGGCGGTTCACTCCGATCGAGGCTCTCGCGTTGCCCCACCCGACGGCAACCTCCGTCAGATCCGCTGCCGCCCTCAGGGCAGCCGCAACGATCCTTTCGCTGATCTCCCGGAAATACTCCGGTTCCCTGTCTGCGTCCGGCGCGGCATGCGTGTGCGAGAAGCAAAGCATGACTCTCACGGAAGGAATGCCCAGCGTGTCGCCGATCATTTTCCGAAGGCGGTCCGAGAGTTCCTTCGTAAAGCCGATACTGTCGATCGTGACGAGGCAGCACCGTTCTTCCGCCTCCCACACAGCAACCTGCGCGAGCAACGGCTTGAGCACTCCGGTCGAGCGGTTGTCCTCCCGGTAGAACCCGACAAGCTCCGTCGGACGGTCCGGCGTGATATCCGTCTGACTGTATCCTGATCGCAACATAAACATCTCCAAATCACTCCGGTTTTTCTCGGAACTGCCCCTTGATCACCGACGAAACCGATCAACCGCAAAGCGAAGGCAGTTGGTTTCCGCTAATCACAATCTGTCTCTTGCTGTACCGGATAACTCACAGCATCGCCCCACCGTTTTACCTCGTCGAAGAAACCGTCCACCTGCAGCAGTCCGTACGACCACAGAAATGCCCGGTCCTTCTCGCTGATCTCGTCGAGCGACATCCACAGCACTTCCTTGAGCGGCGGATCGTCGCCGGTCTCCTCCGGGTCGTAGCCCGTGATCGCCTCCTGATCCTCAGGGATGCTCACCTCGAACGAATACTCCGCGGCACCGCCCGACTTGTACTGCACCGTGAGGGGCCGTAGGATCGTCCCGTCCAGGCCGCACTCCTCCTTCAGCTCGCGGATCGCTGCCTGCTCCGGCGTCTCTCCCTGTTCTATGCCGCCGCCCGGCACCGTATAAAACAATCTTCCGAAATAGAAGACCTTCTCCATCAGGATCTTCCCGTTCCGCGTGACGATCGCGACACTGCGGCTGCGGCGATACACGTATTCCTTCTCCTTGTCCATCGACTGCCTCCTCCGAACCGCTATTGTGCGTCGCCGGTGTAGAATCTGCTCTTCGGATCCGGCTCCTCTTTGATCTTGACACAATAGAACTCGTGCGTTCCGTCCTCGTTTTGTTTTCTCCAATACATCGGATAATCATTGAGGGAAATGTCCGTGATATTCTCGCCGATGTAGAGCGTGAATACAACTTCCGTCATCTTGGATCCCTTCGCCGGCTCCCGGCTTTGCTCCATGCCCGGCATGAGCACGGTAAACGGTGTCGGAACGCCTCTCCCGGAGTGTCCGCCGATGCGCGTGCACTTACAGCCGTCGTACTCCTCCGGCGGCTTAATGTACAGTCCCTCTTCGGTCCCGTCCCAAGTGTAGTTGGCAAGAAAACATTTTCCTTCGTCGCGGTTCAGGATCGCACCCCACGGACCTTCCTTGTACTCCTCATTGTAGGAGGAACAACCCGTGAGCACTGACATCAGACACACGATCAATCCCGCAAGCAACACTTTTGACATACGTTTCATCATCTTCTCCTTTCACCGCCGCATTCGCGGCGCATCTTTCCGTCCCCCAATGAAGGCCCGTCTCTCATTCTTCAAACGTCATTTCTCATACGTCATGATTTTATTCTTCATTTTTCCATTGATACCGCGAAAGGTCCACAAACCCATTAACAACCTCGATGCCTTCCGCCTCGAGAAGCTTCGCCTGCCGCCCGGCTCCGCCGAACGCGAACTCGCCGGCCAGTTCCCCCTTTGAATTCACGACGCGGAAACAGGGGATACCTGCCGGGTCCGGATTTTTGTGGAGCGCATTCCCGACGGCACGAGCCATTTTCCGATCACCCGCCGCCTCCGCGATCTGCGCATAGGTGGCCACGCATCCGTACGGGATCTTCTTCACTGCCTCGTAGATCCGTCTGGTCGGGTTGTCGGAGATCAGGTCGTAGCTCTCCGCGATCATCAGCTTCACATCCCTGTCCGGGATGCTTCCGTCGAGGATCACCGTGTTCCAATGGTCCTTGTTCTGATGATACCCCGGGATCACGGACCGGTAGATCTTCCGCCAGAACAGCGCCTTCTCCGGCGCGACCTTGACATTCAGATTGACATATCCGTCCTTCCCGTACGTCCACAGAAACGCTTTCTTGTTGCCCTTATAACGCACCAATTGCCAGTTCGCGTCGTGAAACGGCGCGTCCTGATACGTATCCTCAAACGAAAGGCCGTACGCGAGCGCCTCTTCCCTTGTCTTCATACAAGTTCCTTTCTTCATCCTTTTCGGAAATCCATTCTCAACAAAACTTTTCCGTTAGGAAGCGGGGTGCTTGTCTGAAGCGTGTTTTTATACCCTGCCTCCGCCATTTTTGCCGAAAGGACATTCCCGTCCATCGGATGATGCACCTCATCGAGCCTGTCAAACGCGTGCAAATAAGGCGAATCCGATACCCACTGCTTATCATCCGTATTGATCTGGATCACACAGGACACATATTCGGGATTCACTTTGCGGATCACTCTCTGAAACACTTCATACCCTATGTACTCGATCAGGAGGTTCGCGATCACCAGCTGCGCCCCGGGAAGCTGCTCCGCATCACGGACCAGATCCATCCGCAAACACTTCAGTACATCCGACAGGCCGGCGTATCTCTCCGAAACCGCGCGAAGATAATCTCCGTTGATATCTACGCCGTAAACCGTCTGATACCTGTCCCGACGAATATGTTCCAAGCCGTTCCCGCCGGCAACCCCGAGCACCATGGCCGTGCTGACCGGATATGCTTCGAACTGATCCTTCATGATCCCGTTCATGGCCTGGATTTGTCTTACGGAATCAAGACTCATATGATTCTCATAATCATCCAGACGGATCTCTTCCCACGGATTACTCATAACACTCCCTGCAGGTTATCCTTTTTCTTAACTTCTAATGCCTTACCAGAGCATACATTTTCATGTCGACGATCTTACCGTTCTTGAATGCATTGCTCTTAAGCAGTCCCTCGTATGCAAATCCCGCCTTTTCCAGCACACGGCAGGACCCGGTATTGTAAGCGAACGGCTCGGCAAAGATCCGGATGATATCCGTATTTTCAAAGACATAACTGCACGCCTGTTTCACAGCTTCCGTCATGTATCCGTTGCCCCAGTACTGCTCGCCGATGTAGTACCCCAGTTCCGCTGTCCGGCAATGAATATTCTCCTGTCGGAAAATGCCTATGCTCCCGATAACCCTGTCATCCAGCGTGATTGCGAACGCAAATGTTTTATCTTTATCTGCCGACAGCATTGCCCCGATAAAATCCGCTGCATCATTTTCCGTATAAGGATAAGGGACTCCGTCCCGCAGATTATTCAGGATCTTCCTGTTGTTCAATACTTCGGCCAGCTCTGTTTTATCTTCGATCTTCCATTCCCGTATTTTGATGTTCATAGTCTTTTCTTCCTAACGTTATTGTTGCTTACAAGCCTCAAAGCCCTCTTAAATTCAGGATTCACGATTGACTTTCATTTAATTATGTAGTATATTGCCACTTGAGGAAATGAAGTTTTCTACCGTACAGTTTTTACTCAAGCGGCGTGCTCATTTCCTTTTTTATTTGTACAATATCATATAAATACAATTCGTCTTTTTCATCACAACGAACAAGCATTCTTGCCCTGAAAACATTGTATCTATCAATTTCTCCGGATTCACTATAAACAGGGATTCCAAATCGCGTATCATATCGATACCATCCGTTTTTAGCTTTGTTTCCATGTCTTCTATCATAATCCGGAGACTCCGCTTTATTATCTGCAATTTGAATCAATTCATCAATTGCCGTAATCAAATTCGCTTTCGCTTTTTCATTTGCACCCTTTAAAGCCTTGGTATATTTTGAATGAGTAAATTCATCCGGAAAATCTGATCCGATATATACCTTTTCAGCTGTTTCAGCAATCTCATAATACTTCCCGATATATTCCCTTAGTATTTGTTCAATCTCATCCCAATCAATGCTTCTTCTTGATTTAAAACGGATATCATTGATCAATACAACCTTCTTTCCATCCGGATCGGTAACAATACTGACTTTATCGTTTGATTTCTTTTTTAGGGCAAAAGCATCCTCATATTTTATCTGATACACTAATAGTCTCGGAATATACTCCGGCGGCGTTCTTCTGCCTGCCTCCCAGTCTTCCAATGTGCGAACAGGGATACCCGTATGTTCTGAAAACTCTTTACGTGACATCCCTGTGCTTTCCCGTAATTCATTTATTGTCTTTGCTATATCCATAATTAACCTCGCAATGCGTGTTTATGATCTCAATATATCACAATGACACCGAATTCGCAATGCGTGGTTTTTGTTTCAGGCCCGCTCGACCAGCGCGACGGTCTCGACGTGGACACTGCCGGGGAACTGGTCCACCGGCTGAACGCGCTCGATGCGGTAGCCGCCGGCGCACAGGACCTTGAGGTCGCGGGCCAGGGTTGCCGGGTCGCAGGAGACG
>JBGUPV010000228.1:0-5059 GCA_045130455.1 Lachnospiraceae bacterium | reverse complement strand
GCGCCTCCGGACGTGACGATGGTCACGCCGAATATCGGACTCGGCCCCGATGGAAAATACCGCTGGATCTATGAGATGAGCCTGTTCCGGAACCCGTCGCTGTTTGTGACGGTATGGAAGATCTTCTTTTTCGTCTGTATCGGGCTCTTCGTGATGATGGCACTCATCCAGGTCTTCGAAGGGGATCTCGACGGTGAAGCGGCGCTGAGTCTGCTCGGGATATGCGGCATTGTTCTGGGCGTTATGACCGCGCTGGTCGTCATTTCCTTCCTGATCTACGCCGCGATCATGGGCGGCAAGTATATCGCCATGTTCGAAATGGATGAGAACGGCATCATGCACCGACAGCTCCCCAAACAGGCAAAGAAGGCGATCGGTATCGCTTCCGCCGCCTTCGTCATCGGCATGCTCTCGAACAGCACTTCCGCTATGGCGAGCGGTTTCGCGGCGTCGAATATCGAGATGTACACTTCGTTTTCGAAGACAAAAAAAGTACACTTTTATCCCCGCAGCGATACGATCAAGATCAGACATACGCTGAAACACAATCAGGTCTACGCAAAGCCGGAGGATTTCAGCTTCGTTCAAAACTATATCCTCGGAAGAGTGCCGGACAGCGCAAAACCGAACATGTAACCACCGATTCATGATTTTCACGGAGGAAACGTCATGTCAAAACTGTGTCCCAACTGCAAGTATCAGAATGAAGACAGCGCATCCTTCTGCCTGAACTGCGGCGCAAAGATCGACGGCGGTCAGCAGACAGCAGCGACCGCAAATCAGTCTCAGAAACAGGCAGTCGATCCAAACGATCCCTATCGCTATTATCCCGGCTATACGCCGCCCCAGCCGGCATCCAAAAAGCAAACGCTCCGAACCGTTGGCATCATTGTCGGCGTAGTCGTTCTGTTATTCGTTCTGTTCGGTGCGTTCATGATCTTCGTCCTGCCCGATCTGATCGTTGACAGAAATTATCAGCCTCCCACCGAGACCTACCCCGAGGGCTTCCAGCCGCCCGCCGATTACTACACACTTGACGTGTCGACTCTCGCCTACGGAGACGAGAACACGATGAAGGACTTCTCTTACGCCGACGGCTGGAAAACGATGTCCCCGTCCGCAAAGCGGATAACCGATTTCGCGTCCGTCCTCGGTTTCTGGAAGGCGGTCATGATCACCGACCCGGAGAACGAATCTGCGGAAGGCACGTCGTATGATTATTTCAACGTCGAGATTTACGGCATGGAGGAGGACGCCCGCGTCGTCGTCAACTGGAATCGCAGAGTGATCGAAAAGACCGGCGAAGAAGAGGATCTCATAGGGGGCAGAGGCGGTCTGAACGGGACCTTCCAAAACGGCTCCGTCACCGCCGAAAACGGCAACCGCATCGAGATCACGGACTTTTGGTCGGACGGCGATAAGGAATACGCCGTCGGACGGTTTACATGGACGGACGGAACGATCGGAACGGTCGGTCTTGTCCGGGACAGAGGCGAATGAATCTCTTCCAGACAAAGCAAAACATTGGCTTGCGTGGGGGAGTTCAGACATCCGTCTCTCCCCGGCAAAAAGGACCGTCAATTATCCGACAGCGTCCGGCGGCGGCGACACGGGCGGACAGCCCGTAACATTTGTCGCTGTAGAGCAACACCCTTGAGCAGGGCTGTGAGGCATGTTGGAAGACACGGAAAGCGAGGGCTGAACTACCCGCGTGAAGCAAAGGAAGGAGCGCAATCATGGCAAAACGGTGTCCAGCCTGCAATGCTGACATCCAGAACGGCGCCTCAGTCTGCGAATACTGCGGAACAAGACTCACACCGGACGCCCCTCAGGCAAGCGGAACGAAGACGGTAAAGCGGTTTTGTTCGTCCTGCGGAAAAGAGTTGCTGCCAGGTGCACCGTTCTGTCGGTTCTGCGGTGCGAAACAGGGCGGCTCTGCGGCGTCTCCTTCCCCGCGTTCCGCGAATGGGAATGAGGACCTTCCCGGAACCATGCGGCCGAGTTATCAAATGGATATCCGCGCGGAAAGGAAGACTGTGCAGAATGCGCCGAAGGCAAAAAAGAGCCGCCGGGGACTGAGCCTCTTTCTGTCCCTTATTCTTGCCGCGGAGTTCTGCGTCGCGGGGTTCAAATATCCGGGCTTTTTATTACAGAACAAAAGAAAGACCGGCACCTATGCCCAAGAAATCCTCGACTCCATGGGGGTGACGCAAGAGCAGCTGAACGCCTTTCTGAACGATCCCATTGAGGTGACCGCCGAAAACTCGCCGGGGAATCCGAGGTTTATCGAAACCGCCTATTCCGCCGAGGACTATGCGAATGCAACAACCCTCTCGGCAGAGGTTTCCCGTGACAACCCGACGGCGGATTTCCCAGAGTTCGGGATCCATGTCGATCTGAAATGGTGGAACCTTGACAACGAAACCGACACCCTGATCGTAAAAAAGCTCCCCATGAAGACCGATTCGGCGACTGACTGCGAACTCTATACCTACGATTACTCTCTCACCTCCGGCCAGCACGAATTCTATACTGATGTCGAGATCACAGTGCCTCTTCAGGGAGATCCAGCCGCGTTTGACGGCGTGGTTCACCTCAATGAAAAGACCGGTGTCTGGGAGACGACCTACTGTGAGCTGTCGGACGACGGGCTGTCCTACACGGTGTTCGTCAATCACTTCTCAGGTGAAACGGAACGGACGAACAACAAGCTGAAAGGGCTCACGGGACAGGTCACGCAGGGAATCGAAGATTTCAAGCTCAACGGCGAAACCATCTTCCGCATCCTCCCCACGGAATACGAGCCGAAGTACCCGAACTCCAATACTTTCCTGTACCAGGTCGGGATTCGGACCGGGTGGAAGATCGAGGATTTCTTCTCCCAACAGACCAAGGACTCGCTCCAGTTATACGATAACCTGATCCACATGACCGGCGGGATTCCTGCCGAAGCCGGAGCATCGGAAAGCTGGGGCTCACTCGGGTACAGGACGGATGCAGGTGCAAGCGGGCATGTCACCACGGACAAAACCTTCATGCAGTCGGAGACAGGGAAGAAACTGCTGAGCATGAAAGGCGTCAGCACGGGCTGGAACGCGATCGGAATGGCTTTCTCGATCGTCGGCCTTTCCTCCCTCTTCATGCGCATCGCAGACCAGTTCGAGCGCGGCGTAAGCATAGAGGATGTGTTTGCGTCGAACAAATGGAACTTTGTCTCAGCGGCTGCTTCAGCGGCAGGGCTGTTCTGCGGAGCCTGCGCGGCTATCGGCGTGACTGCCGTCGGCGGGGTCTCCGTTGCTGCTGTCGGAACCGGAGCCGCCATTGTTGGAGCCGCCATCTTCGCCTACACGACCGTGGAAGGATGGGTGGAGGGGAGCGCCTCGGAAAACAAGCCCCTCGGAAACCCGAGGACGATCGAAGAGGCAGCATTTCACTATTTTCTCTCAAATTATGCGACGGATCCGGCTGAGCAGACGGACGAGCAGTACGAGATTTCCTCTGCCCGCTCCTTTACACGGCTTATGAAGGAAAACTGGACGTCCTACGACGACGCGCACTTTCAGGGCGTTACCACACTCGATATCCGCGGGAAGGGGTGGGCAAAAGCACTGTCCTATCTCTTCGAGAAATACCGGAACGAGCCCGAAACGTTGGCGAAGATGGTCGCGAAGCTGGAGAACGGTTTCATCAACCAGTTCTGGACGAAGGAGGTCAACACCGGCATCAAGTATGACTGCTGGCAGAAAGCCATGCAGAAGCTGATTGACGAGGATCATGCGGTGGATTACTACGGGCATTATCGGAGATTTGAAGGGGATCCCAGCGGATTCGCCGTAGTCCTGTCCGACGAGGATCACGCGAAGGCTCTCGGAATCACGCTCGACGAACTGGAACGCCGCAGGAATATCCAGACGGTTCTGGACGAAGGACGCTCCATGAACGACCTCTTCGACGGAAGGCTGGACCGGGAGGCCTACGTCCGGTTCAACAAGCTGACCCAGTCGGAGATCGACAGCTACAAGGCACGCGCAAGAGGCGTGCTCAACAAGAACCTCAATCCCATCATGTACAGCGTCTATCAGACCTGTCAAAAAGCTGCGTTCCGGGAGATCATGGATCAATACTACGACGTCGTCCTGCCGCTTTTGAACACGCGCATTACGTTCTACATGAAAGACCTTGCCATCAAGGATAAGGTCATGAGCGAGGCGACGAAATACGATCATTTCGGTTTTGTGGATTTTACCGAGCCGCTGTTTGATCCCTCGAACAAGGAAATCGGGCCGCACACGACGGTCTACGGCATGACGCTCGAACGCCGTGCAGGCACGCCGGTTCTCCTCGAAACGCTCGTCTATCATTATGTCCGCATCGGCTGTCCCACCAAGGTGAACGTGCGATGTACGGCGGACGGCATGACAACGGACGGATACGCCAACTGGTCGGGCGTCGATATCACGACGGACCCCCATTCGATGTGGAACGGACTGAAGCCCGAAAAATGGGTCTCGAGCTCTTCGGAATCCGGAAAGTTCGTCAAGGACATGAAGGTTCCCGTCGAATACACGGGCACTTACGAGGAGGAGAAGGAGGAAAAGCCGGTCTATACGGTCACGCCGGGATATGCCGACCTCTATTTCAAGGACGTCGAATCGAGCGAAACGGGGAGCATCACCATTTCCTCCGACGGAACGGTGACGCTCAACGTGCCGGCCCATACGAGCAAGTATTACACTATGGGGGATGATACCCCATTTTACAGCATCTACAGCGGGTTTACCGTCAGGGGGTACACCGGAAAAGGCAATTATGAGCCGGAACCGGGCGGATCCGGGTGGATCTATCTGACCGAAGCGCCTGACAGCGTAAGCGTAAAGTACACATCGAACGGATCGTCCAAAACACTGACGGATATCAAGGTGTCCGACAGGGACGACTGGGAGAAGGATTCCATGACGATCGCGGAAAAGGCGAATGTCAGACGGATCTATTTCTATGTATATTATGATTCCGCCGGAAATATCCAGTCGGTCAGCCTGAGGCTGATCGGAGACGTGCA
>JBGUPV010000227.1:0-4096 GCA_045130455.1 Lachnospiraceae bacterium | reverse complement strand
TGCGGATTTCTGTCCGCACAGTCTATGAAAGTATAGCATATCCGGCGGTCACTTACAACCAAAATCGAAGTGCCGCCGGATAGAATCTTCTGTTCGTTTTTCCCGTTTCATTGTGCAATACTGCACACAGCGAAACCCTACAGCTTAAAGCCCGAGCCGACGAACTGCGCGACATCTCGCCCGGCGTCGTCCTTGACGTCCACATTGACGACCGCGGTGGACTTTCCGCTCTTGCGGCAGACCGCCTTTGCGAACAGCCGCGTTCCCTTCGGCGCGCCGAGATAATTGATGCTCACCTGCTGCGCCACCGTCGGCCGGTGGATCTGGTTCACGCAGACCGCAAACGCGAAGTCCGCCAGCGTGAAGATCGCGCCTCCCATGATGCCTCCGTTGGCATTTCTGTGGCGATCCGTGAGCGTCATGGCGCACACCGCGAAGTCCTCGCCGATCTCCGTCAGCTCCATTCCGTTCTCCGTTGCGAAACGGTCCCCTGTAAAATACTCCTTCGCCTCCTCAAGGGATGCAAATGTTCCCATTCATGAACCTCCTACATTCCCGAAACGAGGCCGCAGAATACTGTCTGCGGCCTCGCGGTTATCATTTTCCGTGTGCGATCGAATCGATGATCGCGCGAAGTTCCGGCATCTGCGTCCGCGTGTTTTGCGCGAGTGAAAGATTCAGCCGTGCCTTCTTTAAGTTCTGCAGCGGCTCGGCAATCTTGAAATACCGGTCGCCGACAATGTAGTCCGCAAGATACCTTGCCGATAGTTCCGCGGACACCGCCAGCGTGCACGGCGCCATCGCGCTTACTTCCGCTTCCGTCATCACCCCGCGGGTTTCCGCGAGATACCCTTCCGCGATCACGAGGAAAAGCTTTGGATTGGTCATAGCCTGCGGATACTCTTCACTTCCCGAGACGATCTTGCCGACCGACCTCACGGAGTCCGCGAAATCGTAGGCGATCATCCCCTCCGCCACCGTGTCAAAGTCGATCACCACGGCACCGTACGGAGCATCTTTCTTTGTAAAGAGCACATTGTTGAACTTTGTATCGTTGTGGGTCACGCGCACCGGGTACTCCCCTGCGGAATACCGCATTGAGATCTCGCAGGCCTCCGCCTCGATGTCCTTGAGAGCCGCCAGCTCCTTCCGGACTTCCGCGGTCCTGCCCAGCGGATCTTCCTCGGCGCATTGCCACAGATTCCGGAATCTCTCGAAGGTGTTGTGAAACCCGTTGGACAGACCCCGCAACCGCCTCGCCGGCAGGTCCGTAAGCGCCATGTCAAACCGGCCGAACGCCCGTGCCATCTCGCGGATCACATCGGGATCCTCCGAAGAGACATCCACCGCCTCAAGATACTCTTCCACACGCCAGTACTCTGTACCGCGGCTTCTCCGCAGCTCGAGGTATCGCTCGCCGCTCCTGGCGACCGGATACAACTCCGCCGTTTTGATGCGCTTCCTGTGAAGATGGTCCGTGACAACGACCATGTTACGAAGCATCGACCTCGGGTCGATCACCGCCTCCGGATTCAGTTTCTGCACCAGGTACCGGATCTGCTTCGCGCCGTCCCGGACACTCACGCGGTAGGTCCGGTTCACGTTTCCTCCGCTGAGTTCCTCCTCCGAAACGACGCTTCCCGCGATCCCGTATCTTCGCAGAATGGTTTCTGTGATGGTAGCCATACAAACTGTCCTAAGCTTTCACTCTTCCGGGCGATCACTTGATCCGCAGAAGATGTCCGTTTCTCTTCATGGATTCGATGATCGCATCCACATGCTTCTCGCAAAGCTCGTAAGACGAAGCCTCCGACATAACGCGGAGAACAGGCTCCGTGCCGCTCGGACGAAGCAGTACGCGGCCGCTGTCGCCGAGTTCCGCCGTGCAGGCCTCAACCTGAAGTTTGACCGCGGGATCGTCCATCGTTGCCTTCTTGTCGTCAACAACAACATTCTTGAGCACCTGAGGGAACATCTCGCACTCCGACGCAAGTACCGAAAGCGGAAGCTGCGTCTCGATCATGACCATCATGACCATGATCGCCGTGAGGATACCGTCGCCGGTACGCGCATACTTGCGGAAAATGACATGGCCGGAGTTCTCGCCGCCGATCAGGTGATCATTTTCCTTCATGTTCTCGTATACGAAACGGTCGCCGACCGCCGTCTTCTCATAGCCAATGCCGATCCGGTCGAGAGCCTTGTAAAGACCGAAGTTGGACATGATCGTCGTAACAACCGTGTTGCTCGCGAGCTGGCCCATCTTCTTGAGATGCTTCGCGCAGATGTACATGATCTGGTCGCCGTTGACAACGTTGCCGTTCTCATCCACGGCGAGACAGCGGTCAGCGTCGCCGTCGAAGGCGAATCCGACATCCACCTTGTTGGCCTTAACGAACTCCTGCAGACCTTCGATGTGCGTGGAGCCGCAGCCGCGGTTGATGTTCGTTCCGTTGGGCTCGTTGTTGATCACGAGCGTCTTTGCGCCGAGAGCGTCAAATACGGCTCTGCCGATCATCCAGGAGCTGCCGTTCGCGCAGTCAAGCGCAACCTTTCGGTTCTCGAAAGACTTCGTCGCTACGTTGGTCAGATAGCCGATGTAACGGTTGCGGCCGGCAAAGTAGTCCACCGTGCAGCCGATGTGCTCGCCGGTCGCGAAGGGAATCTCGTCGATCTCGCCGTCGATATATTTTTCGATGGTATCCTGCAGTTCATCGTCCATCTTCTCGCCGTCGCCGTTCATCAGTTTGATGCCGTTGTCGGTGTAGGGATTGTGGCTTGCGCTGATCATGATACCGCAATCAAAGCCGTCCGTTCTCGTGATGTAGGACACGCAGGGAGTCGTGGTCACGTGAAGAAGATACGCGTCCGCTCCCGAGGACGTGATGCCTGCCGCGAGCGCGTTCTCGTACATGTACGAGGAGCGTCTCGTGTCCTTGCCGATCACGATCTTGGCCTGCCCGCTCTGGCCGTAATGCCAGCCGAGATAACGGCCGATCTTGAATGCATGCTCCGCCGTCAGAACGACGCCGGACTCACCGCGAAAACCGTCGGTTCCGAAATATTTGCCCATAAATGAATCCTCCTGTATTCACATACGGCGCACGTTTGCCGTGCGCCGCCGTGTAATCGTGTTTAGCCGTTGTAGCAAGCCTCGTCGCAAACGAGAATAACATCGTCATGCAGGTTGAGGAACGATGCCGGGCAGCTCGTGGTAACGGTGCCCTTGAGCATCTGCTTTACAGCGTCATGCTTGCCCTTGCCGTTCGCAAGGATAATGATCTTCTTTGCCGAAAGGATCGTGCCCATACCCATGGTGAGCGCCTTCGTCGGAACGTCAGCCGCGCTTGCGAAGAAGCGTGCGTTCGCGTCGATCGTATCCTCGGTCAGGCTTGTGATGTGCGTAGCGGGAACGAGCTCCGTGTCAGGCTCATTGAACGCGATGTGACCGTTGCGGCCGATACCGAGGACCTGGATGTCGGCACCGCCGAGGGAACGGACAAACGCCTCATATCTCTTGGCCTCAGCCTCGCCGTCCGCTGCGCTGCCCTGCGGAACGTGCGTGTGGGTCTTATCGATGTTAACCTTGTCGAACAGATTCTTGTTCATGAAGTAACGATAGCTCTGATCGTTATCGGGGCTGATCGGATAGTACTCATCAAGGTTGACGGTGGTAACCTGCGAAAAATCGATCTCGCCGGCCTTGTTCATCTCGGCAAGCTTCGCATACATACCCTCGGGCGTGGAACCGGTAGCCAGACCGAGAACCGCGTTGGGCTTCTTCTTCATAACGTCGGCAACGATCTCCGCGGACTTTGCGGACATCTCATTGTAATCCTTGCAAACAATTACCTTCATCTTGCATCTCCTTATGCGTCTGTTGTTGTTCGATAAATGCACGAAATAACGCTTTCGCGCGTGCGCGCGCATGGTTGCACACACAACATATTGTACTTCGAGCCACTCGTAAACGCAAGTTTTTTCTTGTGTAAACGAAGTGTTTTTTGCCTTCGTCCGAACTTTGCGTCCGCAAACCGTCGAAAAACGAAACGATGGTTGAAGAAATTTCGGAAAATGAGACCGAAATCCGCATTTT
>JBGUPV010000226.1:0-10715 GCA_045130455.1 Lachnospiraceae bacterium | reverse complement strand
ACCGCCGGTCAGGACGCATTTCTTGATGAAGCCGACGGAGACAAGCTTCTGTCTGTAGTACTTGGAATCCGTAACGGAAACCGTGGATTCGTTGATCTTCTGCGCGTCGGTAGCGTTGAGGAGAACCGTGAAGTCCGCGATGACCGCATCACTGTCCGCAATGAGCTTGTTGATATCACGGTCGAGTGCCTCGCGCTGTTCCGCGATGCGCTTCTGCGCGTCATCGGCAGCCTGTGCGATGGCCTCGGGAGTCATATCCGCAAGGGACTCAGCCTTGTCCGCGGGTTCGTCGGCAACGTCGGAGTCATCGGCAGCGCCGGTCTCCGTGGTGTTGTCGCCGGAGTTGCCGTTGTCCGCAGCGTTATCCGCGGTACCGTTATCCGTATTGTTGTCATTCCCGGTACCGTTGTCCGTATTGTTGTCATTCCCGGTACCGTTGTCCGTGTTGCCGGCAGGGTCGGTCGTACCCGGGTCGGTCGTGTTGCCGGGATCGCCGGTGTTGTTCTGCTGCTTATTTTCCTCCGGAAGAAGATCGTCGAGCTTGATCTTGTACGTCGCGATCTGGGAACGGATCTGCGAGTTTCTGTCGGAGACGGACTGGCGAAGCGCGATCAGACGATCGTAGGTCTCGGACGAGTTGCCGTCAATCTTGGTCAGGCTGTCGCCGTCGCTGATGTAGATGATCTCGTTCTTCTGGTAGGATTCGATCAGCGCGTCAAGCTTAGTCAACTGCTCCGCATATTTTTTATACTGGTTTTCAAGATCGCGGATCTCAAACTGATACTGTGTGAGAAGCCGCTCGGAATCCTTGGTGAGAGCGTTGATCGTGACGCGCGCGTTCAGGCGGTTGATGTCATTGTCGATCAGGCTGTTCAGGCGGACAACGATGTCGCTGTAGCCCACGCCGTTTTTGCGGAACGCCGGGTTGGCGTCGTACATTTCCGACGCGTACGCCGAGATTACCTGGAGACGCTGCTCGAGGATCTCAAGCTGCTGCGGGTAATCGTAATTTTCCAGCGTGAAGATCAACTCGCTCTCAATGATGTGTGCGTAGATCTTTGCGCAGTAATCACGGTAGGAAACGAGGATGTTGTCCAACAGGTTCTGCAGATCCTTCTGGCTGATCTTGCGGTCAAACGAATTGTAAAGCGATACATCGAAAAGGGTCGGATGGTAATTCTCAACGTTGAGCGTGCGGTTCGGCGTAAAATTCATCAGCGACTCGTAGCTCATCGTCTGCGATACGATGTCATCCGGGAAGACGCCCGCGATCACGAGGGATGCGCGGATCTGTTCCGGTGTGTAGCGGTCCGAGAGAGAGGACGCTGCGAGCGCCTGCGTAAGTACCGCGTCGGACGCGATCTCGTTGGCGTCAAAAGCGTATCCGTTCGGGCCGATGCCGTCGGCAGCGCCGTCGAACGCGAACTGGATCCGCGCCGTGGCGTGCGGCATTGAGGGACTCTGATAGAAGGAAACGATCGATGCGATCAGGGCGATCACAACGGAGGCTGCAAGGATGAGCCAGGGCGCATGCTTGCGGAGAGCGCCGAAATCGTTGGGCTTAGCAGCCTTTTCGGTCGCAACTGCTTCCGCGGCCTTATTCTCGGCAACTTCTTCCGTTACCGGAGTAGGATTTTTCTTGCTCATTCGGACACCTCCTCTCCCTTATCGTTCTTGTTTCTTCCGCGAAGTTCGGAGATGAGAGCATCACAGAACCAGATGCAGCAACCGAGGAAAATGCCGGCGGCCGCGCCGACGATCATGCGCTTCATGCAGGAAGCGACGATGCTTCGGGATTTACCGGATGCGGAGCTGCGCTGTGCATAGGTCGTGTAGAACGGGCTGTCAAAGATCTCGATCATCTGCTCGCGGATGTCCTCGTAGATCGAGCTGCAGGTGCGCAGAGCGTTCTGCAGTTCCAGATCTGCCTGTTCCGCTTCGGACGGATCGGAGGCCTCAAGCTTGGCAATCCGGTCGTTGAGATCGGCGATCTTGATCTCGAGCCCTGCGGCGACTCGGTAATTGTCCGCCTGGGAGAGCACGAGCTTGTTGTAGTAGTCGGTCGTGACCTGCGTGGATTTCGCGGTGTCACTCTGCTCCATGGATACGTAGATCGTATCGTTGATGTATTTTTCGAGGATCGTCTTCGTCGTCTCGATGGTCTCGTTCGTGAGATCGAGCTTGGTTTCCGCGTCGCGGAGCTGGTAGCGGTAGTTCGTGATCATCGCATCTCGGTCGCGGACGATGTTGTTGGCGTAAACATGGGAGTAGAGATACTCGACATCAACATCGCGGGCGGAGGAGAGGATGACCATGAGATCGTTGAGCGAAACGCCGCTCTTCCAGGAACGGTACGCACGGATCTCCGCCGGCTTGGCGCTGCAGTAGTTGTACAGGTTGTTCACGGCGTTGCGGAGACTGTCGAGACTCTCCATGATGTCCATGCTCGAGATGTCGATCGCGACGATCTCGTTGTCCGGAAGACGGACATCGGCGTAGGTCTCCACAAGATAGTCGTTGTACGCGGTGAGAATGCGGTCGAGAACGACGCGAAGCTCGTTGTCGTTCAGGTATTTGACACGGCCGTTCTTGTCCTTGAAACCGTTCGTCAGGTATACGATGAACTGGTTCATGTACGTGATGCGGACGTTCTGTACCTGCGTGTAAGCGCCGGAGTTCTTGTCCGCGACCATCTTGGCCGCGATCTCCTGCTGGCGGCGGCTGTTCTCAGTGAGGATCCGCTCGATCTTGACATTGTTGCGGATCTCGGTGAGAGTCAGTTCCGCGCTCAGGTCAAGACCGGTGATGGCGTTCTGAAGCACGTAGGACGATGTGATCTGCGAGAGATCGAGCGTGGTGCCGTCGGGTGCCGTCAGATCGCTGACGTGCTTGCTGGTGCCGTTGCTTACGACGTCATAGTCGAGCGTAACGACAGAGGAAACCGTGAGCGGCTTGCGCGTGAACTGGTACAGCACCAGCGGCGCGAGAATGCCGACACAGAGGCATATGATCAAAACCCATGCGTACAGACGGAACCGCTTTTTCATGGTCTTGAAGATGCGTCCGAGGTCGACCTCGGCGCCGTCTTCGGGCCGGTTGACGGTCACGTTGATGTGCGCGTCTTTATCTACGGACAGAAGCTGTTCCGGCCGTATTTCCTTGTTGTCCAAATAAACCTCCGTTCTGTCCTCCGGGGCCCGGAAAAGCCTTGTCCGAAGGGCATCTGTGAAAAGTGAAGCCGTGGGTCCACACACCCACGATACCTTTGTGAAGTATACGTTAGAATGCACATTTTGTCAACTCCTACCATGATTATATACGCGCGTGCTATTGTGTTCGGAAACAAGCCGTGGTATACTTTTTCCGTATAACATTTGAGAGGCAGGCGCCTTGTCAGGCGTCGGAAAATATGACGGAAGACAGTGTACAATCGAATGATATGATGTGGCGCGCGGAGGCCGGAGAGAGCACGGAATACGTCCCGGAATCCTTTGTCCCGGCAGCGGTGTTCAGCGACGGCACGAAGATGTTCCGGCAGCCGGCGGAGCCGGAGGTGTACGACACGGTGACGATCCGTCTGCGGGTCGGCAGGGAGCAGTCGTCGGGGGCGCGGATCACAACGGACGGCGGGGAGCATTTTCCGATGCGGCGCACCCGCAGAGATACGTATTTTGACTGGTATGAGGCGGAGGCGGAACTCTCGGACGCACAGTTCTGCTATTTCTTTGAGATCCGGACCGCGGGCGGCGTCTTCCGGTACGACCGGCTCGGGGTGATGCTGAGCGAGCGGGACACGGTGCCGTTTACGATCACACCGGGATTTCACACGCCGGACTGGGCCAAGGGCGCGGTCATGTACCAGATCTTTGTCGATCGCTTCTGCAACGGCGATCCGACCAACGATGTCCAGACCAACGAATACTATTACATCGACGGCTATTCGCGCCGTGAGACGGATTGGAACCGCAGTCCGGAGAGCAACGATGTTCAGAAATTTTACGGCGGCGATCTGCGCGGCGTGATCAAAAAACTGGATTATCTGAAAAAACTCGGCGTGGAAGCCATATATTTGAACCCGATCTTCGTATCTCCATCGAGTCACAAGTATGATATTCAGGATTATGACTACGTGGATCCGCATTTCGGAGTGATCGTGAAGGATGCCGCCAACGGCCTGAGTGAGGGCGACACGAACAACGCGCATTCGGCGCAGTTTGAGACGCGCGTCACGAGCCGAGAGAACCTTGAGGCGAGCAACCGGCTCTTCGCGGAACTGGTCTCGGAGGCGCACTCGAGAGGGATCCGCGTCATCATCGACGGCGTGTTCAACCACTGCGGATCCTTCAACAAATGGATGGACCGCGAGGGCATTTACCGCAACGCGCAGGGCTTTGACGAGGGCGCGTTCTGGTCCGCGGACAGTCCGTACCGCTCATTTTTCGCGTTTTCCAGGGATGAGGAGACCGGAGAGGAGCGCTACGACGGCTGGTGGGGGCACGAGACGCTTCCTAAGCTGAATTACGAGGATTCTCCGAAACTGAAGAATTACATCATGCGCATCGCGCGCAAATGGCTCAGCGCGCCCTTCGGCGCCGACGGCTGGCGGCTCGACGTCGCGGCCGATCTGGGCCACAGCGAGAAATACAACCACGCGTTCTGGAAGGAGTTCCGAAGGAACGTCAAGGCCTGCAACCCCGATGCGCTCATTCTCGCGGAGCACTACGGCGACGCCTCGAAATGGCTCGGCGGCGACGAGTGGGATTCCGTGATGAACTACGACGCGTTCATGGAGCCGGTCGGCTGGTTTTTGACCGGCATGGAGAAGCACAGCGACTCCGCCAGAGACGATATGCTCAACAACGAGAAGGCATTTGACTTCGCGATGCGCTGCAATATGGCGAGGTTCCAGAC
Organism: Lachnospiraceae bacterium; assembly: GCA_045130455.1. GTDB lineage: Bacteria > Bacillota > Clostridia > Lachnospirales > Lachnospiraceae > ISDg. The sequence continues at coordinate 5,804 of JBGUPV010000226.1, read as the reverse complement.
ACCGTCCCTGCTGACAGCGATGAACGAGCTCTCGAACCACGATCACTCGCGCTTCCTGACGAGGACGAACCGGAAGGTCGGAAGGACCGCCACGGTCGGTCCGGAGGCCGCGGGCGAGGGCGTCAACAGCGCCGTGATGCGCGAGGCGGTCATCATGCAGATGACCTGGCCGGGCGCTCCCTGCGTCTACTACGGTGACGAGGCGGGGCTCTGCGGATGGACCGATCCGGATAACCGCCGGACGTTCCCTTGGGGACACGAGGATCCTGAGATGATGCGGTTCCACCGGGAGATCATCCGCATCCACAAGTCGTACGAGTCGCTTCGCACGGGATCCGTGCTGATGCTCGTCGAGGAGCCCGGCGTGCTTGTGTACGCGCGGATGAACGAGTCGGAGACCGTCATCACGGCGGTCAACAACAACCCCGATGAGCGCTGTGTGAGCGTGCCTGTGTGGCGTGCCGGGATCGATGTGTCGACGATCCTGGTGCGGCTGATCCACAGCAAGGCGGACGGCTTCGGCATGGACGCACAGCTGTACATCCCGCGGGACGGCATGCTCGACCTGCGGATCGCGGGGTACGGCGGGATCGTGCTCAAGAACATGCGTTGAACGCGGACAGAGGATCATTCTGATCGAAGGCCGGCTCCGGTGACGGATCCGGCGGTGGATCATTTTGATATATCATGCAGAGAAGAAGGGAGATACAATGAAGAGGATCAGTGTTATTGTGTTGGTTTGCGCGCTGTTGCTCTCGATGCTGCCGGGCGGTCATTTCGCCAGTGCCGCTGCGCGCAGCGGGGCGGGAATGAAGGCCGGCGACAGATTCACGTTGGGCGAGTATCCGCAGACCCGTGTGACGGATTCCACGCTTTTGAACTCGCTGAAATCCGCGTACAAGAGCTGGAACAATTACCCGTATTATTCGAAAAATACGGGGTCGAATGCTTCGTCGTTCCCGACGAAGAAGAATACGACAATGATGCAGTACGCGGATTTTACGCACAACGGGGTCAAATACCGTGCGGTTAAGATCCTGTCGTATCGTCCGATCGACGTGACGAAGCCGCCGGAGAGCGAGGATAAGCAGTCGAGCAACGGATATGTCAAGAATACCGAATACTATTTCAAGTATGAGCCGATCCGCTGGGTGCTGCTCGATCCGGCCACCGGTCTTGCGGTGTCGGAGAAGGTGCTGGATTCCCAGCCGTTCAATGCGTACTACGAGAAAGTCGGATCCAAGCTGATGAACGCATTCGATTCCGCCAGGACGGCGTCGTATTACGGTCAGTCAACGCTTGTGAACTGGCTGAATGCCCAGGGCTCTTTCGACAGTGCGTATTCTAGTTTCAATTTCCTTTACACGGCGTTTACGAGCAGTGAACGCAGTTCGGCGCTGCAGATCAGCGATCAGACGTATCTCGACAACGGAATGATCTATTATGATACGAACCTTGTCTTTTTGCTCTCGAAGGATCAGGCGACGAGCAACTACTCAAAGTTCGGAGATGCGCTCAACAGCGATTATGCCGAGGCTCAGGGCATGAGTAAAAAAGGCAGCAGCGGAGGCACTCCCTGGTATACGAGGACGGCTGCGTCCGACTCGTCCGTATACTACTGCCTCGGTAGCAGCTGCACAACGTCAAATACGGCGCTCAGCGCCATCACCTCCACGGCGACCGGTATCCGGCCCGCGATCAAGGTGAATCTCAACAGCAGTTATATCGTCGGACCGTTCAAGATCTCCGGCGAATCCACGACGACGTCGATCTACCCGAAGCTCACGTGGGAGGCGAACAGTGACGCTTCGTGCTACGAGGTCTTCCGCTGTACGTCTTCGCCCGATGCGGAAGCCGGTTGGGGTGCTCCCATCGCGTCGATGGGCGGTAGCGGTGTAAGGTATGAGGATACGTCGGCAACGCCCGGCAAATCCTACTATTACCGTGTGAGACGGACCACAAGCGCCGGGCAGGAAATGTCCGCGTATATCTCCGTGACCTGCAGGATCGCGCGTCCGGCAATCTCCTCTACAACGCGCGATGCCAATACCGGAAAACCGAGTCTCACATGGAAGAATTCGGACGGAGCGACCAAGTACTCCGTCATGAGAAAACCGAGCAGTTCCGGAAGCTGGACGACGGTCGCGACCGTTCAGCCGGGAACCGGAACGACAACCACGTATCTGGATACGACCGCAACGGCGGGAGTAACATATAATTATAAGATTTACGCCCACGGGTCGAGTACTTCGTTTGATTCGGAGTCTGCTTCGACGACCTTGTCGTGCGGACTTGCCAAACCCACCGGTGTGACCGTTACGGATACTTCCGACGGCCTTCCGTTGCTCTCGTGGAACGCGGTGAAAGGTGCCGGCGGATACCGGATCGAGTTCAAGAAGACCTCGGAGACGGAATGGCATGTACAGCGCACGCTGGCTACCTCCTATGTCTGTGACGAGTCGGAATACGGCGCGAGTTACCAGTACCGGCTGATCGCCGTGATCTCGACGTCGGATACGGCCACAACATATGATTCCAAGCCTGTGACCGGTACATACAGTTGCGCGCCGCTCCCTGCGTTTACCAAACAGCCGGCAGACTATCTGGTGTTCTATAACAAGACGCAGCTGTGGCCTACAGTTTCTGCTGTCGGAAAGAACCTTACCTACAGATGGTACGTGTACCGTCCGAAGTCCGACAACGGCGATTATGAATTGGCGTATACCGGCGACAATACATGGAGCATCATCCCGGATATGTTGGATGACGGCATGTTGTATTACGTTGTCGCCACGGACAAGTTCGGCCGGAGTGTGAAATCGCAGACCGCGTGGATCGCCGCGCTGACGCATCCCAAGCCCGTGACGGTAAATGTCGGACAGACGGCAACATTTTCCGTATCCACGATGCTGGATGAGCACGTCAGCTCCTATCAGTGGCAGGTTCTCGCTCCCGGATCGACGGAGTGGAAGGACGCGCAGGCGGCGAGCGCGAAGACGGCCACCTACAGCTTTAAGACGGTTGCCGCGCACAACGGTTATAAGGTGCGGTGCGTCGCAACATTTTACAACGGCAGCACGGACACTTCGTGGTCGGCGGATCTGACCGTTAAGACAGCGAAGCCTTCGATCACGACGCAGCCGAAAGATGCTTCGGTGGGTGTCGGTTACGATGCGAAGTTCACGGTAGTTGCCAAGGGCACGGGCACGCTCTCGTACCAGTGGCAGGCGTACAACCCGAACACGGGCAAGTGGACGAATTCTTCGGCGCCGACCGCTAAAAAGGCCACGCTCGTCATTACGGCGCAGACCGGTCACCATAACTTTAAGTTCCGTTGTATCGTGACGGATTCCAACGGCAGTACGACGTCTCAGCCGGCACTTCTGACGGTCCGCCCGGGCATCACGACGCAGCCTTCCGATACGACCGCCGCTGTCGGCGCGACCGCCAAGTTCACGGTTGCGGCCAAGGGCATCGGCACGCTCTCGTATCAGTGGCAGTCGCAGGCCCCCGGCTCGACGGGGTGGAAGGATTCTTCCGCGCCGAGCGCGAAGACGGCGACGCTCAGCTTTACGGCACAGGCGGCGCACAACGGCTATAAGTTCCGCTGTGTCATCACGGATGCCAACGGCAATTCTTCGGTAACCCGCGGTGCATTGCTCAACGTGAAGCCGGGCTTCACGACGCAGCCGAAGGCGACGACTGCCGCTGTCGGCTCCACCGCCAAATTTACCGTTGCGGCCAAGGGCGTAGGAACGCTCTCGTACCAGTGGCAGGCATACAACCCGAACACGGGCAAGTGGACGGATTCCTCGGCCGCCAGCGCGAAGACGGCGACCCTCAGCATCACGGTACAGGCGGCTCACAACAACTTCAAGTTCCGCTGTGTCGTCACTGACGGCAACGGCAGAACAAACACTTCGAGCGCAGCTCTTCTCACCGTGAAGGTCGGCATCACGACGCAGCCGAAAAATGTTACGGTCACGGCCGGTACCACGGCGAAGTTTACGATCGTAGCCAAGGGTGTCGGCACGATCTCGTACCAGTGGCAGCGCTGGGATAAGACCAAGGAAACCTGGGTCGACTCCACCGCCAGCGGCGCGAAGACGGCGACCCTCAGCGTTCCGGGCCAGAAGACCTACAGCGGCAACGAATACCGTTGCGTTGTCATGGACGAAAACGGCAAGGCGACATCCAACACGGTGACCCTCACCGTCAAATGATCAACCATATCACTTCGGTGATCCACGGCGCCGCTCTTTCGGGAGCGGCGCTTTGTTTTCCGCGGGAAATACTTGATTTCCTGCGTGCTTTTGTTTACAATGGAACAAGCACGTGTTTCGGCGTGCATTTTATAAGTTTTACGGAGGCCTTATGAACTTCTTTAACAAGAAAACGCAGAAAAGGATCGTAACCGTTCTTGCAATCCTTCTTGTCGTTGTTATGATCGTCTGCCTGCTGGCGGCGATGGCATGAGTCGAATGAAATGATTGAAGTAAGCGGTATCTCAAAAAAGTACGGAAAGAAGACGGTGCTTCGGGACGCCTCGTTCAAGGCCGGGCAGGGAGAATGCGTGGCCATCGCGGGTGCGAACGGAAGCGGTAAGTCGACCCTTTTGAAGATCCTGGCGGGAACCCTGAAGGCGGACGCCGGGAGTTTTCACGCGTTCGGACATGATATGCTGAAGGAGCCGGCGGAGAGAGAGCGTCTGATCGGGTATGTCCCGCAGGAAAATCCGCTGATCCCCGAGCTTACGGCGCTGGACAATCTGAAACTCTGGTATTGCAACAGCCGGTATGACATCGAGCAGGAGCTGGACAAAGGCGTTTTGGCGATGTTGGGAATCCCGGATTTTCTGAACGTGCGCGTGGACGCGATGTCCGGCGGTATGAAGAAGCGTCTGAGCATCGGCTGCGCGGTGGCCAATGACCCGCCCGTGCTGATCCTTGACGAGCCCGACGCAGCGCTGGATCTGATCTGCAAGGAGGCGATCCGCGATTATCTTGCGGAGCATAAGCGCAGAGGCGGTATCGTCATCATCACGACGCACGATGAGGAAGAGCTTTCGCTGGTGGATCAGCTCATGGTCATGCAGGAAGGGCGTCTGCGCGAGGTGGACAACACGCTTCGCGGGGACCGTTTGCTCGCGGAACTCAAGAAGGATATCGTATAAATGGCAGACAATCGCACACTGGTCCGTCCGCCGTTCGACGAAAACGGCAACGTGGTCTGGACTGATGAGGAAAAACCGACGAAAAAGAAAGCCCTGCGGTGGTGGGTATGGCTCATCCCGATAGGGCTTGTTTGCGTTGTATGGTTCGGTGTGTTCCTGTATCACGCCGCGCACCGCAGGACTCCGGAGGAGTTGTGCCGGGACGCGCTCAAGGATCTCGTGGCTGACGCGTTCGGCTCCAAGGAGCCGATGGCCAAGGCGATGCGTCTCAAGGATCTCTCGGAGATCCTGAAGGATGAACCGACGGATGTCAACCTTGCGCTGCAGCTCGGGAAGACCGATATGGTCGTCGGCGGGATCAAGCTTTCGGATTACACGGGGACAGGATTTTCCGTGTACACCACGTACGACCGGGATGAGGTCTCCTTCGACCTTCGCGGCTCGGTCAGCGCGCTGAACATTTCGGTGCTTGAAGGGCACATCAAGAACGGTGTCCTCAAACTGGCGTCCCCGAAGCTCGTCAGCAAAGTGCTGACGGTGCCGGTGGCGGAAGTCCCGGCCAAATGGAGGGGTGTCCCCGCGTGGAACATGGTTGACAAGGATACGCGGGAGGCGATCTTCGACAAACTCG
>JBGUPV010000225.1:0-7047 GCA_045130455.1 Lachnospiraceae bacterium | reverse complement strand
AGTAGTCGCCCTTCTTCGCCATCAGCTCGTCGTGGGTTCCGGCCTCCGTGATGCCGCCGTCATCGATGTACATGATGAGGTCGCAGTTGCGGATGGTGGAGAGACGGTGCGCGATCAGGAAGGAGGTACGGCCCTTCAGCATGGAATTCAGACCCTGCTGGAGCGCGCGCTCCGTCTGCACGTCGATGCTCGAAGTCGCCTCGTCGAGGATGAGGATCGCGGGATCGGAGAGCACGGTCCTCGCAAAGGAGATCAGCTGCTTCTGACCCTGACTTAAGAGGGAGCCGCGTTCCTTGACTTCGGTGTCGTAGCCGTTCTGCATGCCGGTGATGAAACTGTCGGCGCAGACGAGCTGCGCGGGGAGAAGACCGCGGAACCGGAAGGCAACGCGGGAAAGACGGGAAAAAGCGAAGATTGAGAATGAGGCTCATTTTCCGGAAGAATGAGAAAAGCCGGCAGACGGTGATGTCTGCCGGCTTTTTGAATTGTGTTGTTCTTTGGGATCAGGCGATGTCCTCCAGCTGCGATGTGTAGAGGTGGTAGTAGTCGCCCTTCTTCGCCATCAGCTCGTCGTGGGTTCCTGCCTCCGTGATGCCGCCGTCATCGATGTACATGATGAGGTCGCAGTTGCGGATGGTGGAGAGACGATGCGCGATCAGGAAGGAGGTGCGGCCCTTCAGCATGGAATTCAGGCCCTGCTGGAGCGCGCGCTCCGTCTGCACGTCGATGCTCGAGGTCGCCTCGTCGAGAATGAGGATCGCGGGATCGGAGAGCACGGTTCTCGCGAAGGAGATCAGCTGTTTCTGACCCTGGCTCAGCAGGGAGCCGCGTTCCTTGACTTCTGTGTCGTAGCCGTTTTGCATGCCGGTGATGAAACTGTCGGCGCAGACGAGCTGCGCGGCCTTTTGAATCTCCTCGTCGGTGGCGTCAAGCTTGCCGTAGAGGATGTTGTCCTTGATGGTGCCGGAGAAAATGAAACTGTCCTGCATCATGATGCCCATCTGACTTCGGAGCGAGGCCAGCGTCACGTCGGAAATGTCCTGACCGTCGATCAGCACCTGACCGGAATCGACGTTGTAGAAGCGCGAGATCAGGTTGACGATCGTACTCTTGCCGGCGCCGGTCGGACCGACCAGCGCGACACTCATTCCGGGTTTGACATCGAAGGAAACCTTGTGCAGGATCTCTTTGCCGGGCTCGTAGGAGAAGCATACGTCGCGGAACGTGACGGCGCCCTTGATGGGCTGCATCTCGCCTGCGTCCGGCTTGTCATCCACCGTTACGGGCTCGCCGAGGGTCTCAAAGATACGCTCGAGATACGCCATGTTGTTCAGGAAATTATTGAAGATATTTCCCATGTTCATGATCGGCTGCCAGAAGCGCGAGGAGTAACTTGAGATCGCGACGATGGTACCGATGGTCTTTGCACCGTGTCCGAACAGGATCATACCGAAGATGAAGATCGCGGCGCGAATGCATACGGAGATCGCGTCGATGCCGGGCCATACGAGGTTGTTGCAGCGCACGGCGTGCATCCAGGTCTTGCGGCAATCGTCGGAGAGATCGGCGAAGATCCGGGCATTTTCATCTTCGCGGGCGAAGATCTGCGTGATGCGGGCGCCCACGATATTTTCCTGAAGATACGCGTTCAGGTTGGAGTTCTTGTTGGAAACACGCTGCCATGCGCGTCTCTGCCGGTTCTTGATCCAGAAGAGGAAGACGGCAAGCACGGGGACACCGCACATGACGACGAGGGACATCTGAACATCCACGATCATCATGAAAATGACGATCAGGATCAGGTTGATCATCTCCAGAATGACGTTGATGAGACCGTTCGAGAGCATGTCCGAAACGGAGTTCACGTAGTTGACGACACGGATCAGGATCTTGCCGTGGGGCCGGTCGTCATAGTACTGGAACGGCAGTTTCTGCAGGTGCGCGAAGAGGTCCTTGCGGATGTCGTAGATGATATTTTGCGAAACCCGGATCATCAGATGCGAGCGCAGAAGTCCGAGGATGATGCTTACGATGAACACGCTGACCAGCAGACCGCCCAGAAGGAACAGGTACTCTTTGTCTTTGCCGGGGATCGCCACGTCGAGCGCTTTCTGCGTAAAGATCGGGGAGAGCAGTGCGATCGCTCCGCCTAAGGCACTGATGCAGAGCGCGAGGATCATCTTCGGAAGGTATTTCTTGATGTAAGCGGAGGCGAGGAGCAGATGCTTTATGTTAAAAGGTTCATCGAGCCGCTCGTCCTGCTTGTACGTATTTCTTTCAGCCATGACCGCTCACCTCCTTACGCACTGACCGTGGACTCGCCGAGCTGGAGCTTGACAAGCTCCGCGTAATAACCGTCGGCGGCCACCAGTTCTCTGTGGTTTCCGGACTCGATGATCCTGCCGTCCTTAAGGACGAGGATCTTGTCGCAGAATTTGGTCGTGGAGATACGCTGCGCGATGATGATCTTCGTGCAGGGGAAATCCAGGTTGCGGAGGCTGTGTTGGATCTGCTTCTCCGTCTCCATGTCGACGGCCGAAGTCGTGTCGTCGAGGATCAGGATGGAAGGCTTGATCGCCAGCGCGCGGGCGAGCGAGATACGCTGCTTCTGGCCGCCCGAGAGACCGACGCCGCGCTCGCCGACAATAGTGTCGTAGCCTTCCGGCATGTGGTGGATGAAATCGGACGCCGCAGAGTAGCGGGCGTATTTTTCGACTTCCTCGGCCGTCAGCGTCATGGCGCCGTAGGCGATGTTGCCCTCGATGGTGTCGGAGTACAGCAGAACGTCCTGCGTCGCGAGACCGATGTTCTTTCGAAGATCGGTCAGCTTGTAATTCTCGACGGGAACGCCGTCCACGCGGACCGAGCCGGAGTTGGGCTCGTAGAACCGCGGGATCATCTGGATCAGCGAGGTCTTGCCGCAGCCGGTCTCTCCGATGATGGCGACGGTCTCGCCGGGTTCCGCGGTAAATGTGATGTCCTTCAGGACAGGCAGCTTGCCGTCCTCATATTGGAAACTGACATGGTCGAACTCGACCTTGCCCTCGAAGCGCTGCGGATGCGCGATCGCGTCGGGGTGATCGACGATCTCCGCCTCGGAGTAGTAGATCTCCATGATCTTGTCGGAGGCGGCGCTGAAGCGCTGGAACTCGTTCATGATGTTGCCCATCATGCGCATCGGGTTCGCGATCGCCCAGATCAGGAGGGAAAATGCAACATAATCACCCATGGAGATGTAGCCGTTGATGATGAACACACCGCCGACCAGCAGGAGGATGACCGGAAGGGCGTTGGCGATCAGCTCCACGAACGGGAAGAACTTGAGCCATACTTTCTGGGTCTCAATGTTGGTGTCGCGGTAATCGCGGTTGGTCCTGTCAAAATGTTCCTTTTCATATTCTTCGCGGGCGAAGGCCTTCACGACATGGTTGCCGGAGATATTTTCCTGCGCGTCCGTGTTCATGCCGGCAAGCTTCTCTCGGAGTGCCTTGTGCATCGGCGAGACCTTTTTGCGGAAGCGGAATACGATGAGGAAAATGAGCGGCGCCAGCGAGACGATGCAAAGAGCGAGCGTCACATCGATGGTGAAGAAGTAGATCGCCGCCGAGAGGAACAGCGTGATCGACTCGACGATGCAGCGGATGACCCAGGCGATGTTGTGACGGACGGCATCGAGGTCTCCGGTCACGCGGGTCATCAGATCGCCGGTGCGGTACGTGCTGTAGAACTTCATGTCCTGGCGCTGGATCTTATTGTAGAGAAAGTTTCGGATGCGGTACAGGGTCGAGTGGGACACACGCTCGTAAGCCATGCAGTCCAGATACACGACGGTAACGCGGAACAGAGTCAGGCCGACCATGAGAGCGATCAGGCGGTAGAATGTGTCGGAATAGTCCGAGAGGACCAGACCTTCGCTGTCCACCCGCTTGAAGAGGTCGACGATCTTGCCGGAATAGTGCGGGACAACCAGCTGCAGCACATTGTAGAGCGCGGTGCCCAGGAGTGCCACAATGAACAGGCAGTGTTTGCCTTCCATGTTTTCCCAAAGCCAGCCGAGGCGTGACTTCGGATATTTGTTTTTCTTGTCCATAATTGCCTCCGCGATGCGCGGACGGGAGTCAGAGCTCGCCGCCATCAAAAGCTTATTTATCCTGTCGGTAACAGCGTATCAAAAACGGGTCCGGGTAACAATGGGCATTATTTGCGGGAAAATGTCTGAAACTGTATTCATGGGTCAAATTCATTTGTGGTATTGACAACGCGGTTGGCGTATGCTATATTGGTTGTGCACAAGTAAATTGTGCGAAATCAAAACAGAAGGCGGCGTTTGTATGAGGAAAAGCGGTGAATTCGATCAGTTGAAACTGTGCAATCAGGTGTGCTTTCCGTTGTATGCGTGTTCGAAGGAACTGGTAAGGCAGTACGGTCCGTATCTGAAGGAGTTGGACCTTACGTATACGCAGTACATCGTGATGATGGTCCTGTGGGAGCGGAAGACCGTGTCCTCGCGCAGTCTGGCGGAATGCCTTCATCTCGATTACGGGACGTTGACGCCGGTGCTTCGCAGACTCGAGCAGGCGGAGTATCTGACGAGGGAACGCTCCGCGGACGACGAGCGGCTCCTGACGCTGACGATCACCGAGAAGGGGCGGAAACTGCGGGAGCGCGCGGCGCACATCCCGGAGGCGATCGCGCGGCGCATGGGAATGACGCCGGAGGAATTCCGCACACTCTATGAACTTACGTACAAGGCACTTGGCAACATGGAGGCAAACAGTTTATAATCGGAGGTATAAAACATGGCAAATGTGTATGATTTTACGGTGAAGGACAGAAAGGGCAATGAGGTCAGTCTTCGGGACTACGCGGGCAAGGTTCTCCTGATCGTCAACACGGCGACGGGCTGCGGGTTCACGCCGCACTACGATCCCCTCGAGGCGATGTATCGAGACCTGCGCGACAAGGGCTTTGAGATCCTTGATTTTCCGTGCAACCAGTTCGCAAACCAGGCGCCGGGAACCGAGGAGGAGATTCACGAGTTCTGCACGGTCAAGTTCGGAACGGAATTTCCGCAGTTCGCGAAGATTGATGTGAACGGGGACAATGCGGATCCGCTCTTTATGTACCTCGCGACGGAGAAGCCGTTTGAGACCTTCGGGAAGGGCTTGAAAAATGCGGCTCTCCGCAAGTTCACGGAGCTCAACAACAAAAAGTTCGGCGACCGTGCGTACATCAAATGGAATTTTACCAAGTTTCTGATCGACCGTGAGGGCAACGTGATCGCGCGGTTCGAGCCCACGAAAGATATGGGCGAGGTCCGCAAGGCGGTCGAGGAACTGCTCGGGTGATCCTGAGAAAGGTGACGGGGGAGATGAAAAAGAAAGTTGTGTTATGGGGTGTCGTGATCGCTCTGGTGCTTGCGGTCGCAGGCGTTGTTGTCTGGATCGTGCTGCCGAAGCATCTGCTGAAGGATGTCGAGGCTTCGGAGGTCAGCCGGATCGAGGTGTTCGACCGAACCGCCGGCAGGACCTTTGTAATCCGGAATCCGGAGCAGATTGCGTACATTGTGGAAAATCTCAAGAGCGTTTCGGTGAAATGGGACGGCCTCGCGCTCGGCTACACGGGGATGGTCTACTCCATCACGTTGTTCGACGCGAAGGATGTGAGCTACAGCGAGACGATGACTCTGGCCACGGACAACCGTGTCATCGAGGGATTTTCGTTTTACAAGGCCGACCGCGGTCTTTGCCTTGATTATATCCGCGATATCGCGGACAGCACGGCGAACACGAATTCCGGCAGGTGAACAACGATGCGGAACACGAAGGATAAGGCAACCTTTTACGGAGGAATATGGATCGGCGCAAGCCTGCTCACGGGCGCGGCGGTCCCTTTCGTGTTGTGGCTCATTTTCCGAAAGATCTGTTGGCTGCCGGTGATCATCGGCGGGCTCGGGCTGGCGGCTTTTTTTGTGGCGTTCCTGATCGGGAAGCTGAGGGGGGCCGGGAAGGTCCCGCAATACGTGAGAGACCTGCGGGAGCGGATCGCGTATGACCCGGAGACGCAGTACGCCGTGATCCGGAGTTCCATCTGCACCGGTGAGAAGGTCGCGGGGTTCAAAAACAGGAAGAACGGGCATTTTACGGAAGTTATGGTCATCCGCACGCCCGAGGACGAGCAGCGGTTTAGGATGATCTTTGAACTCGACAGCGTGAAGGTCGAGTATTGACTCCACGATGCGTGGGTGGCTTCCGCGGCGAGGACGTGGTAACATGACGGCGATAACCGAAACGGAGGTATTTTTATGGACAGATATGTTACCGGCGCCGTGATCCGCAGATTGCGAGAGGCCAAGAAAATGACGCAGGAGGAGCTTGCGGAGAGGATCTTTGTCAGCAGCAAGGCCGTGAGTAAGTGGGAAACCGGACAGGGATTCCCGGACATCAGCCTCATCGAGCCGCTGGCGAAGGCGCTGGACATCTCGGTGATCGAGCTTTTGTCCGGCGAGGATATCCGCAACCGCAACCACTCCGCCGACATCGTCAGGGGAGTATTTTACGTCTGCCCGGTCTGCGGCAATGTGATCCGCACGATCGGTGAGGCGGTTGTCAGCTGCTGCGGCATTACACTGCCGCCGCTTGAGCCGGAGGAACCGGACGCGGAACACGGCATTCGCGCGGAGATCGTCGAGGACGAGTACTATGTCACGGTCGATCATCCGATGCGCAAGGACCATTACATTTCGTTCCTGGCCGCGGTTTCCGATCAGGGCGTGCAATTTGTCAAATTGTATCCCGAAGGAGCCGCCGAGGCGCGATTTAAGATTGACCGCGTGAGCAGATTGTTTGCGTATTGCAACCGGCACGGGCTGTTTTCGGCAAAACCGCTGAGAAAGAGAAAAGAACGTGCAAAATCGAGGTAAATGATATTGACATTCTCCGGAAAATGTGCTAACATACTGTTCAAGCAGCGAGGGGCTGCGGAAAATGTTTGCATATTTTGAAAGGGGCAATCGTATTATGGAAATGCGCTCCACGTATATGGGGC
>JBGUPV010000224.1:0-7258 GCA_045130455.1 Lachnospiraceae bacterium | reverse complement strand
CGACTTCAACAAAAAACGCTCCGGCAGTTTCAGCAACATGCCGGAGCGTCTGTATTCTTTTCGTTTGCAATCCGGCGACCACTACCTCAGCTCGCACACGATCACCATCGGGCCTTCCTTGGCAAGAGCCCTCTCCAGCGCCTTGCGGGCATCGTCCCGGGTCGCCACGCGCACCGCGGGAACACCGAGGGCCTCGGCGATCTTCACATAGTCCGCGCGATCCTCAAAACTGGTCTGGTAATAACGGTCGTTGTAATACACATGCTGCCAGTGGCGGACCATCTCAAGGCCGTGGTTGTCGCACACGATCTCCACAATAGGAAGACGGTATTTGGCGGCCACGGAAAGCTCGTTCATGTTCATTCGGTAGCAACCGTCGCCGGCCACGTTGACGATCCTCGTGCCGGGGCATCCGAACGCGGCACCGATCGCCGCCGGAAGGCCGTAGCCCATGGTGCCAAGGCCGCCGGAAGTCAGCAGCTGGCGGGGACTGTGCACGCGGTAGTTCTGCGCAACATCCATCTGATGACGCCCGACTTCGGTGGAAATGATACAGTTGCCTCCTGTCAGGTCATCCAGAAGCAACGCCATCCACTGCGACGTCAGAGCCGTGGTGGAACGGTCGTTATAGATTGCCGCGCGCTCCGCGAGATCTGCCGCAAAACGCTTTTTGTTCGTCGCCATCCATGTCGCATGGGTCGCCGAAGGGAGTTCCGGCAGAAGCGCCGTGAGCACTCTCCGGACGTCACCCACCGCATGGGCTGTCGTCGCGATATTCTTGTCGATCTCCGCAGAGTCGATATCAATCTGTAAAATGCTCGCCTGAGAGCACCAGTCGGGCTTGTTGTCCGTCACACGCTCGCTGAAGCGAACGCCGAGAGCGATCAGGCAGTCGCACTCCGCGAGTGCCGCATTTGCCGCCTTTGTGCCATGGGTCCCAACCATTCCGAGGTACCGCTCACCCGTGCCGCTGTACACGCCCTTGCCCATCAAAGTCTCGCACACCGGCGCATCGATCTTCTCCGCAAGCGCCGCCACGGCTTCCTCGGCACCGGAGATCACGCAACCGCCGCCGACCAGCAGAAGCGGTCTCTTCGCCTTTCGCAAAATGCCCCGGAACGCTTTGGCGGTGGCTGCACGCACTGCACCTGCGACGCCGGATGCTGTTAATCCCGCCGCAACACCTGTTGCTTTACCCGCAACGTCTGAATCACTGCTCCAAACCGAATCATCCTCGCGGCCGTCCGCCGAGAGCACGCGGCCGTCGTGGTTTTCGTCCTCCCGCCTGCTCTTCTCGTAGGCAAGCTGCATCTCCTCGGTCCACTCCGCGGTGGTGACGTCGCGGGCAATGTCGATCAGCACCGGACCGGGCCGTCCGCCCGCGGCGATCGCGTAAGCCGCGTCCATCACGCCGCGCAGCTCGCGGATGTCCTTCACGAGGAAATTATGTTTTGTGATCGGCAGTGTGATGCCGAAAATGTCGATCTCCTGAAAACTGTCCTTTCCGATGGCATCCACCGTCACATTGCAGGTGATCGCGATGATCGGAACGCTGTCCATCATCGCCGTGGCGATGCCCGTCACAAGGTTGGTCGCGCCGGGGCCGCTCGTCGCCATGCACACGCCCACTTTGCCGGTCGCTCTCGCGTAGCCGTCGGCAGCGTGCGCCGCGCCCTGCTCATGCGCCGTCAGCACATGCCGGACCGCCGACTGCCGGTACATTGCGTCGTACAGGGCAAGGTTGGTCGCGCCGGGATACCCGAACACGATATCAGTACCGTGCTCGCGCAGGCATTCGATTACCAGTTCACTGCCGTTCATGTACATGACTCCTCTCTCCAGTTTCGTGCCCGAGCCTTCGTCACCGGGTTATATTGTGCGATCTCATGCCCGGGTTTTCGTCACCGGATTAAATTGTGCGATCTCGTTCCCAGGCTTTCGTCACCGGGTCATATCGTGCGATCTCGTGCCCGGGTTTTCGTCCCCGGGTCATATCGTGCGATCTCGTGCCCGGGTTTTCGTCCCCGGATGTTTATCGTATCTTAATTCCCGGGGTTCACTCCCGTGTCTCAGTCCTCATCCGCCGGGGCCGGTTCGTTCTCTGTGGCCTCCGCAGGCTCTTCCGTACCGCTCCAGTCGACGATCTTGATGTTGTCGCCCCAGAGTTTTTCCGCGACCTTATAGATTCTCGAGTAGGAAAATGATTTGCCGTTGCTGTACTTGAGACAACCGTGCTGCTTGGCGAGTTCCTCCGTGTAGTCCTGCAGGGCGTACACGCGGTAGGTCTTGCCCTGCTTCGTCTTACCCTTATCGCCGAGCTTCTCGTTGCTGTACTCCCAGTGGTTGATGATCGGGATGATGGAGCCCTCGCGCAGATAGCACTCATCGCCGTTCTTGTAGAACTCCAGGTACGCCATACCCTCGACGTTGCAGTCCGCCTCCTTGAAGTTGGAGATGAAATTGCCGAGAGAATAGTATACGACCATCTTGTGCCCGTCCTCGCCGGTCAGCCACTCCATGGTCTGCCCGATGTGCGGATGCGCGCCGACAACGGCGTCAACCCCGCATTCGAGGAAAATCTTCGTAAACTTCTTCTGCGTGGAATTGAGCTCTTCCATCGCGTATTCCTCGCCCCAGTGCGGGAACACCACGACGAAGTCCGCCATCTCCTTTGCCCGCGCGATATCGCTGCGCACGCGGTCCTCCTTGAGGATATCCACGCTGTACGGCGCCTCCTCGGTTGCCGACTTCTTGTTCAACCCGTAGGTGTAGTTCAGAAGGGCGATGCGGATGCCGTATTTTTCGACGACATGAATGATATTCTGATCCTCGACGCTGTCGTGGATTCCGAGGAGCGTCACGTCCGGATAGTTGTTGCGCCAGAACTCGATGGACTTCTGGACTGCCTTGTATCCGTGATCCGAGGTGTGGTTGGTCGCCATCGTGATGATGTTGAATCCGGCATTCACAAGTTCGTGACCGACCTCGTCCGGCGTGTTGAAGGAGGCGTATCCGTGGTAGGAACCCCACATCTGGCGGTTGCCGAAGTACTTCTCCTCCCAGCTGTCACCGACGTAACCCTCGTCGCCGCCGAGAGGCGTCTCCTGGTTCACCACCGCGAAATCTGCCATCTGAACGTAGCGCTTGATGTAATCGTAGTTGTGGCTGAAGTCAAATGTGCCGTTTTCCCGGTCGTAACCGTCCTCCAGCAAATACCAGTCGTAGAGGTTGTCGCCGACCGCCACCATGCTCACCACGTTCGGCGTGGGTGTCGGTGTCGGACTCGGCGTCGGTGTGGGCGTCGGGCTCGGCGTAGGCGACGGCGTCGGACTCGGCGTCGATGTCGCTGCCGGCGTCGGCGTGCTCTTCGAAGCGCCGGGCTTCTTGCTTCCGCCTTTGAACACGCCGGCGAGCGCAAGGCCGATCACGACAAGCGCAACGGCCGCGATCACACCGACCGTGAGCACGATCCGGCGCTGTCTCTTGCGGCGCTTCATGTAAGCTTTATATTCTTTTTTGGTCATTTTCTCAGTCAAAAGAACTACCCCCTGTTGCATTGTGCCGTCTCAACACGGCACCCGCGCAAAAGCGTATAATCGGTGATAGTATACCACATTTTCCGCGGTGTCACAACCCCGACTTCCCGAGTGGCACCCGTGGCGAGTTTCCCAGTGCAGCACCCGCAATGAACTTTCCCGGCCGCCCATGGCGAACTTCCCGTTGCGCGCATGACGGCCGTCCTGTGTCGGGCACATCCGGGTCTTCCGTTAGGATTCCCTGTGGCGATGTCGTTCCTTCGGAAAATGAAATGAGCGGGAAGCTTCCCGGCTCCCCGCCCGTTACGTACCGTTCTGTTGTCGCGTTATTTGCCGGAGTGCTTCCTCCTGCGCCGTAAGCCGAACCGGCGTCTTCCGCCCTCGGCATTTTCCCCGGTCTGTTCAGCGCCGTCGGCCTCCTCCGCTTCATTCGCGTGCTCACCGGCTTCCTTCGCATGCGCAAGTTCTCGCTTGTGCGCGGCCTCCTCGCGGTTCTGTCGTTTGTGGATGTTGTCGATGTCCTCGGTGCTTCCGCCACCGTGATCATCCGGCGCGCGGAACTCTCCCTTGGCCACGAGCCGCATGAACGCGTCCACAACGTCCTGTTCGAGCTGTGTTCCCGCGGCATCGTGGATGATGGATACAACCTTCTCGAAATTCATGCGCGGCCGGTAAGGACGGTTCGAATACATCGCATCGAAGGCGTCCGCCACGGCAATAACCTGTGCGACTCTGGGGATCTCGTCGCCCTTGAGTCCCTTCGGATAGCCCTTGCCGTCAGGCCGCTCGTGGTGCGCGCCGGCGCCGAGCGCAAGGTCGGGCATCAGGCTAATGTTCTTCAGCGCTTCGTAGCCGAGCGCCGGATGGGACTTGATGATCGCGAACTCCTCATCCGAAAGCTTGCCCTGCTTGTTCAGCACGCTCGAGGGAACGCCGATCTTACCTACGTCATGCAGCAGTGCGATGTTGTAGTACTCCTCCTGCATATCCTCGTCGTAGCCGAGTTCCTTCGCCAGCATCGTCGTGAACTCCGCAACGCGGGTGGAATGACCGCGTGTGTAACGGTCCTTCATATCGATGGTCTTTGCAAATGCCTCCGTGATCTCGCGGATAAGCAGCCGGTTGCGCTTCTGCTCCCTCTGGAGGGCACGCATCTTCTTGAGAACGTAGTGCGCCACGATGAGCGCCACAAGCGCGATGGATCCAAGCACCACGAGCACACGGAACAGGATCGTCTCATGGAATGCCTTCTTCTTCAGGATCTTCACGGAATAACTGATCTCGCCCCCGCCGTTCGGGTCACGGAGCGTGATCTTGAAGACGTATTTTCCTTCTTTCAGGTTGGTGTAAACGACCTTGCCGAAGTCCCTGCGGCTCACCGTCGTAGCCGTCCGGTCGAAGCCCTCCAGGATGTACGTCACCTGCGGGTTCATCAGCGAGTAGACGTACGCGTACGCGTCGATCGTAAGCCTCTTGACATCCGGTTCGATCGTAAAATTGCCGTCCTTGTCCGGGTAAATGATCTTGCCGTCCGCCTCAAGGAACGGAACCGCCAATTTCACGTTGTTGATCGTTTCAAACGTACTGTTGATGTTGACCCGGACAACGCCCGTGCTGCCGGCGATATAGAGCATTCCGTCATCTGTGACATCGCTGTAGGAGTTGCTGGTCGGAACACAGGTCAGGCCGTTCTCGCGATTGTAATGGAGAGGTGAAATGTCACCGTTCGCGAGCATTTCCTCCGCCGAGACTACATAGATGCCGTCGCTGCTCAGCACCCAGAGCTCATCCTTGCTGTTCTGGATGATATCGAAATTGTTCGGATACGGGAATTTTTTGATCGTCGTGACCTTGAAATCATCCGTCATGTACGCCAGCGAGTTACTGGTAACGATCCATGTGATATTCCGCGTCGCGTCGCGCTTGACACGCATGACAACATCGGACTGCAGACCGTCTTCCGTACCGATGTGATAGAGGATCTTGCGGCGCAGGACATAGATGCCGCCGCCGTCCGTACCGAAGATCACATCCTCCGGCCCTCCCTGGGTGACGGTCAGGATCTCCGTGTTGTCGATCGTGTAATCTTCGCCGAATACCCGCTGAATCCGATCCCCTTCGAGGATCGCGATTCCGCCGGTACAGGCCACTACGTACGAGCCGTCCGTCCTCTCCGCGATCGTGCGAATACGCTCCGACGGCAGGCCGTCCTCCGTGCCGAACCGCGTCAGCACACCGTCCTCGAGACGCAGCAGACCGCTCTTGCCGTAAGTGGAGAACCACAGTCGGTTGCCGCTGTCACGGATGATCGAACGGATACGGACACTTCCGAGTATCTCAAACAGATCCGTAATGCCGAGATCCTCGCCGGACGCGCTCACCGCCTTCCTGAGCGGATAACTCTTCAGCACTTCGTCGTTGGATAATACGAGCAGGCCCCGGTTCGTACCGATGTAGAGCAGGCCGTCCAGATAACAGGTCGTGTTGACGACCATCTCCTCCTGCTCCAACTCATCATATCCGGCAAATATATCCTTGAACTGGCTGCGGACGATCTTCATCACGCCCTGCTGCGAGGAAGTGAACCAGAGATTTCCCTGGTAATCGCCGAGAACCGAGTCGACGGAATCTTCCATCGGGATCCGGCTCAGCGGGGTAAATACACCCTCGGCGATATAACCGATCCCGTTGTCGGCGCAGATCCAGATGACCCCTCCGATCTCCGACACCGTATTCACGCTGTTCAGAGGCGCCGTGTTGATCGCCTGCGCACCCTCCATGTTGTTGGAAAGTTTTCCGTAGTACACCGTGGATTTCGCCGTCCCGAGGAAGACGTATCCGGGGACCTTCGCGTCCGGAACCACCGTCCGGATCTCCGGGATCCCGAGCGTGCTCTCATCGTAAAAACTGGTCAGCTGTCCGCCGCGCAGCGTGAACACCGCACCTTTCTGGGTGACGCCGTACACCGTCCCGTCACGGCCGACGCTGAGTCCGCGCACGAACTCGTCACGAATCTGAATCCTCTCAATGAGAGTCATGGTCATATCCGGGGAAACCACGGACACACCCATCGTCGTCGCAAGATAAATGAAACCGTCCCCGTCCTCGGCGATCGCACGGACGGAAGCCGACTGCAGACCGTCCTTCACACGGAACCAGGTCTCCCTGTCCTGCTCCAGAACAACCGCGCCGAAGTCATTTGTTCCGACCCAGAGGCGGTCCTGACTGTCCACGTACAGACTCACGACGCTGGCGATACCGGTCGTGGAGTCCATTCTCTCAAACGTGTTGCCGTCATAACGGATCAACCCGCTGTAGCAGCCGATCCACAGAAAGCCTTCGGACGTCTGCGCGATGGCGTTGGCCTCCGAAGTCGGAAGACCGTTCTCGTTATTGTAAAGGATCGGGTAATAGCCCTCACTCTTGTCGGTGACATCCACGGTGTCGCCGGTCGGATAGCGGGTGAGACTGAACCCGTCGTCATCGTCCCCGTCATTGATACCGATACTGCCCGGCGATGCCGTCGTATCCGCCAGACTCACTTGTGACAATGTCGCCAACAAAAAAAGCGCGGTCGCAAGAAACAGCGCCGTTAAGGCGCCTGCTTTCTTTCGCCACGCTTTGAAATTCTTCTCTCGGGCCGGGCCCGACTCTCTCCTCATCATGCGACACCTCCGCAAATTCCGAGATATAACGTATCCGCCCCCACACAGGCGACATTT
>JBGUPV010000223.1:0-3981 GCA_045130455.1 Lachnospiraceae bacterium | reverse complement strand
TCGGCGCAGCCCGCATCCACAGGAACCTCGATCGGAGGCAGCCACGATGCGGCGCAGCAGATGGAGGACAGCGCCAACGCGACGAAGCTGGCGTCGGAGCAGATGATCGGAGAGCCGATGCACGGAAACGGTGTACCGATGATCGTTTGGGTGATCGTCGCGATCGCGTCGCTGGTGTTCTCGGCGGTCATGGCGACGAGAGAACGACGCAGGAATAAAGGCGACGGAACAAGCGCGGAAAATTGAGAGATTCATGGAGACGGCCGGTTGGATCGGCCGTCTTTTTTTGCGCCTTCAGACCGTCGGTT
This sequence comes from Lachnospiraceae bacterium, assembly GCA_045130455.1. Lineage (GTDB taxonomy): Bacteria > Bacillota > Clostridia > Lachnospirales > Lachnospiraceae > ISDg. The sequence goes on along the minus strand of JBGUPV010000223.1, from coordinate 3,673 downwards.
CAAAAAAATGTTGACAAATCGTTTCTGCGGCAGTATTATCTAAGTGTACTACGACACATAGTACACTTGATGATCGCAGACGATCGCAGTTTGTGTGGGGAAAGCAGAGCGGCGCGCGAAGTTGCGCTGCTTCCGGCGAAAAGGGAAGGCCCGGGGCGCCGGGTGGAATACGAAGAGAGGAGGAAGCGGCATGATCACTCTGGATGTAACGGGAAGAGCGCCGATCTACGATCAGCTCTGTCAAAGTATCTGCGGAGAGATCGCCAAAGGGCTGCTGAAGGAGCATGAACGTCTGCCGGCCGCGCGCGTGCTCGCGAAGGACCTGGGGATCAATCCGAACACAGTCGCCAAAGCGTACGCGATGCTCGAGCGCGACGGGGTCATTTATTCCGTCGCTGGCCGGGGATGTTTCGTGGCGGAACACAAGGGCGCGGCGGACCGGCGGTTTACCGACGCGTTTGAGGAGAAGGCCCGCGAGGCGATGAAGGCCGGGGTGCCGAAGAGCGTGCTCACGGAAATTTTGGACGATGTATACGGCGGAGAACGATCCGCAACAGAGACAGGGGGGAAGGAAAATGATTGAGATTCAAGGCGTTTCCATGGAATTCCGGAACAAGGCGGTCGGTGAGAACAACAAGGCGTTTCAGGCGTTGTCCGACATCAGCTTCACGATCCCGGACGGCTGCGTTTACGGTTTCCTGGGCTCCAACGGCGCGGGCAAATCCACGCTTATGCGATTGATGGCCGGTGTGTATCGCCTGCAGACCGGAAGCATCACGGTCGACGGTGAGGAAGTGTGGGATAATCCGAAAGCGAAGGAGAAGCTCTTCTTCATCAACGATGAGACGATCCAGTACACGGAATTCACACTCGAGGATATGCGGAAGTATTACCGAAGTTACTACGAGTCATTTTCCGACGAGGTGTTTAACAAGCTCGTCGCACAGCTCGGGCTGCCGACCGAGCGGAAGCTGTCCTCATTTTCCAAGGGAATGAAGCGTCAGGCGATCGTTGTGCTCGGACTTGCATGCATGACGAAATATCTGATCCTCGACGAGGCGTTCGACGGACTTGATCCGGCGATGCGGAAGATCCTCAAGGATATCATTGTGGACCAGATGCTGGACCGCGGGGCCACGCTGATCCTCTCGTCGCACAACATCACGGAGATCAACGAGCTGTGCGACCGCGCGCTGCTGATCCACCGCGGGCAGCTGATCTTCAACGATGAGATCGACAAGATCCGCGGAGGCATCTGCAAGGTTCAGATCATGCGCAAGGATGCGCCGGTCATGAAAGAGGAACTCGTCGATGTGGGGCTTGAAGTGATGAAGTATTCCTGCGCCGGAAGTGTGGTGCAGGCCGTGATCAAGGGAAGTGACGAGGAGATCATGGCGAAGATCGGAAAGTTCAATGCCGATATCGCGGAGATGATCCCGCTGACGCTGGAGGAAGTGTTTATCTTTGAACTGGAAGCGAGGGGGTATGGTTATGACGGACTTTCGCAGGATTAACAAGATGGCGCGCGGGGAAGCGCGGATCCATAAGAAATATTCGACGATCACCCACATCGTCCTCGGCATGGGATGTCTGCTGCAGGCTCTGGCGCTGGCTCCCTCATATATGGACGGAGTTTATGAGTCGCTTCAGATGTCGATCACGGCGATCGGACTTCTTCTGATCGGTGCATGCATCGGTCCGACGGGTGTCATCAGCATCTTCCGTGACCTGAGCAGCCAGCAGTTCAGCGATGTTCAGATGTCGCTGCCGATCAGCGCCAAGCAGAGGTTCTTCTCCAAATTGCTGGCGCTCGGATATGTGCATATCTTCCCGGTATTCAGCTGGGGCTTTCTCACATGGGTGTTCTGTCTGATCAAGGATGCCGAGAACGCCGGTTCGTATTTTACGCTGTTTCTGATCCTGGTGGTGATCGCACTGTTCTTCGATGCGGTCGCGGTCATGTGCGCGGTCTGCTGCGGAAGACGCGCGGAGACACGGTATTTTACGTATCTTGCGGCGATCTGTCTCTCGTTCACGCCGCTTTTGATCCGTTCCCGGTTGATATCGGACTTTGCGGGTCAGACGAGTGATCCGAGCCTGCTGTTCTCCTGCTGGACGCTGTCTTTCGTAGCCGGGGTCACGGATCTCGGTTTTAAGTCTGTGGCGTTCAAGATCATCCTGATCATCAACTGCCTGATCTCGATCGCTGTTATGTCCCTGATGTATTTCGTGTACCGGAACCGCGACGCGACAAGCGCGGGCAAGCCGGTGACAAGCCGGATCTTCTTCGAAACGATGATGTTCGTCGGAGTCACGACATTTTTCGTCGGTGTAGGAACACTCTCGACTTCGCTGCTGATCCTCCTGGGAATTGCCTATCTGGTCGTTCACATCGTCACGTTCCGCGGGATGCTGTCCGCGGACAAGCTGGTGTTCTGGGTCGGAAAATACATCGGAACCGTGGCATTATTTATAATGCTGAACTGGATCGCATATCTGTCGAGCGGCTTCGGTGCGGTGTATAACACTCCGTCGGAGAATTTCGACGGCGCCTGCATAAGCGTTGAGATCGAATCTTACGGTGTAGTCCACACGTGGGTGGATGGATATGCAGGACCTCAAAGGCATTATCTGAATGACGGCAGAACGGTCGTTGAACCCCGTGAGATCAATGATGAGCAGATTCGCAAGACGATCCGGACGGTACAGAAGTATTTCGCGAACCGCGAGAAGAACTTTTCGCAGTTCCGCGAGATATCATGGAACCGGGACATTTTTGATACCGCGATCTACGAAAAAACGGGAAGATGCAAGATCACGGTCTGGTTCCCCAACGGGCCGGAAGACAGCTATTCCAGGATGAGCGGAAGGGTCGTGATGACGCAGGAACTGGAGCTGAACCCGGAGGAGATCAGTCAGTTGCTGGCGGAGCTTCAGGAGCAGAACCTGATCGATATATACAAGAGGTGAGAAACGTGCCGCGCGTACGCGGCCGGAAAACAAGGAAAATGATGGATTCCCCGGGCGGGCAGACGCAAGAAAACCCCGTCCGGGGCCATTTCTTTATTTGACTATTGACGGGAAGGGGAATATAATGACATTTGAGGAAGGTTGTCCGCGAGGATGACCGGCGGAAAATGACCGGTGCAGGGCATTTTCCGAAAGATCGTGCCGCCGGCTTTTTACACGGCGGGAAGGAAAGGAACGAAGATCGGATGGAGACGCGGGTGATTCCCGTTTCGAGGGAGCATTTGCAGAAGGAAACGCTGGCGGAGGCGGCACAGCTGCTGCGGGACGGCGAGCTGGTGGCATTTCCGACGGAGACGGTATACGGGCTCGGCGGTGACGCGCTTCGGCCGGATGCGGCGAGACGCATCTATGCGGCCAAGGGACGTCCCTCGGACAATCCGCTGATCGTGCATATCGCGGACACGGACGCGCTGCCGGTGCTGGCACATGACATTCCGGAGAGCGCGTGGGCTCTGGCCGAGAGATTCTGGCCGGGGCCGATGACGATGATCCTTCCGAAGAATCCGATCGTGCCGGACGCGACGACGGGCGGCCTTCAGACGGTCGCGGTCCGCATGCCGAGCGATCCGGTGGCGGCGATGCTGATCCGCGAGAGCGGCGTTTACATCGCGGCGCCGTCGGCCAATGCGAGCGGACGGCCGAG
>JBGUPV010000222.1:0-15229 GCA_045130455.1 Lachnospiraceae bacterium | reverse complement strand
TGTCAAGTATCACGGGGCCAATGACACCCGTGGCGGCGGTCATTTCAGCGGCCGCATCACGGCGGCGGTCGTGGCGGCGGGAGCGCTGTTGCTTCCCGCGCTTCAGGCGAAAGGAATCCGCATCGGCACCCATATCGCGGAGATCGCGGGTGTAAAGGACCGCGCGTTCGGCGCGGGAGCGGATCTAGCGAAGGATCTGGAGACATTATATACATTGGATTTCGCGGCGCTTGATGAGGCGGCCGGCGAGGCGATGCGCGAGGCGATCCTTGCGGCGAAGTCGGACGCGGACAGCGTCGGAGGAATCCTCGAGACAGCGGTGACAGGGATGCCTGCCGGAGTCGGGGAGCCGTTCTTCGACAGCGTCGAGAGCCTGCTTTCCCACGCGATCTTCGCGATCCCGGGGATCAAGGGGATCGAGTTCGGCGCGGGCTTCGGGCTCGCGGACATGCGCGGAAGCGAGGCAAATGATCCGTTCCGCGTGGAGGACGGCCGCGTGGTGACGACGACGAACAACGCGGGCGGTATCAACGGAGGACTCACGAACGGGATGCCCGTCATTTTCCGCTGCGCGGTACGGCCGACGCCGACCATCGGAAAGGAGCAGGACACCGTCAATTTCCGCGAGAACGTCAATGCGACGCTGGCGGCAAAGGGACGCCACGATCCGTGCATCGTGCACCGCGTGCGCGCGGTGGTGGACGCGATGACGGCGATCGTGATCGCGGACCTGCTGGCAGGCGACGGAAGACTGTAAGACCCGGGAGATGACTATGGAATTCGGACTGATCGGAGGGAAGCTCGGACACAGCTTCTCCAAGGACATACATGAGCAGCTCGGCGCGCCGGCCTACGAACTGCGCGAACTGACGCCTGAGGAGATCGGATCGTTCCTCACGGAGCACGCGTTTCGCGGGATCAATGTGACGATCCCGTACAAGGAGACGGTGATCCCGTACCTTGCGGAGGTGAGCGAACGGGCGCGCGCGATCGGCGCGGTCAACACGATCGTGAACGACGGCGGACGGCTGCTTGGAGACAACACCGATTTCGGGGGAATGGTCGCTCTTCTGCGAAGAAGCGGCATTGCGATCGAAGGTAAGAAGGTTCTCGTGCTCGGCTCGGGAGGAACGTCGAAGACGGCGCGCGCGGTGGCAAATGCGCTGGGCGCTGCTTCGGTAAACCGCGTATCCCGCACGAAACGAGACGACTGTATCACATATGAGGAAGCTTATGCGGACCACGCGGACGCGGATGTGATCATCAACACGACGCCGGTCGGAATGTATCCGAACGCCGATGCGATGCCGATCGATCTCGCGGCGTTCCCGAAGCTTTCGGGCGTTGCGGACGCGATCTACAATCCGCTCCGGACGCGACTTGTTCTGGAGGCGCAGGCGCGCGGCATCCCCGCTTCGGGCGGGTTGTATATGCTCGTCGCGCAGGCGGTCCTGGCGGCGGCAAAATTCCGCAGCGTGTGCACCGGCGGCGAGTACGCGGGCATCGGCAGCGGAACGGACGAAGAGATCACGGCGGCGACGGATCAGGTCTTCCGCTCGATCGCCGCAGAGAAGGAATCGGTTGTGCTCACGGGCATGCCCGGCGTCGGAAAGACGACGGTCGGAAGGCTTGTCGCACGCAGCCTGGGCCGTGAGTTTGTCGATTGTGACGAGGAGATCGTCCGCAGGAGCGGATGTGATATCCCGAAGATCTTCGCGGAGCAGGGCGAGAAGGCGTTTCGCGATCTGGAGGCGGAGGTGATCCGCGACCTTTCCGCGCAGGGCGGCAAGGTGATCGCGACGGGCGGCGGTGCGATCCTTCGCCCGGAAAATGTTCTGAACCTAAAGAGCAACGGGCGCGTATTGTTCCTGGACCGCCCCATCGAAGCCATCGCCGTGGCGCCGGGACGGCCGCTTACCACCGACCGCGAGGCACTTGCGGCGCGGTACCGCGAGCGGTATCCGATCTACTGCGCGACCTGCGATGAGCACATGGAAGGCAATGCCCCCGCGCAGGAGCTTGCCGCGGAGATCGTTCGGAGATTTCGATAAAGATGAGACCTGCTTTCCGGGAGACTGATCGGGGAAATGAAGCATTTTCCGGGAAGTTTGTTCTAACAAAGATATGAGGTTTGACCTGATGAAAGTTACGATCGCACCTTCAAAAGCGAAAGGTTTTGTGACGGCGCCGCCGTCGAAGAGCGTTGCGCACCGCGCGTTGATCTGCGGGGCCTGCTCCGACGGAACGCTGGTGACCGGCGTCGCTTATTCCGAGGATATTGACGCGACACTCTCGTGTCTCGAGGCCCTCGGAGGGCGTGTGGAGAAGAGCAACAACGGGCCGCGCGGCGATGTTGCCGTCGGAAGTCTGGCGCTCGATCGCGTGCCGGACGGCGTGACCCTCGATTGCAACGAGAGCGGAAGCACGCTCCGGTTTCTGATCCCGCTGGCGATGCTCTCGGGCAGGACGGTGCATCTGACCGGAAGCGAGCGTCTGATGCAGCGGCCCCTAGGTGTGTACCGGGAACTCTCCGAGAAAAACGGCGGGGTTTTCCGGCTTGAAGGACGGACGCTCACGGTCCGCGGCGGGCTTTCCGCCGGTGAGATCGAGGTGCCCGGCAACATTTCCAGTCAATTTATCACGGGCCTGATGCTGGCGCTCTCACTGGCGTCCGCTCCGAGCCGGATCCGCGTGACGGACCGCTTCGAGAGCCGCTCGTACACGGATATCACGGTCCGCGTCCTCCGCGACTTCGGTGTCGATGTGAGAGTTGAGGACAGAGACTTTTACATCCCTGCGAGGGAGACCGGGAGCAGGCTTGCCTGCGCGAACCGCCGCTACGCTGTCGAGGGAGACTGCTCGAACGCGGCATTTCTCGAGGCGCTCACGATGCTCTCGGGCGAATTGACCGTGCTCGGTGTGCCCGAGGATACGGCGCAGGGCGACCGCGTGTACCGCGGGATGCTCCACGCCCTTGCGGACGGCACGTGCCGCGAGTTTGACCTGTCGGACTGCCCGGATCTGGCGCCTTGCATGTTCGCGATGGCGGCGTATTACGGAGGGGCTCATTTTACGGGGACCGCGCGTCTCGCGATCAAGGAGAGCGACCGGGCGCACGCATGCGCGGAGGAACTTGCCAAATTCGGCGTGTCCGTGTCGGTGGGCGAGAATGACGTGACGGTCGCAGGCGGCGCGATGACGGCCGGCAGCGGTGCGGAAAATGCACCCGGCAGCGGTCTGCGCGCCCCGACGGAGATCCTCTCGGGGCATAACGACCACCGCATCGTGATGTCCGCGGCGCTGTTGTGCACGTTGACCGGCGGCACGATCGAGGGGGCGGAAGCGGTTGCCAAGAGCTACCCGGATTTCTTCTCGGTGATCGAGGACGCGGGTATCTCGCTGAAATGGGAGGATTGAGAGGTAATTTATGTACACGATCAGAAGAGCGTCGGAAAATGATATTCCGAAGATCCTGGATCTCCTGGTTCAGGTGGACATGGTTCATCATAACGGGCGGCCGGACATTTTCCGGGGGCCTGTCACAAAATATACGCCGGAGGAGCTGGCGGAGATCTTTGCGGATGACGCGCGGCCGGTGTTTGTGTGCGCGGCGGAGGACGGAACGGTTCTCGGACACGCATTCTGCGCGCTGAAGGAGCTCCACGGGCACAAGATCCTGCAGGACACCAAGACGCTGTATGTCGACGATATCTGTGTCGATGAGGCGGCCCGCGGGCGCGGTGTGGGGAAGGCGCTCTATGAGTATGTGAGGGCGTTTGCGAAGGAGCAGAAGTGCGACAGCGTCACGCTGAACGTGTGGTCCTGCAATCCCACGGCCATCCGCTTCTACGAGGCGATGGGCATGAAGCCGCAGAAAATCGGAATGGAAGAGCTGCTATAGGAGGATATCGTATGCTTTTAGATAAAAATACCAGAATCTGCATCGTCGGTCTCGGACTTCTCGGCGGCAGTTACGCCGCGGCGCTCTCGCGCCAGGGGTACCGCGTGACCGGCATCGCAAGACGGCAGGAGAGCGTGGATTACGCAGTCGCGCACGGCATGATCGAGCGCGGCAGCGCGTTTGTCGACGAGGAGCTTCTCGCAGACGCCGACCTGATCGTATTTTCCCTGTATCCGCACGTATTTATCGATTGGATCCGCGAGCACGGCAGCAAGCTTCGCCCGGGGACGTACATCACGGACGTGACCGGCGTGAAGGGATGCGTGGTCCGTGAGATCCAGGACATGCTCCCGAAGGGCGTCGAGTTCATCGCCGCGCACCCGATGGCCGGCCGCGAGTCGAGCGGTATCGAGTACAGCGACGACCGCATTTTCCGCGGCGCGAACTACATTGTCGTCCCGACGGAGAAAAATACGGAACGCGGGATCGAGATCTGCAAAGCGCTCGGTGAGACCATCGGCTGCCGCGATATCTCGGTGCTCGACGTGGCAAGCCACGATCGCATGATCGCGTTCCTCTCGCAACTGACGCACTGCATCGCCGTGTCCCTGATGTGCGCGTGTGACGCGCCCGACCTTGAGCGCTACACCGGCGACTCGTTCCGCGACCTGACCCGCATCGCGAACATCAACGACGAGATGTGGAGCGAGCTTTTCCTCGCGAACAAGGACGCGCTGCTGGCGGAGATGGACGCGTACAGAGCCGCGTTTGACAAGCTCCGCGACACGATCGCGAACGGCGACCGCGACACGATGCGGCAGATGATGCGCCTCTCGACGGAGCGCCGCAAGCGTTTCGACAAGAAGGTCTGATCCCGGAAAATAAGGAACTGCCCGGAAGGACCGGCGCAGACGGAGGTAATGATATATGAACATGCAATTTTTTCGCAAGCTTCCCATTCCGCAGGATGTGAAGGAGGAGTATCCCATCACGGACGAGATGGCGCGCGTGAAGGCGGAGCGCGACGAAGTGATCAAGGAGATATTTTCCGGAGCGAGCGACAGGTTCCTGCTGATCATCGGACCCTGCTCGGCCGACCATCGCGAGCCGGTTCTCGCGTACATAGAGAAGCTCCGCGAGGTTCAGGACAAGGTCGCGGACAAGATCCTCATCATCCCGCGCATCTACACGAACAAGCCGCGTACCACGGGTGACGGCTACAAAGGAATGCTGCACCAGCCGGAGCCGGAGGCAAAGCCGGACCTTTACAAGGGCCTTGTCGCCATCCGTGAGCTGCACCGCGCGGCGCTGTCCGAGTACGGTTTCACCTGCGCGGACGAGATGCTCTATCCGGAAAATCACCGCTACCTCTCCGACCTGCTGGCATACGTTGCGGTCGGCGCGCGCTCGGTGGAGAACCAGCAGCATCGTCTGACCGCCAGCGGCCTCAATATTCCCGTCGGCATGAAGAATCCGACCGGCGGCGACATCGGCGTCATGATCAACGCGATCCACGCCGCGCAGAACGGGCACACGTTCATTTACCGCGGCTGGGAGGTCAAGAGCTCGGGCAACCCGTATGCGCACGCGATCCTTCGCGGTTACCTCGATTTTGCCGGCAAGAGCGTTTCCAACTACCACTACGAGGATGTGCTTCGCTTAAGCGAAGCGTACGCCTCCGCGGGTCTGATCAACCCGGCGGTCATCATCGACACGAACCACAACAACTCGGGCAAGCGCTATCTCGAGCAGATCCGCATCGCCAACGAGGTTGTGGACAACCGCAACATCAACCCCGACATCAAGCGCCTCGTGAAGGGACTGATGATCGAGAGCTACCTTGTGGACGGGCGCCAGGAGGTGGGCGGACATGTCTTCGGACAGTCCATCACCGACCCCTGCCTCGGCTGGGAGAAGACGGAGCAGCTGATCCTTCAGCTCGCCGACAAACTCTGATCCGCCCTTCGGAAAAACACATCAGAACGGAGTAAGAGCCCGGTGCTTAGTAAGCATCGGGCTCTTTTCAGAGGTTTATCCGAAATCGGACGATTTACTTTTTGAATGCGATCTGCGCGAAATTGTACAGGCCGAGGTTCCAGATGCTGAAATCGTGGCCGCCGCTCCGTTCCATCCACATGTAGTTCTCGCCTTCGCGGAACCGCTCGGAGATGAACGGAAGATTCTTGGCCGCCGCGGACGCGCTGTAGTAAGCGATGTTGTCCTGCGTTCCGCAGATGCTGTAGAAGAAGTTGACCTCGTAGTCGCAGAGCGGCTCGCTGTCGAGGATAGCCGCGATCTTGCTCGCCTCATACGAGGTGGGCGCCGCGGAAAATGCGCCGAACCAGCTGATGACGTCCAGGCACTCACACATACCGATGTTGATCGTCTGCATGCCGCCCATCGACAGGCCGGCCATCGCGCGGTGATCGCGGACAACGGTCGGGTCGTCGTTGTGGTAAAGCGCGAAATGGCTCTCCATATAAGGCATCAGGTCGTTGCGGAGCTCCTGTCCGAACACATAGAACGAGTTGGAATCGCCGCTTGTGTTGAAATATCCCTCGTAGGAGCGGCCGTTGGGCGTCACCACGATGAGCGGCTCGATGTCGCCGTTGAGGATCAGGTTATCTAAGATCGCCTTGACCGTGGACATGATACCGGTCATGCCCCACTCGGACTCGCTGCCGCCGATGCCGTGCATCAGGTAGAGCACGTTGTACTGGCCGTTCTCGTCATAGTTCGGAGGAAGATAGACGTATGCGGGTTTCTTGTACACGGTGTCCGTCTTGTTCATGTAATCGTGAGTCTCGTACTCGATCGAAACGATCGAACCGCTGTTGGTGAGGCGGTTCTTCAGATACGCCGAGGGGATCGAGTCGCTGATCGAAGCGTGCGGCAGGGGCGTCGGTGTCGGCGTTGCTTCCGGAGTCGGGGTTGCCTCAGGTGTCGGCGTTGCTTCAGGCGTGGGTGTTGCCTCCGGAGTCGGCGTGGCTTCCGGCGTGGGAGTCGCGGCTTCCGTAGGTGTTGCCGCCGCGGTCGGAGTTGACTCCTGTTTAGCTTCGTCCTTCTTGGCACCGCATGCTGCGGCGATGAGCGCGACCGCGAGGATCGCGAGAATGAGGGTCATACGTTTCATACTGTCCTCCAACTATTTTCCGAAGATTCATCCAACTGCTGCTCGAGACTGAGCCGCGCCCGTTTCATGAGGGCGACCAGCTGCGTGCGGTCCTCCTCGGACATTCCGGCGAGTGCGATCTCGTCGGCCTGCGCCGCTTTCTCGGACACCTGGCGCGCAAGCCTGCGGCCGTGGTCGGTGAGATAGATGGCGTAGGCGCGCTTGCCGCCGGAAACGTAGACGATCTCCTTTTTGATCATGTCCTGTTTTTCCATCTTTGCCAGCAGCGAGGTCATCGTCGCCGGCTCCACGCGGCACCTCGTCGCGAGCTCCTTCTGAAGGTATCCCTCTTCCTCATAGAGGACGTTGAGAACCTTCGGCTGACCCGAGGTCAGGCCCAGCGAGGTGTAGTAGCGTATATTGTAAGCCCTGTGCGCGTAGTACAGGGAGAGCATTTCGCGAAAGAAGTGATCCTTATCCGAACGCATGGCATACTCCTTACAGATTAGAAGTCTAATTAGATTGTAAAAACGATACCATATTTGAGTGAAAAAGTCAACGAACGCCTCGGAAAATGAGCGCAAAAAAACAGCCGGTAACGGGGTGTACTTGATTGCCATGTTCTGGTATACTGAATTCTGACGAGGGTTTCAGAGAAAGAATTTTACTTTTGCGGACATATCTGGAATTACTCGTAAGCTGCCAAAATGTATTTGTATTAGTAACACGCTACGCTATTTGAACAAGGGCATTGACAAGGATCAGCAAAAGAATTACACTGTTTCCATAATAAATAATATTTCTCGATATTTAATCGAGAGAAGGGAGACGGTATGATTAAACGTAGTTGTAAGTTCTTTTGTGTAGTGGTGGCGGCTATGATGATCTGTATTAGTGTCGCAATGGGGTCTGACACATCATTTAGGTATGGGTCCGTAGTCTTGGGCGATGATACCGTGGAATCATTTTCCATGATGGCATCGCAGATCAATGGTGTTTCGTGGTGGGACAGATGTAGTGCGAAGTTTTATTTTGACAGGGAGCATTTTAATGTGGCGACTGAATCGGAATTGTATACGTTACATTTAACGCTTCCGACATGTACTGTTACAAAATGTAAGAATGGCGCATTGCTTACGAAAGCACAGTTTGACAAACTTGATGTTAGAGAGCTGGATTGGACTGATAGCTGGTGTTGGATGACGTATGGTATAAAACTCAAGGTTGTGATTCCGGCTAAGGATTCGGACAAAACATTTATTTTATATGATTATGATGACTGAGCATGCATCAATTGCTTCGACCGGCAATACATGCCGGTCGAAGCAAAAGGAGGGAGCAAGTGTTTCGTTTTCGATATAAACTTTCGGAAATACTGATGATTATCGGAATCATTCTGGGCATTGTTGCTGTTGTTCACTTGCTTTCGGTTGTCTTTTTACTCATGTCGTCAAAGGATGCGGGGGAGTATCAGAACAACCGGCGTTATTGGATCTACAGTTCGGAAATTTCAGACGTTTCGCATGAGAGTGGGGCTTTGTCTTATACAACACCTTATGAAATGAAGGACATATCTTTTTCGGAGACGATGCAAGTCCTTCGTGAAAACGGTGCATATACTGAAATAACCATTCCGATGCCGGTGGGCGGATCTGTCGATGACAGGAAAATAATCGGAATAACAGAGGTATCTAAATATCCGCACGAATTAAAAAAAGGGTCGTGGAGCTGTGAAAAGGAAGAGGGAAACGGACTTGTTTGGATTGGAGAATCATGGGAGCCGTATGCTCGTAAAGAGGCGGGAAACACTTATTTTCTTATTGATTCGCTGCCGTACAGAGTTCAGGGCGTTTTGGATAATGCGCTGACAGGCGGTATGGACGAGACAATAATCCTGTATATCCCATCCTGTTCCGAGATCGCACTTGTTTCAATTGAGAAGAGGTTTAATGAGAGCATGCGGGACATCGGTGACGTTGAAGTGTCTTTCTGCTTCGACGGCGAAGAGCAGGTGATGAAAGAAGAGGAGCTCTTATCTGCGTTAAGTAAAACCGGTTTATCGGCTATGAAAAGCCTTGCAGTTTACCATTCGGAGAAAGACGAATCCGGGAAACTGTATCTTCCGGTGCTGGCACTTACAATTGTTTTGTTCGTGTTTTCCGCCATTAATCTGTATGTTATCAGCTCGTTTTATTTTTCTGCCAGACGTCCGGAATTATGTATACGAAAGACCTTTGGGTTTAGCGGAAGAGCCTTGTTCCGTATGCTGTTTTCGGAATTGTGCGGTAAATTTTTGATCGCACTGTTTCTTACGGTTCCGGTAGAGTTTCTTTTGGCGATCTGCGGAAGCAACCTGGCCATTCGATTGTCTGACTGGCCGAGGTTTATTGCTGTCAGTACTGTGAGTTTCATCCTTCTGGTACTTTTTCTTGCGGTGCGGTTCCTGTTATTGTTCAGAAGAATCCGACCGACAGATTTGCTGACGAGGTAAGAGCATGAGATTTCTGGTTTTATATACGGCAACCCATTTTTTTACCAATCGAAAGCAATATGCCGCGATCATTGTCATGATGATACTTAGCGCGCTGTTGATTGGGTCGGTACAGTTTTTGCGGGTTGCAACGGATTCCCGCATGGACGCCTGCGAAGACATTCTGGCGGTGGAAAGTAATCGTGTGTTGGTTGCATATACGGACGGTCACCGGTATGCGGCAGTGCCGAAAGCCGATATTGAAGGGGTGTGTGCGTTCGGAACATATTGTGAAGACAGATTTAGTGTTCGTAACGTATCGGTAAATGCAGTTTGTGTATCGAAGGAACTTCAAGGAATGGTGAGGTTGTCCGTTGTCGAAGGGGAGATGCCGAGCGATGAAATGGGAGAACAGCGATATCTCCTGCTTGGTTATAATGTCGGCGTCGCCGAACTCGGAGAACATATCTCCTGGATTGATTATTCGGGCAAGCATTGCGAAGGAATTGTCTCCGGCAGATTGGCACCGCAAAGCAAATGGCCGGAAACGGCGGAATCCTTTTGGGGGAAGGGAAGCGATACCTATATTCCGCTTGATGACAGGGTGTTATGCTTTACCGCTGAAACGAGTGATGAGATGCCTGATAGTGCGTTCGTTTTTATTACAGACACGTACGATGAAGAAGTAAAACAGAGGGCAGGTTTATTCTTGGAGCAAAAGGGATATCATTCGGTCACTGCCGCGTATCTTTCGGACATTTTTTCAGTAGCGGATGTTGAGAATAGGAGTATCGTTCGCTTGCTTTCCGATACAGTTTGGCTTACGATTTTCGTGACTGTGATAATGATGGCTTGTCTGCAGACGGTAACGGTACTGAATCATCGGAGAATGTTGGGAATATGGTATTCTAGCGGAGTAAGCAGAGCACAGGCTGTCGGCGTTTTTGCTGTCGCAATGATTCTTGCAACGATAATAGCTCTGTTTATCGCAGGGATGGTCGGGCTTATTTGGCTTAGAACTTTTGACAAAGAGAGCGCGCAAAGCGTTCGATTAATAGTTCGGACTCGGGTGGTCCCGCACGTCATTTTCTCGGTAGTTGCGATGGATCTGATAGGTTTTTTGTTGCCGCTTCATGCTGTTTTGAATGGAAAGCCGGCGAGGTTGATGAGGGAGTTTCGGACATGATCACAGAAACCGCACAAACTCAAAAAGTGAAAAGCGAGAGGGTCTGGAGAATGATTAAACTGAATCGGATTTGTAAGGATTATTCGAACGGCAACGTGATAAACCATGTGCTCAAGGATGTTGATTTACAAGTGGAGAGCGGCGACTTTATAGCCGTGATGGGTAAGTCCGGGTCGGGTAAATCGACGCTTTTGAATATTATCGGAGGGATGGACCTGCTTTCTTCGGGAGAGTATTGGTACAATGATATTGCTGTTCATGATCTGTCCGTCGGAGCATTGAATCGTTTTCGTGCAGAGCATGTGGGATTTGTGTTCCAACAATTTGCGCTTATGACGGAGTACACGATATATGAGAATGCAGAGTTACCGCTTGTTGCGGCCGGTGTTCCGAAAGGAAAGCGCAGAAAAATGACGGAAGAGACGTTGGAGTTGTTGGGGATAAGGCATCTTGTTGATCAGAAGGCCAGCCTTGTTTCCGGCGGGGAACAGCAGAGATGCGCGATAGCCAGAGCGATGTTGTCAAACGGAAATCTGATCTTGTGCGATGAACCGACCGGGGCGTTGGATAGCAGAAACAGTGAGCTGATCATGGATTGTCTTAAGAAGGTCAATGAACTGGGGAAGACCATAATACTGGTTACTCATGACAGGGCTATGGCAGAATACACCGACAAGATTTATTATCTGGCGGACGGAGTTCTTTTTGAGGAATAGAGTTACTTCTTGTTCGGAGTATGTCACGGAGGTGGTGACAGGGGATGGTCCGGGAGATAGAAAATAATGCTTCACCGGGATTCGTTCCGGCGGACAGCGTTGAGTGGGCGGCACAGGACGTCTTAATACGGCTGGAACATGCAAAAGAGGCAGAAAAAGAAAAGATTAAACAGGTTGATCGTGTAAGGAAACAGGACGAGACGGACACAGCGATCAAGCTCCTTGTTATGTTGGGTGTTGTGACAGTTGCGGGGGTGCTTTATGTTGTGTTCAACTCCATGTATCGAGGGTTTCATGAGGTGTTGATGCCTGTCTTATTCATTGTGGGCGCGTTAGCGCTCATATGGACGGGGAGGGACTTTCTGAATGCACTGACAATCTTTCTCCTGAGGGATCGGTCGGGAGCGAGCAAGCCGAAGCAGAAGTCCTATATAACAATTGCGACGTATGAACAGGAGAAGATTCATTATGAGGAGGAAATCCTAAAGATAAATGCTCGGATACGGGAGGTCGAAGCTGTGAGAAACCGTGCAAGAAACCGCGACAGTGTGTCGGATTCGGACTATCAGCGAATCCAGCTTCTCCGGTTTTATCGGGCGAACGCCTGTCCGGGGTCGATTTCGGGAATATCTTTTTGGGACGTGATCAGGGGATGGTTTCGCTCTGCTCGCGGGTAATACAGGGTCGTTGTGTTGAACAAAGAAAAGATATTAAAAAAGCGCTCCCGCTTGATTGGGAGCGCTTTGCTGTTGTATCGAAAATCGGTAAATGTTTCGGTTACTCTCCGAGTGCCTGCTTGAGATCCTCGAGGATGTCGTCGATGTTCTCAACGCCGATGGAAAGGCGGATGAGATCGGGAGCGACACCGGCTTCGATGAGCTGCTCGTCGGTCAGCTGGCGGTGCGTATGGCTCGCCGGATGAAGGAGGCAGGAGCGGGAGTCGGCCACGTGCGTGACGATCGAGATGAACTTCAGGCGATCCATGAAGTCGATGGAAGCCTGGCGGCCGCCCTTGATGCCGAAGCAGAGAACACCGCAGGTGCCCTTCGGGCAGTATTTTGCGGCGAGATCATGGCACTCGTCACCCTCGAGATCCGCGTAGTGAACCCAGGCAACCTTGTCGTTGTTCTTGAGGAATTTTGCGACTGCGAGCGCGTTGCTGCAGTGGCGCTCCATGCGGAGCGGAAGGCTCTCAAGGCCGAGGTTGAGGTAGAACGCGTTCTGCGGCGACTGGATGGAACCGAAATCGCGCATCAGCTGGCTCGTTGCCTTGGTGATGTATGCTGCTTTGCCGAATTTCTTCGTGTAGGTAAGTCCGTGGTAGGACTCGTCGGGCGTCGTGAGACCGGGGAAACGCTCCGCGTTGGCTTCCCAGTCGAAGTTGCCGCTGTCAACGATGGCGCCGCCGACGCATACCGCGTGGCCGTCCATGTACTTCGTGGTGGAGTGCGTTACGATGTCGCAGCCCCACTCGATCGGGCGGCAGTTCACCGGCGTCGCGAAGGTGTTGTCCACGATGAGCGGCATGCCGTGCTTGTGTGCGAGCTTCGCGAAACGCTCGATGTCGAAAATGGTGACGGTCGGGTTGGTGATCGTCTCGCCGAAGATACATTTGGTGTTGGGCTTGATCAGCGCCTCGATCTCTTCGTCGGTGCTGTTCTGATCAAAGAAGATGCACTCGATGCCCATCTTCTTCATCGTGGTGCCGAAGAGGTTGTAGGTGCCGCCGTAGATCGCGGTGGAAGCGAGGAAGCTGTCGCCGCATTCGCAGATGTTGAACACCGCGTAGAAGTTGGCTGCCTGGCCGGACGACGTCAGCATGCCCGCGAAGCCGCCCTCGAGAGCGGTGATCTTCGCTGCCACGTAATCGTTCGTCGGATTCTGCAGACGTGTATAGAAGTAGCCGGAGGCCTCGAGATCGAACAGCTTGCCCATCGCGTCGCTGGTGTCGTACTTGAACGTCGTGCTCTGGTAAACCGGAACCTGACGGGGCTCTCCCTGAGAAGGCTTCCAGCCTTCGTGGATACATTTGGTTTCAATCTTAGACATGAAGTAAACCCTCCTGAAAACACAGATAAGCATAATTTAGCACAACTGCCCGGCTTCTGCAATAAGAAATGCATTATTTTCCAAAACCATGCGACGTAAACGATGTTTACAAATGTTAAATAAGATTTAACAATTTTGCCCTTTATTTTTGTTTTTGGCTAGTTTATAATAATGGAAACGCCGCATAAGGGAAGGTGTTATGCCGGTGATTTAAGAAAGGGGGAAGCAGCAAATGCTTACATTTTTATCACTGTTCGATGAGCCTGCGACATGGGCGGTTATCGTGCTGATCATTGTCGCGGTAATCCTGATCTTTGTGTCCAGTTACGTGAAGGCTCCGCCGGACATGGCATACATCATTTCCGGTGCAAAGAAGAAGTCGAAGGTCGTCATCGGACGGGCTTCGATCCGGGTTCCGTTCTTCGAGCGTCTCGATAAACTGAACCTTCGTTTGATCCCGATCGACGTTAAGACGAGCAACGCGGTTCCGACCGCGGACTACATCAATATCAATGTAGACGCGACCGTCAACGTCAAGATCAGTAACGAGCCGGAGCGTCTCCGTCTCGCAGCCGAGAACTTCCTGAACAAGCCCACCGATTACGTCGCGGCAGTAGCGCGCGAAGTGCTCGAAGGTAACGTTCGTGAGATCGTCGGTAAGATGAAACTCGAAGAGATGGTTTCCGACCGTCAGAAGTTCGCGAATCTCGTTAAGGAAAATGCGGAGCCCGACCTTGCGGCCATGGGCCTCGACATCATCTCCTTCAACGTTCAGAATTTCGTGGACGGCAATGAAGTTATTGAGAACCTCGGTATTGATAACATCGTAAAGATCAAGAAGGCAGCGGCGATCGCGAGAGCCGAGTCCGAGAGAGACATCAAGGTTGCACAGGCAGCGGCCGACAAGGAATCGAACGATGCAGCCGTAATGGCACAGACCGAGATCGCAAAGAAGCAGAACGAACTCGCGATCAAGAAGTCCGAACTCCAGCTGGATGCCGACACCAAGAAGGCTATGGCCGACGCGGCGTACGAGATTCAGAAGGAAGAGCAGCGTAAGACGATCGAGATCACCACGGCGAACGCGAACATCGCGCGCCAGGAACGCGAGATCGAATTGCAGGAGAAGGCCGTAGCCGTCAAGGAGCGCGCCCTCGAAGCAGAGATCAAGAAGCAGGCAGAGGCCGACAAATATGCTGCACAGCAGAAGGCCGACGCCATCCTTTATCAGCGTCAGAAAGACGCCGAAGCAAAGCAGTTTGAGGCACAGCGTGAAGCTGAGGCCCGCAAGGCGCAGGCAGCTGCCGATCGTTTTGCAAAAGAGCAGGAAGCTGAAGGTATCCGCGCCGTAGGTGAGGCAGAGGCTAAGGCGATCGAGGCCAAGGGTCTTGCCGAGGCACAGGCGATGGAGAAGAAGGCCGAGGCGTACGCGAAGTACAACAAGGCTGCCGTAGCCGAGATGATGATCCGGGTTCTTCCCGAGATCGCAGCTCAGGTTGCAGCTCCTCTTCAGCAGATTGACAAGATTACGATCATCGGCGGCGGTGAAGGCGGCGCGAACGGCGTTGACCAGGTTGCAGGCAATGTGCCTGTCGTAATGGCGAAGGTTTTTGAGTCCATGAAGCAGGCGACCGGCATCGATCTTGCCAACATCATCAACGCGGAGTCCTATGACGCCAAGGTGAACCGCAACATCAACGTGACCGGTCTTGAGAACGCAACGACGATCGTTACGGACAGCCAGACCGTCAAGGATGTAACGGCACCGGCAACGGACGCGGTAACCGAGTAACAA
>JBGUPV010000221.1:0-4083 GCA_045130455.1 Lachnospiraceae bacterium | reverse complement strand
TGAGATCGGCGACAACGGCGAACTCGTTCAGGAGGAAGACACCAGTATCGGCGGCGGCCAGTTCGGCGTCATCTATGCGGTGATCTTTATTATCGGTATGATGGCGATCCTGGCTTCGACCCAGATCGCGACGGCGGTGACGACCGATAAGTCGAGCCGTGTCGTGGAGCTTCTGCTCACGTCCGTCCGTCCTTCGGCCTTGCTGATGGGCAAGATTCTCGCGATGCTTCTCGCGACGGTCGGACAGATTGCCGCGCTGATCGTTGTGGCTGTTTTGTCCAACAAGGTCACGGGGCTGATCTTCGGTGTTAAGACCACGGCGCTGGCAGCAAAGATCCCCTCCGGAATCCTCAGCAACATCACGCTGGTGAACGGGGTCCTGTCGATCGTGATCATGGCGCTCGGCATGCTTTTGTATGCGGCCTTCGCCGGCCTGTGCGGCGCGATGGTCAGCAAGATGGAAGAGCTTCCGGATGCGCTGAAGTATTTTACGATGGCGTCTTTCATCGGAATGTATCTCGGAATCGGTGCGGCGATCGCAATGCAGAGTTCGTCGACAAGCACGTTTGTCAAATTTGCGATCCTGTTCCCTCTGTCCTCTTGTATGCTGGTTCCCGGCGCGCTGATCATCGGCGTTACCAACGTAACGTACGCGCTGATCGCGATCGCGCTGCTCGCGGTGCTCGATATCCTTGTGGTTCGGTTCGCGGCCAATGTATATGAGGGTCTGATCACCAACATGGGCAACAGAGTTACGTTCAAAGAGCTGTTTGCGATGGTTCGCAGCAAGAAAAAAGGAGGTGCACAATAATGGCGAACTCCTTTAGAAAGAATTCGGAAAATGTGTTCCGCTTCACCAGCGGACAGATCATGAGCAAAAAGGGCTTTAAAGTCTCGACGGCCCTTATCGGTATCATTATCTTCGCGGCGGTGCTGCTGGTCCTTGTGATCGGTGCGCACAAAGACGCGACCAAGGATGATGAGCCTACCGGAACGGCGACGTTTGTCATCTGCAACGACTCCGATATTCCCGAGCTGGATTCGGAGAAGGTCGGCGAGGCTGTCAGAGCCGCGCTCGACTGCAAGGAAGTGACCGTAAAATGGCTCGAAAAGGGCTCGGTCGCGCAGGAGTGCAAGGCAGCGGAGGACAAGGCTGCCGCTGACAAGGAAGACAGCGATTCGATCTTCGCGGCCGTTCGCGCCTATGAAGACGAAGAGCAGGGCAAAGGCTATGCCGTGTACATTGTCCGCCCGAAGAAGTGTGAGTACAGCGAAAGCCGGGCGCTCGATGCCGGCGAGGCGCTGAAAGAAGAGATCCAGGCGTACGTCGAGAGAAATCTCAATCCGGAAGGCGTGATGTTCCTTCGTCTTCAGACCGTCGGCAGCAGTATCGTTGTCGGCGAGGACACCAGCATCGCGGCATTTCTGATCAATTATATGCTGCCGTTGCTCTCCGGTTTCGTGATGTATTTCATGGTTCTCATGTACGGTCAGGACATCGCGCGCAACGTGTCGATCGAGAAGACCAACAAGCTGATGGAGACGATGCTTACGTTCGTATCCCCGAAGGCTTTGATCTTCGGCAAGGTGCTGGCGGGATTTGTGACGGCGGTCCTGCAGGTTCTGATCTGGGTTGTCTGCGGTATCGGCGGTTATCTGATCGGTAACTTTATCGCGCTCAAGATCAATCCGGGCTACACGAACCTGATCTCGAAGGGTCTTACCGTGGTCCGTAATGTTACCGGAAGTTCTTCCGCGTTTACGCTTCCCGCGGTGGTATTGGCGCTGGCGATCTTCTTCTTCGGTATGCTTCTGTACTTCATGCTCGCGGCCATCGGCGGCAGCATGGTTTCGAAGCCCGAGGAGGTTGCGTCCTCGTCTTCGGTCATGATCTTCCCGGTTATTATCTTCTGGCTGCTCGGATATTTTGCGGCAATGGCACAGAATGCGAAGCTTCTTGCGATCTGCCGGTTTATCCCGTTCGCGGCACCGTTCACGTTGACCGCGGAGATTCTGACAGGCAAGGTTTCCATGCTGATCGGTCTGATCTGCCTTGCGGAGATCCTGGTCGTGACGTTCCTTCTTGCGGCATTTGCCGGAAGAGTGTACCGCGGCCTTGTGTTCTACAACGGCGAGAAGCTCAGTTTCCGCAAGATGATCGGCGTGATCCGCGCAAAATGATCCACTGTTAAGGGAAAATAGAATTAAACGAAAAACGGCGAGGAAAATCTATTGAGATTCCTCGCCGTTTATGGTTTATTGGGGGTATAAGGCCGGGTTCGGCAACTGCGTAAGGAGGACGGCGAGATGGTATTTTACGAGGAAAACGGGGCGTTGATCGCGAAGAGACAGGGCGAGACGCTGATGATCGAAGGATGGGGTGACAATTCGCTGCGCGTTCGCGCGACGATGCAGACGGAGTTTACGGATTACGCGTGGGCGCTCACCGAGGAGATCCCGGTGGCGGAGGCGCAGGTTTCCATCGGCCGCGATGCCGAGGGGCAGCCGTGCGCGGAGATCGTGAACGGAAGGATCAGGGCGACCGTGAATTTTGCGGGCGTGCTGTCGTTCTACCGGGACGGTGCGCTCATTTTGCGCGAATATTACCGCAGCTACGGCGGTACGCTCTCGCGGGAGAGCCGGTGCTTAAAAGTGGTGAACCGCGAGTGGAAGGGCGTTCCCGGCGGCAGTGAATATAAACTCAAGGTGCTTTTCGAGAGCAATGACGGCGAGAAACTGTACGGCATGGGCCAGTACCAGCAGCCCTATCTCGACCTCAAGGGATGCACGCTGGAGCTTGCGCAGCGCAACTCCCAGATCAGCGTGCCTTTCCTTGTGTCGTCCCTGGGCTACGGCATGCTCTGGAACAATCCGGCGGTGGGCAGCGTGACGTTCGGCAAGAACATCACCGAGTGGGTCGCGAGAGCCACGAAGGATATGGACTACTGGATCACCGTGGCGGACACGCCGAAGGAGATCCTGGCAGCGTACACCGGCGTGAGCGGAAGAGCACCGCATTTTCCGAAGAATCTCATGGGCCTGTGGCAGTGCAAGCTTCGCTACCGCACGCAGGACGAGGTTTTGGAGGTGGCCCGCCGGTACAATGCCGAAGGGATCAAGATTGACCGCATCGTCATCGACTTCTTCCACTGGACACTGCAGGGCGACTGGAAGTTTGACAAGACGTACTGGCCGGATGTGAAGGCCATGGTCGACGAGCTGCACGAGATGGGCATTGAGGTGATGGTGTCCGTGTGGCCGTCCGTGGACCGCAAGAGCGAGAACTTCTATCCGATGACGGAGCTGGGGCTTCTGATCCGCACCGAGCGCGGCGCGCAGCAGACCTACGACTACCAGGGCGATTGTGTGGAGATCGATCCGTTCAATCCGGCGACGCGCAAGTACGTGTGGGAAAAATGTAAGCAAAACTACGCCGATCTCGGCATCGACTCGTTCTGGCTCGACAACTCCGAGCCGGACTACGGCGTGTATGATTTTGAAAATTACCGATACAGCATCGGGCCGGCGCTCACCTGCAGCAACATGTACCCGCAGATGTACAGCCGCATCTTCTGGGACGAGATGAGCAAGGGCGGCAAGACGCCGGTCAACCTTCTTCGCTGCGCCTGGGCAGGCAGCCAGAAGTACGGCAATGTTGTGTGGTCGGGCGACGTGCCCTCGACGTTCGAGGCATTTGCCGACCAGCTGCAGTGCGGCCTGAACATGGGCCTCGCGGGCATTCCGTGGTGGACCACCGACATCGGCGGCTTCATGACCGACGACGTGAACGATCCGTACTTCCGCCAGCTCCTGATCCGCTGGTATCAGTTCGCGACATTTTCCGCGGTGTTGCGCATGCACGGCGACCGCGGTCCGTACGACATCCCCGCGCTTGACGACCGCGACTGGGGCGGCGGCTACCTTCACACGGGCCAACCCAACGAGCTGTGGAGCTACGGCGAGGACAACTACCGTATCATGCGCAGCTACTACGACATCCGCATCGCGATGAAGGACTACATCGAGTCTCTGTACAACGAGGCTTCGGAAAACGGGTCCCCGCTCATCCGCACGATGTTCTAC
>JBGUPV010000220.1:0-18554 GCA_045130455.1 Lachnospiraceae bacterium | reverse complement strand
AACTCGCCGCGTTCGCTGACCGGCGACTACCTCGCGGGGCGCAAGTTCCTCCCCGTGCCGGAAAAACGGCTGCCCGGCAACGGCAAGTCCATCCGCATCCTCGGCGCGGAGCACAACAACCTCAAGAACGTCGATGTGGAGATCCCGCTCGGCACCTTCACCTGCGTGACCGGCGTGTCCGGTTCGGGCAAGAGCTCCCTGATCAACGAGATCCTGTGCAAATCCCTTTCACGGACACTGAACCGTGCGACGACGGTACTGCCCGGCGACCACGATGCCATCCTCGGCACCGAGGCGCTCGACAAGGTGATCGACATCGATCAGTCGCCGATCGGACGCACGCCCCGGTCGAACCCCGCGACCTACACGGGAGTCTTCGACCAGATCCGCGACCTGTTCGCCTCGACCACCGAGGCAAAGCTCCGCGGCTACAGCAAGGGGCGCTTCAGTTTCAATGTAAAGGGCGGACGATGCGAGGCCTGCAAGGGCGACGGCATCGTGAAGATCGAGATGAATTTCCTGCCGGACGTGTATGTTCCGTGCGAGGTGTGCGGCGGCAAACGATACAACCGCGAGACCCTCGAGGCGACGTACAAGGGCAAGAGCATCTTCGATGTCCTGGACATGCGGGTGGAGGAAGCCGTGAAATTTTTCGAAAATGTTCCCTCCATCAATAACAAGATCAAGACGCTGGACGCGGTGGGGCTTTCCTACTTAAAGCTCGGTCATCCGTCCACCTCGCTCTCGGGCGGCGAGGCACAGCGCATCAAGCTTGCGACGGAACTTGCGCGCCGCAGCACCGGCAAGACCATCTACATTCTGGATGAGCCGACGACGGGACTGCATTTCGCGGATGTCGCGAAGCTGGTTGACATTTTACATATGCTGGCGGACGCGGGCAACACCGTGGTCGTGATCGAGCACAATCTCGACGTGATCAAGACCGCCGACTACATCATCGACATGGGCCCTGAGGGCGGCGACGGCGGCGGAACCGTCATCGCGTGCGGTACGCCTGAGGAGATCTGTGACCATGCCGAATCATTTACCGGTCAATATCTGAAGCCCCATCTTCAGAACCGGAAGCATGCTATACCGGAGAAAGAACAATGAGCAGTTCATTTTACGCCATGCTGTCGCGGATGAAATACATCAAGCGCTGGGCACTGATGCGCAATTCCGAGCCGGAAAATATCAGTGAGCACTCGCTTGAGGTCAGCATGCTCGCCCACGGTCTCGCCGTTCTCGGCAACCGCCGTCTGGGCAAGCATCTTGACGCGGACCGCTGCGCCGTGATCGGTTTATTTCACGACGCCGGAGAGATCATCACGGGCGACATGCCGACACCGATCAAGTACTACAACCGGCAGATGCAGAACGTCTTCCATGCGATCGAAGATGACGCATCCGAAGCCCTGCTGGCGATGCTCCCCGAGGATATCCGCGAGGACTATCGCAGCCTGTTCTTCCGCGCCGAGGGCGAGGAAGAGTTGTGGCGCATCGTGAAGGCGGCGGACAAGATCTCGGCCCTCATCAAGTGCATTGAGGAGGGCAAGGCGGGCAACCGCGAGTTCGACAGCGCAAAAAAGACGCTGGAGACGGCGGTTCACGACATGAATGTCCCCGAAGCGGAACTGTTTCTCACGGAATTTCTCCCGGCGTATTACCGCACGCTCGACGAGCTCAGCTCGGAGGCGAACGGTCCCCTTTGACATACAGGCAAGCGTGTTGCGCCGACATGGGAAGGCGGGCACACGGAGGAATCTATGAGACGAGTATTGTATATTGATTTTGAAAATGTCAGCCGGCAGGGGCTCTCGGGCATCGCAAAGCTGACAAAGAACGATCTGGTCAGGATCTTTCTCGGGCCGAAGTGCTCGAAAATGTCGCTGATCGACGCGGACATGGTGTTTCACTGCGACGCTACGGTCGAGCTGATCACGAACGATCAGATCGGGAAAAATGCGCTGGATTTTATCATCATGGTGCACCTCGGTTACGACATCGCGAAGAAGACGGGCAACGCCTACTACGTGATCTCGAACGACAAGGGCTATGAGCCGGCGATCAACGAGATGAAGAGCATGACCGGCTGCACGATCGAGCGGCTGCCCGACGTGGACGCGGTGCTTGCGCGCGGCGGCGAGGTGAAGACCGGATTGTTCTCGTTCCTGCGCCGTTCGACGCCGACCCCGGTCGCGGACAACACGACGCAGCATGAGGTGCTCGGCAAGGGTCAGCACAAGACCACGAGACGCGTCGTCGGCAACGGCGCTTCCGGCAACCGTACCGCTTCCGGGAGAAGCGGTCAGAGGAGCAGCGGAAACCGAACAAGAAGCACGCAGGGACAGAGCGGCCGTTCGCAGAACGGTGCGTCCAACCGCAGCGGTGCGGCCAAGACTGCAACGGTGAAGCCTGCGGAAACCCCGGCGGCACCGGCACAGACGAGTACCGCGAAGACGAGTCCCGCGAACCAGGGCGGTCAGGCGAAGCGTCCGCGCCCCGAGAAGGCGGCTCCGGTGACGACGCCGGAGGCAAAGGCAGCGGCGGCAGCGGCCGGCGAAGCGAAGAGAAACGCCCGTGCGGCGGCAAGACCTGTGCAGGACGAGGAAGAGATCTTCCGCAAGGGCATCGAGACGTGCCACACGAAGCTGGAGTTCCACAATTATCTCGCCAAGGTGCTGGATAACAAGGAGCACATCCAGACGCTTTACAACCGCGGCAAGGGCCTTGTCGAGGTAGACAGCGCGGCGGTCAGGAGAGAAAACGGCATCAATGAAGAAGAGTAAGAACCTTCGCGGCAAGGCGGCGGAGGAAACGGAAAATAATAACAGCGGCCCCGCGGCGGGCGCCCCGATGAAGGGCGAGGTCGGCGGGAACGGACAGGAGAGCGTGATGGCAGACGAGTGCGTGATACGCGTGATGACAATCGAAGATTATGACGATGTGTATCGCCTGTGGACTACCATCCACGGATTCGGGATCCGTTCCATCGACGACTCCCGCGAGGGCGTCGAGCGCTTCTTAAAGCGCAACCCCACGACGAGTGTGGTGGCACTCGTGAACGGCGAGATCGTCGGAGCGATCCTCTGCGGTCACGACGGGCGCCGCGGATGCTTCTACCACGTGTGCGTGAAGGAGGGCTTCCGCAAGCGCGGTATCGGAAAGACGATGGCCGTTTCCTGCATGCTCGCGCTGCAGAAGGAGCACATCAACAAGGTCAACCTGATCGCGTTCAAGAGCAACGCCCTCGGAAACCATTTCTGGAAGGGCGCCGGCTGGACGTTCCGCGATGACCTGAATTACTATGATTTTACGCTCAACGAGGACAACATTACCCGGTTTAACGAGTAGTCCCGGCGAGACGGGGAAGACGGAGAAGTAACGTGAAGAGTAAACTGTGGATCACCAGCACATGTGTCGTACTGATCCTTGTGGTGGCGATCTTGTATTATTCCAAAGATGTTCCGAAAGAGACGACGAGCGACATCGAGCCTACGCCGACACACGCGGTGCCGGACGGTGCGGACGTCGTGCGCTGGCGGCCGACGGTGACGGAGGGCCCGACGGCGACACCGACGCCGACGACGGTGGTTTCCGAGCCGGTTTCGCGGGAAGTGTTTTTGCTGAGCGTGGAAGAGGAAGGCGCTCCGGTCACGGAGGTTGAGATCGCTTTTCCGACGCGCGATTACCTTGAACTGGCCCTGAGCCGCATCGCCAACCCGGAGCAAAATGAGACCTGGGAGGCGGTGTATCATTTTTCGGGATACTGCACCAACGCCATCGTGCGTTACGGTGAGGACAAGCTGACGGAGATCATCGGAACCGAGCGCAATTCGAGCGCGACGTACCTTTACAATGTCGGCGGCACGGAGTTCATGCAGGGCGAGGACCGTGTGGCGACGGAGCACGCGACCGACGACGAGTCGGAGCTGATCCTCTTTGTCAACCGCGATCGCATCCGCCTGTGTCACGGGGATCTGGTGCTGCTGGAGGCGCAAGCTTCGTCGACGGGCGTTCTTGTCCGCGGCCTTCCGGAAAATGAGGCCCGTTTCGACGCTTCATTTTTCGAGGAAAATGAGAAGCTGGATCCGTACTATCTGATCATCGGGGAAGAGACGACGCGCTGTATCGAGCGCGCGACCAACGAGGTTGTGTGGTCGATGGAGACGTATTATCAGGACGCGCATGTCTATCATGTGGAGATGCGGATGCCGTCCGAGGAAGACCCGGAGCAGACGGTCATGAAGACCGTGTACGAGGGGGAGCACGGAAGATTCCCGGAGATCCTCGAAGGCATGGACGACCCCGAGACAACGATCCTCGAGGCGATGAAGAAGCCGGAGGCAAATGCGGACAAGCCGAAGAAGGAGTGGGAGACGACCGCCGTGACGGCGAAGGTGTTCGCCGGCGAGATCGGAACGATCAGCGTGGAAACGACATTTTGCGGATGTTACCGCATGGCGGACGGCAATCTGGTGCCGGATGTTACGATCACGGAGCGCAAGCTCCGGTTTGAGAAGCCGGAGTGGCATCTGCTGCTGGAGGACACAATTGCCGATCCGGACAGCAAGATCGTGAAGACGAGACAGACGGAGCTGTCCGACAAGGGCACGCTCACGGAATATTTCCTGCAGACGTACCAGCCCAGCGCCGATTCGCGCCACAGCCGCGCGCTCAGCCAGGACGGCGAGCTTCTCTGGACGGAGGAGAGCGGCGCGATCGAGGGCGAGGGTTACGCCGAGCACCGGACGTATCCGGACCACATCATGGATACGTACTATTATCAGAACAATCTTCCGTACGCGCAGGAGGTCCGCGAGCTTGACGACACGATCATCCAGCGCACGGAGTTCCGCTACGACGCGTCGCGCGCGCTGATCCGCAAGGAGGTCTTCGACAAATACGACATCCGGATCGAGACGTATGAATACACGTACGACGCGGACGGCAAACTGCTCTACTACGTGCGGACGAAGTATAACCAGGACGGTGATCTCACCGGAACGGAGCGGTACGACGCGAACGGCAAGCTGATCGTCGATACCGACTGAGCATCGGGCGGACCGATGCCGGCAGAAGGAATACAAGGGGGAAAATGAAATGGCTGTAACGAAAGAATCTTTGTCTTTGGATAATCTGATCACGCAGGCACTGAAGATCCCGGGAGTCCGCGTTAACCGCGCGGAGTTCCTGAGCACGGCTTTTGCGAACGAGGGCATCCTCGTTCGTCAGATCGTGGAGGAAGGGCCGGTGGCCTGCGACTATTCGGATGTGGAACTGGACACGATGGCGGACAAGCTGATCTTCAAGCGCACATCGGAGAGCTCGGCGATGTCCTTCGCGGCAGGGATCCCCGGCGGTCTTGCGATCGCGGCGACGATCCCCGCGGATACGCTGCAGTTCTTCGCCATGTCGCTGCGTCTGACGCAGGAGCTTGCGTACCTCTACGGCGCGAAGGATTTCTTCAGCTGCGAGGGAGAAGAGGGCATGCTTGTGAGAAGCCTTCTCATCTGCTCGCTGGGCACGATGTACGGGATCGAGGGAGCCGCGCCGGGAACCCGGCTGCTTGCCTCGCACCTTGCGCTTCGCGCGGTCGGCGGGACACCGACCCGTGCGACGACGATCGAGTTCTGGAAGCCGATCGTGAAGAGCATCAGCAAGGAACTTACGGTTCGTCTGACCACCGACACGGCGTCCAAGGGCGTCGCAAAACTGATCCCCGTCATCGGAGGATTCTTCTCCGGCGGAATGACATTTTTCGCGATGCGCCCGATGGGACAGAAACTGGAGAAAACACTCAGCGAGACCAGCTTCCGCTATGATGACAGCGCAGCTATGCGGGATTATCTCGCTCTCGAGTCTGTCTGCGAGAAGGCGGAGGCGGAGCAGATCCTTGACATCCCCCCGACGGAGTCAACTGCCGACAGCGAACAGTGGGGCGCAAGGGATGACGGACCGGTCGTATTTTCCGTGTTCGGAGACGAGCCCGCCGAAGCAGCGGCATCGGACATTCCGATCGGCGGCGACAATGAGGACGACGGCAGCATCAACATCACTGTGAACGGAAAGCCGGAAAATGCGGCCGATGCAGGAAGCGCGGCAGCACCGGCTGACAGCGCAGCAGGCAATTCAGAGACGAACGCCGGCAGCAGCAAAGACGCGGCGCCCTCGGCGGCACCGGTCATGACGATGGATGAGGTGTTCGCCACGATCGAGAAACTTGCCGCGCTCCGTGACAAGGGAGCCATCACGCAGGAAGACTTCGATGCGAAGAAATCGGAACTTCTGGCGCGCATCTGAAACGCAAACAACTGAGCATGAAAAACGGACCTTGCAAGAAATTGCGAGGCCCTTTTTTCGAAAGCTTATTCCCACACAAGCTCTATCGATTCGTGCGGTCCATAGGGAAGACCGCTCGTTCGAAGCATTTTACATGGACGGTTTGATCGGAGGGATCACACCGTCGGCGGCATTGATCGTGGAACGCGTTTCCGTCACGGGAGTGGATTGTCCGGTTGCGTTGTCCACGAGCATCGAAGAATCGTATACCGAGATGGATTGAAGCGTGCCGTCTTCGCCGTAAGTGAACTGGCAGGTTTCGATATATGCGGAGCGGCCGACATCGTAATTATAGTCGAGCAGCGACTGATCGATGCGATACGTGCGCTCGGCGAGCCGGCCTTCCTCATCGTACCGGAACCGGATGTCCAACTGCATCGAAGAAGAAGTTTCCAACAGGGAGATGAGCCGGCCTTCGGAATCGTATTGATATGTGCGGGTGGTTTTACCATCGTACATGTTTTCATAATCGTATACGAGCTTTTCTCCGTCGTAAATGCGATATGCAGGGTAGTCCGTCGGGTGATCCTCCGTATACTGTCGGAGGAGTTCGGGATCAAAGGTGTCGGCGTCCAGGATCGTTGTCGGGATCTTACCGTAGTAAAGCATTTTTGAACACTCGTCCGAAACGACGGTGTTCGGAATGTTGTAATACTTTTGTGTTGCATTACCGTAGAACGTTACCGTGGAGGCTTTGTACAGCGTGACTTCGGGTTCCGAGCAATTGCAGCCGATCTTGTAATACAGATTCCGCAGATCATATTCCGCCAGAGAACCGGACGTGTTGAGGAGCATTTCCTCAAGCTCTCCGGTCGCCCGGAAAATGATGCCGTTGGGATCCTTGCTTCCTGCGGTGTCGCGGTACATGATGACGATCCCGTCGGGATAGTAACGCACTTTGTAATTGACGGTTGATTCGCTGTCCGAACCCTCGTCGCGGACCACGGTCCAGCCGGTCAGACGGTTATCCCCGTCCTTGTGGTAATCGTACCGGTATTCGCCGGGGGTATCGTCGCGGTTGCAGTCGCTGTTGACAAACCAGCCGACCGGATCCGGACCTTTGCGCCGGTAAGTTTTGGCGATAATATTGTTATTGTCGTCATACGTATATTGCAGCTGCTCCCGGAACGCCTCGGAATCCGCCGGATCGTACAGCGTTTCCTTTACAAGCTGGACGTTGTCATCGTACTCGTGAAGAGAGTACGTGAGCAGTTTTCCGTTACTGTAGGTCGCTGTCGCGGTGAGTTTTCCGTTGTCGTTGTACGTATAGCAATCGCCGCTGTTCGGCTCGTAGCAGCAGGCTATGCATTGGTTCCGGTCGTTGAACAGAAAGACGTCATAACTGTAGTTAATGCCGCCGTGATCATAGATGCAGCCGTACGGGTTGTAGACGACCGTGAAGATCACCTCGTCATGATACAGGTATTGCTCCATCAGAGTCATAAAGTCGGAACTGTAATAGCGGGTACACTGTGTAAACGTTATTTCTTGATCAAAAAACGTGTAAATAATCGTTCCCTCACCCGGCGTCTGGTAATCGATGTGCTCAACGTAGGAGTAGCGGAGATTCTTCCCGATCTCGTCGATCATTTTTCGAAGAGACTCGTCGGTGGTGAATTCCGCCGGCAGCGGAGGAATGTAATCCGGGATCGGCGTAACTGCCGGATCAGGTGTGATCGAAACCTTCGGTTCCGGCGTCACGGACGGCGTAGTTTCTGACGGATCCGCCGGAGAAACTGTCGGGGTAATCGAATCCTTCGGATTCGTGGGAATCGAATCCGTCGGAACCGGAGTGTCATCCGGAAGGATTGCCGTGGTCGGCGTCGCGGTCGCGTTTGCGGCGGCAGCGGTCGGAGCCGCCGTGCCGCTGTCTTTTCGCTCCTTCCCGCAGGAGGAGAGGCTCAAGACAAGCAGGATCACGGTCAGCAGTGTAATGCTTCGTTTTTTCATGGCGGCTCCTTTCTTCGTTACGGCTTCTTTTCGTCGTTGTATACGCTGAGGTAGCCGGATTCTCTGTAACCGGTGCTTCTGTCAGTAAATTCGGAAGTCAGGGTCGCGAGCTTTCCGTTTTCGTCATAGTACAGGAATCCGATGTAGAAAGCGTCCGTTCGGTTGGTGCTCGTCCAGCCGATGATCCTGCCTTCGTCGTCGTAGGTGTAAAGTTTTCCGATTCCCCTCATGTCCCGTACTACGCGATGCTCTTCATCGAATTCAATGGTGATAGGATCCTCCTCGCGGGAATCGTAATAGTAGGTGCGATAGATCCGGTCGGCAATCTGAAAAGTAGCTTTTACGTCGCCCTGAACCTCCTGTTCAAACGTAAGAAGAGCCTCGGAGTAGTTATTCGCTGCCAGCAGATTATTGAGGTATCCGTCGGGGTAATACGAGCTGTACAGCAATCGCAGATTCACGTCGTCGTTCGACAATGTAGCTTTCGGCAGGTTCAGAAAACCGCCGATCCCGTGATCCTCATACTCCATACGGGCAGTAACGCAGATCGGTTGATCCTGGTAAAAGAGATAGTTGGCGTAATCTCCGTCCCAGTATTCAAAAACGTTCCAGTTGGCGGAGGAGAGACCGGTGCAGGTGAGTAAACGCTGTCTTGTCTCCTCGTTCGGAAGAAAAACCATCAGATTATCGTAACTGTCGATACTCTGATCGTAGACCAGGATCGGTCCGTTATCGTAATATTTTATGTTTTCCGTATGCCGGAACACTTCGCCGGAGGAAGACGTGGAGATCAGGACCCTGGAGCTTAAACGGCCGAGTTCGTCCTTCTCATAGACAAAATCTTCCGTCTCCCAGGAATCGGGATTTTCTGTTCTCGTACTGATACAGTTGCCGGACTCGTCGTAGGAATACACCTTGTATTGTTTTGCCGTCGGGAGTGTGTCTGTATCCTCGGCTTTGTAATAGTATGTGTAGGTGGATACCCGGCCGGCATCATCGTAGGTGAGAAGTTCGTAAGTGCTGAGGGCATTATCAAGGTAAAAGTAGTTGCCGGTCCGGTGCCCGTTCTCGTCGTAACTCATGCAATAGTAATCGCTGAAGCCGAACATCTGAAGCACGGTCCGTCCGGCGTCGTCGGTCTCCTTGATGCTGATGTCGTAGTATCGATAGCCGTCACAGTCCATGACTCTGCCGTACTGTGTGGTATAGGTCGCCAGGACCTGACGGTCGTCCTGAAGATAGCAGATCGTGCATGCTTGCAGGTCGGCGTCGTAATAGCAGACCCGGTGATTGTACTTGATCTCGGCAATAAAGTCACCGGTCTCCAGTTTTCTGGAATCCGGATTCCATACGGTCATATCCTTGAGCTCATAGTACTCGGTCTGAATGAGAGGGTAGTCCGTGACTTCCTTGTAGGCGTACTCGATGGTGGGAATCTCGTCCTCCATCATCTTGACGACACTTTCCGGTGTATATTTCGCCGGAAGATCGGGAGCCCCGGGAACTCCGGGAGTAGGGCTTGCTTCGGGCGTCGCGGTCGGCGACGGTTCCGCTGTGGGAGTGGCGGCTGCGGTAACGCCGGCTGTAGGAGTCGCGTTCTGTCCGGAAGCCGTCGGAGTGAGATCCTCGGTGTCATCGGTGTCATTTTCCTTTCCGCAGGCGGAAAGAACGGTCGTAAATGCGGCCAGGATCAGGAATAACAGTAGTACTTTCTTCATAAAAACTAATAGGGCCTTTCTATTTATTTCCGTCGCCGTTGTATTCGGTGAGGAATATTGTCGTTCGATATCCGGTTTCTCTGTCAGTCACATTGGAAGTCATGAGCGTGAGTCTGCCGCCGGCATCGTACTGAAGCTGTCCGTTGCCGGAGAGTCTCGTGGAATCGGACTGATAGTTCCAACCGACGATGTTTCCGCTCCGGTCATAGTGGTAGACTGTCGTGATGTCGCGTTTCGTCGCCTGCGTGAGGCGCCCGTTTTCATCGTAAATGAAAACGTACAGATTACCCATGGCATCGGAGAGCATATAGGCGGCAAGATTGCCGTTATCGTGATACAGCGTGATCACGCCGTCATTGAGTTGGGCCAGATCATCGACTTTGATCCTCGCGGCGTCGTATCGGTCCAGCGTCAGAAGGGTTTCAACATTGTTGTAGGTACCGTCCGTGTATTCGATCTTCAGCAGACATTTTGCGAAATCCTCGGGCTGTGCCTCCGGCAGGTCCAGAAGACCCGCGACTCCGGATGTCGCAGATCGGAGCGGCGTACCGCTGCACAGCGTGAGATCGTAGAACCCGCAGCCGTCCAGAGCAGCGGTCGGATCGTCGCTCGGGAAGCATTCGCTGTAAAGGAACATCGGCATGAGTCCGGAGCAGTTCGTCAGACGCTTCGATGTCTCGGTGTCCGGGAGAAAGACAATGCATGCTTTTGCCGGGAAAAACATATCGCCGAGGTCATAGTATTGTTTGTTATAAAGCTCGGGATCTCTTCCGTAGACGAGAACGGTTCCGTCGTCATAGTATTTGAATCCGATCGTAGTCTGCTGCGTTTTGCCGTTCGGAGCGGTGAACCGGATAGTCCTTCCGCTCAGGCGTCCGTAAGAGTCCGTCGTGTACATGAACTCGTAGTGACCGGCAGCGCGGCCGTAATCGGCGGAAGCATCGTAATCGTCAAAGCGCTCGGTGTCCATCGCGACGCAGTTTCCCTGATCGTCATAGGCGAATATGGAACGGAACGTCAGCTCCGGATCCCAGGCTTTCCGGCTGCTGTAATAGGAGTAGGCGGCGACGCTGCCGTCGTCATTGCGGTAGTTCACGCCGTAGGAGAAAAGATTTCCGCTCTGGTATTCGGCACCGACCAGTGCGTTGCCCTGCGGATCGTAGGAACAGCAGTATTCAACTAAGCGATCCTTTTGATAGATCAGCCGCCCCGCATCGTCGTAGACCGAGAATTTCATGCAGTAGTAGCGCGCGCCCTCGTAATCGATCACTCTGCCGTACGTCGTCTCGTAAAATATGGCGAGTTCGAGGTCGTTTAGGAAAATGACGGTCTTGCACGGCTTCAGATCGGCGTCGAGATAGTGAACCTCGCGGTTGTACGTGATCTTGACATCAAGGATACTTTCATCGTACGGTTTCGGGTCGGCGGAGAGCGTCTCCCGATACTTATGAACCCATGCTTCCGGATACATGTCCGTCGGCATACTCTGCGTCACGGTCTCCCAGTACGCGAATTTCATAGAGTCGATCTCGTCGTCCATCATTTTGACCACTTCGTCCTCGGAATAGCCGTCCGGTATGCCCG
Organism: Lachnospiraceae bacterium; assembly: GCA_045130455.1. GTDB lineage: Bacteria > Bacillota > Clostridia > Lachnospirales > Lachnospiraceae > ISDg. The sequence continues at coordinate 6,960 of JBGUPV010000220.1, read as the reverse complement.
GGATCTCCGGCGTAGGCTCGGAGGTCGGCGTCGGCGAAAGCGTGGGCGTTGCCGTGCTGCCCGGCGTCGGTGTGTTTCCGGCGGGCGTCGCAGCAGTTCCCGTCACGGATGCCGGCGTGTTCTCATTGTTCTTCTCTTTGCCGCAGGCGGAAAGAGAGAAGATCATTAATATAAGAAATAAGATGATACAGTGTCTTTTCATGAAGCCCCCGTCTGTGATGTGCGGTTCCGGGATCCGAGCGCGTATCGCGCCGCGGAAATCCGACCTTTGCCATTGTAGCACAAACGATAAGATCATTGGTTACGTTTTTGTTAAAAAACGGTGCAAAAATCTTACATTTGTATTACGCTGCAGAGCCGTCCGAAGGCCCGGTCCGCGGCCGTTCGGAAAATGTTCCCGCGAAACGTAAAATAGTTGTTGCATTTGCCGTCAAACCATGTATAATATGTATCAGTCTGCGGAAAAGTTTAGTAACAATAATCTTTTTGTTTAGTATATAAAACCGGACGGGGGAATGGTATGGACATCGGACATCGGTTAAAGCAGATGCGGATCCGACAGAGCCTGACGCTCGAGGAATTGGCTTCCCGGAGCGAACTGACCAAGGGCTTTCTGTCGCAGCTGGAGCGGAATCTCACGACTCCCTCCATCGCGACGCTGGCGGACATTCTGGAGGCGCTGGGCAGCTCGCTGGGCGAGTTCTTCAGCGAGGAAGAGCAGGAACAGATCGTGTTCCGCAAGAACGATTTCTTTGTGGATGAGCGCGACGATTATGTCGTCCACTGGATCGTTCCGAACACACAGAAAAATGAGATGGAGCCGATCCTGATGGAGATCCCCGCGAAGAGCCGGTCATTTTCCGTCAACCCGCACAACGGCGAGGAGTTCGGCTACGTGCTCGACGGAACGGTCACGCTTGTCGTCGGCGGCAAGCGAAGCCTGGTGCGCAAGGGTGAGACGTTCTACCTTAAGGGCAGGGAAGACCATGAACTTCAAAACGGCGGGAGCCGCACGGCGAAGGTGCTGTGGGTCTCCACACCGCCGATCTTTTAAGCGGAGGATACCGACATGAGTGAACAGAAGAAATTGATCCAGTTTAAGAATATCGTAAAGAAGTTCGACGGACAGCTGGTGCTGAAGGGCATCGACCTCGACATTTATGAGAATGAGTTCGTGACGCTCCTCGGCCCGTCCGGCTGCGGCAAGACGACGCTTTTGCGTATCCTCGGCGGATTCCTTCAGCCGGATGAGGGAAGCGTTATCTTCGACGGCGTGGACATCTGCGAGCTTCCGCCGTACAAGCGCGACCTGAACACCGTGTTCCAGAAGTACGCGCTGTTCCCGCACATGAACGTATTTGACAATGTGGCTTTCGGCCTGAAGATCAAGAAGGAGCCGAAGGATATCATTTTCCAGAAGGTCATGCGTATGCTCCGTCTCGTCGGTCTCGAGGAGTTCAGCAAGAAGGCTGTGTTCGAGATGTCCGGCGGACAGCAGCAGCGTGTCGCGATCGCCCGCGCTCTGGTCAACGAGCCGAAGGTGCTCCTGCTTGACGAGCCTCTCGGCGCGCTTGACGCCAAGCTCCGCAAGGGTATGCAGCGCGAGCTGAAGCGCATTCAGAAGGAGGTCGGCATCACCTTCATCTTCGTCACGCACGATCAGGAGGAGGCGCTGACGATGTCCGACAAGATCGTCATCATGAAGGACGGCAACATCCAGCAGATCGGTTCGCCGACGGACATCTACAACGAGCCCGTGAACCGCTACGTCGCCAACTTCATCGGTGAGAGCAACATCGTGGACGGCGTTATGATCCGCGACCATGTGGTCAAGTTTGAGGACCGCCAGTTCCCGTGCGAGGATGCCGGTTTCGGGGAAAATGTTCCGGTCGACGTTGTCATCCGTCCCGAGGACCTCGACATCGTTCCCGCGGGCGAAGGCAAGCTCCGCGGTATCGTCCGCTCCGTGCTCTTCAAGGGCGTCCACTATGAGACGGTCGTGGAGACGAAGATCGGTACGAGCATCACGGTGGACATGGTCGTTTCGGAGGACCGCCCGGTGACCAGCCCCGACGGAAAAGAGATGATGAGTGCCAACGACTTCTACATCGACGCGGATGACGTGGAGCAGATGCAGGAGAATCCGGAGAGCGCGGACGCGTTTATCATCGACCGTGCGGATGCGCAGGCGTGGAACCCCGCGGAGGACGAGCGTATCTCCATCACGAAGATCGATTACACGCTGAGCGCGGAGAACGGACGCTATCCGGTGACGTTCCACACGGCGGCGGGAACCAGCGTCACGGTGGACATGATCGTGCAGGAGCCGAACCGTTTCGTCGCGGAGGAACACGGCGAAGAGATCTATGCCGTGAACTTCTTCAAGAAGGCGGATGAGATCGCGGAGAGTATCGCGCTGGAGACCGACCTGAAGATCTGGGCCAACGCGCAGGCGTTCGACCTCGAGGACGGCAACCCCGTGGCGGTTGTCGATGTCGAGTATGATTTCGACCCGGCGGCGATCACGCCCGGCACTTACAAAGTGACGTTCCGTACGCGCGGTTATGAGTACCGCGTGGACACGACCAAGGAGAGCAAAGTCGGCGATGTCGTCGGTCTCGACTTCGGCAGCGACGACCTTCACATTATGGAAAAATCGGTGCTCGGCTGATCCTGCAGCGGAAAGGAATCCCATGAAACAGTTTCGAAGAATGACATATCCCTACATTGTATGGGCTCTTCTGCTGATCGTGGCGCCGATGCTTCTGATCGTTCTCTACGCATTTACCACGAAAGGCAACGCCGTCGTTACGACGAGCTTTACGCTTAAGAATTTCACCCGTTTCTTCAGCGATACCCTGTTCATCAAGGTGTTGTTCCGGTCGCTTCGGGTGGCAGCCATCACCACGATCCTCTGCCTGCTGATCGGCTACTATCCGGCGTACTACATCGCCAAGAGCAGCGACGGCGTGCGCATGAAATGGGTCCTGCTGATTACATTTCCCACGTGGATCAACCTTTTGGTCCGCACGTACGCGTGGATCGGCCTTCTCTCGAAGGACGGTATCGTATACAACCTCATCAACGGCTTCCTCGGCGTCTTCGGACTCGGGCCGTACGAGCTGATGTACACCGAATTTGCCGTGATCCTCGGCATGGTTTATAACTTCCTGCCGTTCATGATCCTGCAGATCTACACGTCCCTCGCGAAGATGGACGGAAGCCTTCTCGAGGCAGCCAGCGACCTCGGCGCCAACCGCAGGCAGAGTTTTCTGCGAGTGACGCTTCCGCTGTCGCTCCCGGGTATCATCAGCGGCATCACGCTGGTGTTCCTGCCGGCGGTGTCGAGCTTCTGCATCCCGAACATGCTCGGCGGCGGCCAGTACATGCTCGTCGGTAATATGATCGAGCAGTATTTCCTCGCCTCGGGCGACTGGAACTTCGGCAGCGCGATCTCCCTGTTGATGGCGATCATCATCATCGTTTCGATGTATTTCACCCGCAAGGTGGATACGACGGAGAAGGGGGTGGGCCGCGAATGAAACAGAAGAAACGCGTCGGCGGTACCGTCGGTATGCTCCTTTTGATGATCTTTTTGTACGCGCCGATCATTTACCCGATCTTTTATTCGTTCAATGCCGGCAGTTCGCTGACGGTGTTCAAGGGATTTTCCCTGCAGTGGTATGAGAAAATGTTCCAGGACCGTTCGATGATGAACGCCATCGTGTACACCGTCGTGATCGCCGTGATCGCGACGACGGTCTCGGTCATCGTGGGCACGATCACTGCCATCGGTCTGTCCAAGTCGAACCCGCTGCTTCGCACGGTCGTCTCGCAGGTCAATGAGCTTCCGATGATGAACCCCGATATCGTGACCGCCATCGGTCTTCTGATGCTCTTCACGACGCTGAAGGTCGAGAAAGGCTTTGCCACGATGCTGCTCGCGCACATCATGTTCTGTATCCCGTACGTGATCCTGAGCATCACGCCGAGACTGCGGTCCCTCGACCCGAACCTCGCGGACGCCGCGATGGACCTCGGCGCAACGCCGGTACAGGCGCTTGTGAAAGTTGTTGTTCCGCAGCTCCTGCCGGGAATCATTTCCGGCGCGCTGATCGCCTTCACGATGTCCTTCGACGACTTTGTCATCTCGTATTTTGCGACGGACAACGGTGTCAACAACATCTCGATCGTCGTGTACGCGATGCGCAAGCGAGTCAATCCTTCGATCTACTCGCTGGCGACGCTGGTGACCGTTCTGATCGCGCTCGGTCTGACGATCTACAATCTCATTTCCTGGCTCGCCGCGCGCCGCAGGGCACGCGAGGAGGCGGCGCATGAAGCAGAGAAGCTCCGCGCCGCGGGAGCCGATCTGTAATCCCGAAAAGTCCGGACTTCGGTTCGTGCTATAATACTACGGAGGTGTTATCCATGAAGAAAAAAATGATCCTGCTCGTTGCGATGATTGTTCTTGTTGCGGCGATGACCGGATGCGGAAAGCAGCAGAAGCTCAAGGTTTATCTGCCCGGCGCTTACCACAGCGACGAAGCGATCCGCAATTTTGAGAAAGAATTTGACTGCAAGGTCATCATCGAGGAGTTTGACTCCAACGAGTCGATGTACACGAAGATCCTGACCGGCGGAAAATACGATGTGCTGATCCCCTCGGATTACACGATCGAGAGACTGATCCGCGAGGGTTATCTGCAGAAGCTTGACAGCTCGGCGATCACGAACCTCAACCTGCTCGCCGATGAGGTGAAGAACTTGGATTTTGACCCGAACAACGAGTACTCCGCTCCGTATTTCTGGGGCACGGTAGGCATTGTTTACAACAAGAACAATGTGGATTTTGCGGATCTTGAGGAGCAGGGCTTCGGCATCTTCGCGAACCCGAAGTACGACGGCCGTACGTTCATGTACGATTCCGCGCGCGACGGTTTCATGATCGCTCTGAAGACCCTCGGCTACTCCTGCAACACGGAGGATGAGGCGCAGATCAACGAAGCCTACGAGTGGCTTCTCGCGATGAACAAGGCGACGCACCCGATCTACGTGACGGACGAGGTTATCGACCGCATGAAGGCGAACGGCAAGGACCTTGCGATCGTGTACTCCGGCGACGCTGCGGACATCCTCAGCGAGAACGAGAACATGGGCTACTACACGCCTATGAGCGGCACGAACCTCTGGTTCGACGCGATGGTCATTCCGAAGAACGCGGAAAATCCCGAGCTTGCCAACAAGTTCATCAACTATATGCTCAGCTATGAGCCGGCACTTCTCGGTTCCCAGGAGATCGGCTACGCTTCGCCCAACAAGAAGGTTCTTGAGGAGATGGCGAACGGCGACTATGCGGATAACGAGGCATATCTTCCCCGCAAGTACGAGAAGGACGAGATCTTCCATGACAACGAGACGATCCGCAACAAGCTCAACGAGCTGTGGATCATGGTTATGGGAAACGGTAAGTAAACCGACGAGTAAATGTAATTGACATTTCCCGAAAACCGTGGTACCATATGTTCTACAGGCAAACAGCCTGAAAGGGGGACACAGTTATGGGAAAATTTTCTTCCATTCACCGGTTTCACGGTCAGGGCGAAGGTCCGAACGTGAACAACATGAACAACTTCGGAGTTCCGTATCGTTCGCTGTATCTTTCAACAAAGTTTCTTTCCCTTCATCAGCGCACGGAGATCACGGATGACCAGGGGTACGTTCAATATCGCTCGGAGTCGAAAGTTCTGACGCTCCACGACCGCACGACACTGTTCGGACCGGACGGTTCGGTGGTGGCGAACATCTCGAAGAAGTTTCTCACGCTGCATGAGAGGCATTACATCTACATGTCGGACGGAACATACTTCGAGATGTCCAATGAGATCTTCCATCTGATCAAGGACATCACCAACATCGAAGGTCTCGGCTGGCAGCTGCGCGGCAACTGCCTCGGCCTGAACTTCGAACTGTATGACGCCGAAGGCGCGATCATCGCGGTTGTCGGACAGAAGATGATCTCGATCCACGACCGCTACTGTATCGACATTTACCGGCCGGAGCTGGAGCCTTACGTTGTGGCGATCGTGCTCGCGCTGCAGCACATGAACCGTGACCGCAGCAGCAATTCGTCTTCCGGCGGCGGCTCGTCGTCCGGCAATTAATGAAAACGGAAGCCTTCGTGCCGGCCTGCATCGCGGATGCAGAGGCACGGAGGCTGATTTTTTGCGAAAAATATTTTCCGCTGACATACCGAGTACACATCCCCATGGTACGGTATGGTCACAAGGAACGAGAAAACCCGAAAAGGAGACACCGATGTGCCGGATTCTGCTTGCGGAGGACAATGAGAGTCTGCGGGAGGTTATGACCGATTATCTCACGGACAACGGCTTTACCGTCGACGCGACGGCGGACGGACTGAGCGCGTGGGAGGCATTTTGCGAAAATGACTACCGGCTCGTGCTGCTCGACGTCATGATGCCGAAGATGAACGGATTTGACGTGTGCCGCCGGATCCGCGCGAAGGAGGACGTGCCGATCCTGTTTTTGACGGCGCGCGTGCAGGAGGAGGACCAGCTCCTCGGCTATTCGCTCGGTGCGGACGAGTACATCGTGAAGCCGTTTTCGCTGCCGGTGCTGGTTGCCAAGTGCAAGGCCATCCTGGAGCGCGCGGCCGGCCGTGCGATGTCGGAAAATGAGTTCTCTCTCGACGGGCTGTACGTGAATTACGCGTCGTGCAGGGCGACCGTGGACGGCAGGGACATCGGGCTTCAGGCGCTGGATTTCCGGCTGCTTCGGTATTTCATCGCCAACCGCGGAAGAGTGCTCACGAGAGAGCAGATCCTCGACCGCATCTGGGGGCTCGAATATGAGGGCAGCGACCGCGTGGTCGACACGCATATCAAGAAGCTTCGCAAGGCTCTCGGCCGATACGGCAGCCATATCGAGACGGTGATC
>JBGUPV010000219.1:0-3603 GCA_045130455.1 Lachnospiraceae bacterium | reverse complement strand
CTCAGGGACTCCATCAAGTCCGTTGCTCTTACGCGGCTTCACGGAATCCCCTACTTTCTTGTCTGCCTAAACCGGCAGAAGTTTCAGGTCATCAGCTCGGAAGGGATGGGTCCATTGATATCTCCGCTACCGGTTCGCACCACCCACCGGCTCTCTGAAAGCCTCAACATCGGACTGTCTTCGTCATCGCTTTTACGCTTTATTCAGTTGAATTGTCCGCATTGTAACGCTTTTCGAACGCATTGTCAACAATTTTTTTTGCAAAGCTGTTTTTTCTCATTTTCGGAGCATTTTCCGCGAAGCTCACCGAAGTCCCTGACTGTTGTTCATCAGCGTCTCGCTGTACAGAAACAGGATATCCCGGTCCGCAAACTTCAGATACCGCCCGAGCGCATCCGGATGGATATAACGGATGTCCGCCAGGTAGACGCTCCGGTAGGCCGACGCGAGCAGCGGCGCGATCGCCGCCCCGAAGGAATCTCGGAAAATGATCAGTTCCCCCTCGGGCGCATTCGGATTGTCGATCCGCAGCAGGCTCTTGCTCCCGCCCACAAACAGCGTATACAGGTCGCACGCATCACACCCTTCGGGGTCGTACATCGGGATCACCGACATCGTCTCATAGTCAAAAAGCCTGCAATCATCCAGATACCCGCCGGTCAGATAATACAGCGTCTCCGGCTCCGGGTTCATCGCCGACTGTCCGGCATACACGCCGAGAAAATGCTCCACGGAAACCTTGCCGAATTCCGTCATTTTCAGAACGGAAGCATCCCTTCCCATGGCCTTCAGCAGAAGTTCCGCCGTGTCGACCAGCCGTTCCTGCCGCCAATGGCTGTCAGTCCGGTAATAGTCGGACAGAGTAAGCCCGTCCCTGATCGGTACCGCCGTCGCGAAGGGCAGTATCCCGCCGTACAGTTCCTCCATCCGCGCACCGTCCGCCACGGGATATCCCTCGTCCCGAAGGAAACTGCTCTTGTCCGGGACAAGCGCCCGGTACACGCTGCAACCGGACCGCTCCAGATACTTCTTCCGCAGACGCTCGAACCGCTCCCCGGCGTAGGCGAATGACGCCTCATTCGCATGCTTCTGCAGACTGACAATACTTCCCCGATACCCGACAAACCCGTTGTACTCATGCTCCCGGAGAATGTCGAGCTGGAAAGCGGCTCGCGCCTGACGGAACCGCTCTCTCTCCGGAAAATGATCCGCGAGCCAGGACTCAAGCCTCGAAAAATACCGTCCGCTCATAACATTTTCCGACGTGAACGCCGGGTTCTCCGCGAGAAGCCGCCGCTCTGTTTCGGACCGCGTCTTCTTCGGCGACGTGAACAGCGTGATACTCCCGATCAGAAGCGCCCCGAAGAACGCGACCGCGGGAAGCAATCGTAATCTCTTCATAACGCCCTCCTAAAATCGGAAATACAAAAACGGTGAGAAGCTCCCGTCGACCAGGTAGGCGGTCGCAAAGAGCAGGATTCCGAGGATCCACGCGGTCTCCAGGATCGGAAGCCACACATCGGACCCTTTTTTCTTCGTCAGAACAAGCATCGCTCTCTTCGGCAGCGGCGTCGCTCCGAGAAGCGCGCACGCAAGCAATACGGCGCTGCCGCTCAGAAGATACGCGGTGTCGCGGCTCCACAGGGCAACCGTTCCGAACATCCGCCCGAACTGCGAGACGGCATTGGAAAATTCCGTAAACCGGAACCAGACAAACACCGCCGTCGTCACCACGAGAACAACCGCCGTTCGCGCGATCCGCAGGGCGATGCGGGGGCGCGCCGTCTCTTTCTTCCGTACTGCCGTCTCAAGGATCAACAGCACACCGAAACATGCGCCCCAGATCACAAAATTCCAGGAAGCGCCGTGCCACAGGCCGGTGAGCCCCCAGACGATCAGCAGGTTGCGCAGGTGCCGTGCCCTGCCCTTCCGGTTGCCGCCGAGCGGGATGTACAGATAGTCGCGGAACCACGTTCCGAGGGAAATGTGCCACCTCCGCCAGAATTCGCGGAAGCTTCCGCTGATCAGCGGATAGCGGAAGTTCTCGGGGATGTCGAAACCAAAGCAGCCGGCCAGGCCGATCGCCATGTCGCTGTACCCCGAAAAATCATAGTAAACGTACATAAGAAACGCCAGTCCCTCCGCCCACGCCAGCACGACGGACGGCGACGATGCCGCCGCTGCCGCCTCGCACAGCGCGAACAGCCGGTCGGCGATCAGGAGTTTCTTTCCGAGGCCCGTGCAAAACCGCACGAGACCGCGCTCCAGGCGCTCGATGCTTATTTTCCGCTCTGCGGCGAGACTTTCCCGGAGCGCGTCATAGCGGACGATCGGTCCCGCGATCAGCTGCGGGAAGAACGAGATGTAGAGCGCAAGCCGCACCGGATTTTTCTCCGCCGGATACCGCCCGCGGTACACGTCGATCCCGTAGCTGATGCCCTGGAAGATATAGAAGCTGATCCCGATGGGCAACGGCAGCCGGAGCAGTCCGAGCACCTCCCGCCCGGCGATCGCGTTGACGGTCTCCGGCAGAAGATCCGCGTATTTGAACAGCGCAAGAAGCCCGAGACTCAGCACGAGGAAAATGACAAGCACCGCCTTCCTTCCGCGTCCGCTCTTCCCTTCGCCGCGCGGCTCCGCCAGCCTGCCCGCGACGTACGCGAGCGCGATCTCGCCGAGCATGAGTAGCAGATACAACTGTTCCCCGCAGAAATAAAAAGTCATGCTCGCAAGCAACAGCACCGCGTTCCGCGCCTTCGCCGGAACGATGCAGTATGCGAGCATGACCGTCGGGAGGAACAGATACAAAAATGTCAGGCTCGAAAAAACCATATTCCCTCCCGTGAAAGATCAGCCTTCATTTTCCGAACACATGATGAACAGGACCGCGTTGCCGTCCGTCTCCGTGATGATCGTGTCGGCCGTCATGCAGACATTCCAGTTCAGGTTGGCTTTGTCGCGGAGCATCTCGACGAACCCGTTCACGGCCTTCTCGTCGCTCACGCGGAACACGTAGCAGATAAAAAGATTCGGGGACATCATCGGCTTGACCGCGGCGCCGTCGGCAAATCCCGTGATCGTCACCTCATTTTCCATATCGCCGAAACCGGTGAGGGTTCCTTCCTTCACGGCGCCGGCATACACCTCGTTGAACTTCTGATGGCCGACGAGATATTCCGCGATCGAAAGACACGAAGCATCCGGCTCCTTTGACAGATACTCGTGGAAAATGTCCGTCAGGTCTCGCGCCTTCTTCGCCACGGTTCCGGTGACCGGCTTCATTCCGGTATCGTACATCGCAAAATAAACTTTTCCGTCGATCACCAGGCATGTCTGCCCGTCGAGGATTCCTTCCTCCTCATTGCCCATCCACTCCGGATCGGCGTTCGCCCGAAGCGCGTCGGCGATGCCCTGCGCGTCCTCCGGCTTCTTCGGAGCGAACACGTAGACCAGCGCGCCGGAGCCCCCTGCGGTCTCGCAGGCGCAGGCGTCATCCCCCTTTCCGAGGAACGCGCCGTCGCTCGTCATTCCCAGATACTGGTTGCCCCAGTCATAATGAATCTGATGCACCGCAAACAGCGCAAAATACGGACTTTTCAGGAT
>JBGUPV010000218.1:0-2907 GCA_045130455.1 Lachnospiraceae bacterium | reverse complement strand
TCGGGCCGGGCCCGACTCTCTCCTCATCATGCGACACCTCCGCAAATTCCGAGATATAACGTATCCGCCCCCACACAGGCGACATTTCCGCACCAATGTCTCATGAAATCCGCAGGTGTAACCGCTTCGCCTTCCGCCTTGTCACCCCGCTGCGCGAGGCTCCGCCGGAACCGAAGGATCTTCCCTATATCGATAGTACCACAATAGCACAGCTATCGGCAAAAATCAATTATTTTCCTGTATTTCCTGCTTGTCTTTACGGTCCTTCCACAGCATGTAACGCCATTTTGCGACAGCGGTCCCGATGATGATCACGTAACCGATCCAGCTGTACACATCCGGCAGCTCCACGAGGAAGATCCAGCCGAGGATCGCGGCAAAGAGGATCTGCGAATAGTCGAACACCGAGATGTCCCGCGCCGCCGCCTTTGTGTAGGCCTTCGTGATGCACAGCTGCCCGCCGGACGCGGAAAGTCCCGTCAGCAGCAGGAACATCAACTGCTGTCCGCTCATCGGATGATAGTCAAAGATCAGCGCAGGCGCCGTGACCAGACAGGAAAATAACGAGAACCACAGAACGATCACCGGCCCGCGCTCGCCGCGCTTACCGAGATACCGGATGAACGTGTATCCGAGCCCCGCCGCCAGGCCGCCGGCCAGGCCCACAAGGCCGTACAGCGTCGTCACGCCGCCGGTGGGTTTCACGACAAATGCCGCGCCGATCAGCGCGATCACAACCGAAAGCCACTCCACCGCGTTGGCCTTCTCCTTCAGTATGACGTACGAAACCGCGATCGCGAAGAACGGCGAGAGCTTGTTCAGCATGCTCGCATCCGCGATATGCAGGTGGTCCGCCGCGAAGAAATTGCAAAGGATACCGCAGGTTCCGAAGAAACTGCGCGCCAGAAGTCCCGGTACGCTTCCCCTCTGAATGCGGAAGCCCTGATTGCTCCGCATCAGCAGCACAAACGCCACGAACACCGCGACCACGTTGCGGAAAAACGCTTTCTGGATCGTCGGCAGGTCGCCCGATTTGCGGACAAAAAACGTCATCAGGGCAAAGCAAAAGCCCGCCCCGATAATAAACAGGATCCCTTGTTTCTTGTTTTTGTCCATGTCGCGAAGTACCTCTTCGTCCGTATCAATCCGGTGGTTATGATACACCGCGAAAAGACGGCTGTCAATCATCGGGAAATGACCCAACCTTCCCGGCCCGGAATCAGAACCCTTCCTCGACGTCCATGAACAGGCCGTACACGGCATTTTCCAAATCCTGATAAGTCAGGAAAATGTCCTCATCCTGCGGGACTTCGATTCCTTCCTTCTTCGCGATCGCACCGACGAGAAGGCTTCGCTTGATCTCATCCTCAGCCTCCGCGTAACAATTCCTGAGGAACTGCTCCTTCGTCACCTCGAGCTCGTACCTCAGATAGTCCTCAAAGCTGTCATAGCCGAACAGGATGGAAAGATTCTCCTCTTTGTACACCATGCGCTTCGAGTAATTTGCGACCTCATCCTCGTCCAACTCGAACTTCGCGTCTCCGAGAAGCGAATCAATGATCTCATTTCGCGCCCGCAAGATGAGCTCCACCTTCCGGTGCTCCAGATACCGGCGATCGATCTCCGCCTTGTATTGTTCGATCGTGTCGTAGCCGAATTCCTCGCGGACACGTTCCTCCGAGAGTTCTCCGTAGTGCTCCGTCTCTGAGACAAAATTGCTCTGATATTCCTCCTCCGAGATCTCCGGGATATCGATTCTGAGCTTGAGGGCGCTGTAATCGCCGATCGACGAGATCACACAGTGCGACACGCCTTCCTCGGAAAGTATCTCGGCAACTGTTTTGTCGAGCCCGAGGGGCTCATCCTTCCCGCAGGAAGTCAACGCAAGCAAAAGGACTACAAAGAGCAACAGAATTGTAATTCTCTTATTTCGCATATCAATTCTCCGAAAAATGAGAAGCAAGGGGGAAGCGATGTTTTTTTATGATTCAATAAACAATTGGATTAATAAGCCTTCGTACCGAGCGTCGAGTTGATCACGCTCGCTTTTGTTACGTAGCTATAGGAACTGCCGCTGCCGCGAATGATACCGACGATCTTATACTTGCCGCCGACATTCTTGTATACAGGGGCGCCGCTGTCACCGGACTGTGACATTTTTTCGACTTCGATCATTCCGGTGCACTTGATTCCGGAAATCGTAACGGTCTTGTTGGTATTCGTCACCTTCTTGTCCGAAACCAGGCCGGATTTGGCACCGCACATGGACACCTTGTCCCCTTTGCTTGCAGAAACAACTTCAGCAGTAAGGGTCACCCCGCCCTTAACGTATGTGGTGTTCGAGACGGAGCCCGACGACACAGATACGAAAGAAGCGTCGCATGTGGAATTGTAAACCCATTCTTCAACTCTGCCGATCCGATCGGAGGATTTCGCGTTTTTGTATACGGAATTGTCGATCGTGTTCTTGATGCCATGTCCGCAGGACACAAAACCGTTGGCTCTGTTGCCATGATAAACCTTGTATGCGCGATAGCCGATACTCACAGACGAATAAGTAATCGTACTGCCCGAGCGCTTTGTAATTACGCTGACCTTACTTCCCAGATAATGTGTTGCTTCCTCTCTGACGATTCCGTCCGCATCTTTGGAAAAGCTCTCGTCCGAGCCGTTCACCTGATATACTTCGTACCATTTGAGCAGCTTCTCAATTCCCTTCTCTTTCTTCGCACCAAACGCTCCTGGTGCGAACCCCGACAGCGCTACCGTGAGCATCAGCACCAATGCCAGTGCCACACCTCTTTTTACGTTCTTCATTTTATACCTTCCTTTCCGATAACCCCTATTCCCCCGGGTTATCTCTGCCTGACATGCTTCACCCCTTACTTCCTTGCGCCGGAATCCCGG
>JBGUPV010000217.1:0-5532 GCA_045130455.1 Lachnospiraceae bacterium | reverse complement strand
CGACGCTCGCGCGCAGCGGCCACCCCTCATCGTTGGGATAATAACAGTACATGAGATTGATGGCGCGGTGCGGGCGGCCGAGTTTCGTCAGGATATAATCCTGGTTGACATACTCGCCTCTCTCGCTCCCGTCGCACAGATCCACGGCGCATCGCGCCGGGCCGAACAGAACTTTGTAAGGCTTACGCATAATATTTTCCTCCTGATCAAGGCGGTCAGAGCCGCCGTACGCGCAAAATTCTCTTCTGTCCTACCTTCCGCGGATGACGTCGATCGGACGCTTCCTCGAGAAGAACAGAACGGGCAGAAAGCTTGCGATGAGCGCCGTCCCGAACGCGATCGCAAAGATCAAAAGCACCTGGACCGGCCCGAAATTCAGGATGCTGACGTGCAATGTTCCCAGGATGACGCGGTTTCCGAGACTCGTCAGAAGTCCCGTCAGGACCGCGGAGATCAGGAAACACAGAAACGCGATCATGCAGCTCTCCGAGCCGAAGATGCGGAACACATCGTTGCCCTTGGAGCCGATCGCACGAAGGATTCCGACATCGTGCTTTTTGTTGGCGATACTGCTCGTGATGAAGCTTGCAAAAAGGATCATCGCGAAGCACGCGAAAAATGCACCCATGTAAAGCAGGACCTTCTTGATCGTCTCCATCATCTCGTCCACCACGCTGAGTTCGGTGTTGAACTTCGTGACGATCTGGTAACGATCGGTACCGTTGCCCTCGTTGCAATATCGGACGATGTCGCGAAGCGCGTCGTCGCTCTCAGGAAGCACCAGCATTGCGCCGGTGACATTTTTCGCTTTGGTGATGCCGAAATCCGGCATATCCTTCTCATGGATGAACAGCACCCCGTAGTACGGCAGCCGTTCCGTGACACTGTCGTCGGAGACATCGTTGACAATGCCGAGAACCTTGAGAAGCACGCGGTTCTCCTCATAGTACGTGCGCGACTGCGTATTGTCGTAGTACAGATACATCGGCCGCACGGAAAGGTACCTCTCCGCAAGCGTGACGATCTGCTCGGGCGTTGCGGAGCGAAGAACGGATCGGATCGCGGTCTCGTAGTACTCCTGCTCGAGCGCTTCCTCTCTCTTCGTCATCTTCCCGGTGTTTTCGTTTCCGTCCTGATCCTGCGCAGCCTTCATCGCCTGTGACAGCGTTGCATCCGCAGACTCCCCTGCCTCCTCGGCCTCTTTCTTCCGACGCTCCTCGGCTTTCTTCTTCAGGCGCTCATACTCAACCTGCACCGCCGCGTTGATCCCGAGATCCTCCAAGATATCCGTCGTGATATGCTCCGCGAGGAATACACGCATCTGGGAGCAGCTGAAATAGCACTCCACCTCAGACAGTCCGGCCGTCGGGAACTCCTCCGAATCCTCCGGCGTACCCGGATGGATGTCCGTGTTCGGGTACCTGTCGATATCGGCGATATCCCCGAACAGCGACGTGCTGAAATCATAGTTATAATACTCTTTGCCGCGGACGGATCCGCGATAAACGAACTCGCCCTCGGGCTGCCGGTCGACAAAGCCGCGCCCGACAAGGTTCTTTCCCGCGAGATTGCTCGCGATATCATACTGAAAATCAGACATCATGACCAGCGCCTTGATCATCGCGACACTGATGATCGTCCGGTCACTGAACTCATTCACGGCCTCGACGAGCGCCGTAAAATACCGCATGTAATCCAGACCCGTATCGATGATGCCCGTGATGACAAGTTCACGACCGTTGGACATACGGACCGTACTTCCGATCATCTCGCTCATCTTCGGGATCTTTCCGCCGCCCAAGAGCGCACGGTTGCGGCACATCTCATACATGATCTTGCTGATCGCGATCTCGTCCTTCGAACCGTCCGGAAGCGAACCGGTCTCAAGCTTGCATCCGAGCTGCGCAAGGATCTCCTCATCGATCTCAAAAAACTCCGCGGAATCGCTGAAATTCAACATGTCCACCGGGTTGTTGCCGTCACCGTTGGGACTCCCGCCCTCGCCGTCCGGCGCCTCGACGGTCAGGCCGGCGATGCACCGCAGCGGATAGACTTTGCCGTCCGCGAGTTCGCGCAGTTGATCCAGCTCGGCCGCGGTAAAATTAAACTGTTCGATCCAGTCGGATTCGTCTCCGTCCGAACTGAAGATGTACTTTGTCTGTTTCTGAATATAGACGGACTTCACGCCCTCCTCACGGAACACCTTCGTGACCGAATCCTCATAGCGGTACCCGATCAGCGTTGCCACGCACCCGAAGAGAACGAACGCGATGACCGACATCAGCACCGTGAACACAAGCCGGACTTTCTTGTGACTCAGTGTTCCCACCGCGATCCTCGCGGCACGCGCCAGCGGCAGATGCGAGCGGATGCGGTTGACTTCCCCGGTTCCGAGTATCTCCGGCTGCTCGGTCGTCTCAAAATGATAATTTCGCGACATCGCGCTGTCGACCCGGATCAGCAGGGATTTCCGATCTTCGGACGCAAGATACTCGTTGACCGCCGCCAAATCCTCCTCCGTGAGCCGGTACTCGCCCGGGACGCGGTAGCTCCCGTCACTGAACACGGGAGTGCTCTCCTCCGTACGTTCGGTGTTTTTCTTCTCCACGTCGGAGATCACACGGCCGTCCGCAAGTTCGATGATCCGGTCCGCGTACTGCTCGGAATACTCGCGGTCGTGGGACACGATCACCACGAGTTTGGTCTCCGACAGACGCTTCAGAGTATCGAACACCTGCTTGCCTGTTGCGCTGTCAAGCGCGCCGGTCGGCTCATCCGCGAGGATGATCTTCGGGTTCTTCACAAGGGCGCGTGCGATGGCGACACGCTGTGACTGCCCGCCGGAAAGCTCGTTCGGCCGGCGGTCGCCGTACCCGACGAGATCGACCTGCCGAAGAATCCGCTCGATCTCCTCCGATGTCGCTTTCCTCCCCTGAAGCTCGATGGCGAGCGCGATGTTCGCGCCGACCGTGAACTCCGGAAGGATGTTATACTCCTGGAAAATAAAACCGACGCTCGCGTTTCGGTAGGAATCGAAATCCGCCTGCGAGTACTCCTTTGTGGAGACGCCGTTGATCCTGATGTCGCCGCTGTCGTAGCGGTCCAGACCTCCGAGGAGGTTCAAAAGCGTCGATTTACCGCTTCCCGAGCGGCCGAGCAAAAACACCATGCCGGTCTGCGGAAAGCGTATGGACACGTCGTCGACGGCCGTCACCGGCACGCCGCGCTTCGGTCTGTACGACTTGCGCAAATGAATGACTTCTATCATTTTCCGTATTCCCCCACACTTATCGGTCGCGGATCACATCGATCGGCTTCTTGCGCGCGATCCCCCAAACCGGAAGGAACGTCGCCACGATCGAAACCACGGCCGCTATCGCGAAAATGTACAAAACCTGTCGTTTGCCTGCATGGAACAGCGTCAGCTGAATGACCGTCTCGCGGCGCAGCCCGGAGTTGATCCGCCCTGTGAACAGGAATGTGAGCCCCACCGAAGCAAGCCAGTTGAACGCGGCGATCAGGCCGACCTCACACAGGAAGATCCGGTACACATCCAGACTTCTCGCGCCGATCGCGCGAAGAACGCCGATCTCCTGCCGTTTCCGGAGCACGCTGTTCGCGATGAACACGGAAAATAACACCGCGGAGAAGATCGCCATCACGGTACCGATCACCGTCAGTGCCGGCGCCATGAAATCGGCAATCTCGTTGGCTTCCTCAATGCCCATCGTCGCGCGGCTCTGAATCTCGAACCTTGCACCGTTCCGGTCACGATTCAGATATGCGACATTTTTCCGGAGCTCGGAATCACTGTCCGGGATCGGTGCGAAGATCGCGCTGATCGGATCCTGCATGATCGCCTCGTACTCTTTGAGGTCCCCGTTGTTCATGACGACCGCAGAGGCGGATCTGTTTCCTTCGTTTACATACATGCCGACGATCCGGAATTTCCGCGAGTCACAGTCTCTGCCGACGTTAAAATACTTGTCGGGAAGGCGCATGACCGCCCGGTAGAAATCGGAATTTCGATAATCCTCGGCCGTCTCCTCAAGCCCGCTCAGTAACATACCGCTGCCGTCGTTAACGGCCTCAAACTGCCATGCGATCGCGGTGTCGACACTGATCAGGATCTCCCCCTCCGCAAGTTCCGTTTTACCGTCCTCAAACCAGCAGATCGAATCCTCCGGCACGTTTTCGATCGACGTGTACAGGTGCGCGGGATTCTTATAGGAGCCTACGCTGCCGATATTCAGATACATTGACTCATCCGATACGGAGAACGAATTCAATTCGTTCGAGGATATCTTGGTCTCAAAGCTTCCCGGCGCGTAAAAAAGCACACCGGGAAGGCCGTAGATGCACTCAAACTGCGCGTTTCTCGAGTACACTTGGAACAGCAGCCAGTCCGAGTCGTTATGCAGCTCCTCGTCCGGCTTGAGCATTTTTCGGTACAGTTCGACATCGACCTGCGTGTTTACGATGCCGACGATCTTAACTTTTCTTCCGTTCTTTTTGTTGGTGAGCGTCAGACCGATCGTATCCTCGATCGGACAGTCTTTCAGATCGGCAAATCCGTACGTCACCATGAACTCCGCCGCCAGATTCGAAACACAGACCTCGTTGGTCCCCGGCTCGGGGAGCCGCCCTGCGGCAAGCGACAGACCGAGACGTTCGCATGCGCTTTCGTCGAGTTCCATACCGTTGTAGCTGAAACGCGGGTACACATAGCGGGCGAAATTATCCAGCTGAATGCCGGAATGATCCGTTTCGTCGTAATACACGAAACTGCCGAGTCCGAGCGAGCGGGTCGCGACGAACCGGTCGCCGAGCCCCTCCTTCAGGTACTCGACATCCTCCGCCTTCAGATCATAGTCGAAATTGCTCGCATAGCGGTCCGTGCTCTGCTTGTAGATCGCCATGTATTTCTGACCGGAATCCCGGAGCGAGTCGACCATACACGTGACTCTGTCAAAGGAGCGGAACACATCCGCAAGACCGAACATCGTAAACGCCGCGATCGAGAGCAGCAGCGTAAACACGAGCGTGATCTTCTTGTGCTTCATCGAGTTCACGCCGATGCCGAGGCTTCGCTTCCACGGGAGGCGCGATTTGATCAGCCGAAACTCCTTCTTCTCCTCGACGATCCGGTTTTCCGAAGTCGTTTGGAAACGGCCCTTCTTCGGCGTCACGGTGTGTTCGTCCACCAGCAGGACATCGCCCGCCGCTTGGAGCGCAAGATACTCGTTGATCACGCTCCGGTCCTCATCCGTGATCACGGTCCACGGTTCCGCTACGATACCGTTCTCCGAAAAATGAAGTCCGCTCTCCTCGGACAGCCGGATCTCATGGATCTCGGAGAGTTCCTCCACCGGCTTGAGCTCAACATCCGAGATGACCTCGCCGTCCGCAAGCTCGATGATGCGGTCCGCGTAACGCTCCGAATAGTCGCGGTCGTGGGAAACGATGATCACCAGTTTCTCCTGCGACAGCTTCTTAAACGTCTCAAAAACCTGTCGTCCGGTTGCGGAATCC
>JBGUPV010000216.1:0-2119 GCA_045130455.1 Lachnospiraceae bacterium | reverse complement strand
GGCCCCTCGTTGTCGCCGCAGCGGACACAGGCGCCGACCTGCGGCCCGATGCCGCCGATCCATAGCATTTTCAGCTCAAATACGACTCTCGCGAGCGCAAGCCCGATCCCGTCGTGCCCGAGCGCCTGCAGCGCCCTGTACAGAAGCACAAGCGTCGCCCGCTCGTCGTTGTCCTCCTCGGTCATGTACTCGGCGATCTCGCAGAAGTATATCCCGAGAAATGTCTTCTCCGCGTCCGCCCGGTACTCCGAAAAATAGTTGTCCACATCCGCGCGGATCATCGTGTACGCGCTCCGCCCCTCAATCAGGTGAAATGCTCCCGTCACGAAGGGCTGTGCCGCCGAGATCAGTGCGGACTTCGGGCGCTGGGCTCCCTTGGCAAATGCGGATATTTTCCCGCGCTCGCGCGTCAGGATCAACACGCGCCGGTCATACTCGCCGATGGGCACGGCCGACAGTATGATGCCGTGCAATATCGTGCTGTCGCTCATAGCCCCTCCTCACCTGACTGCGGTCAGATCATTTATCGGTCCGTCAACCGGGATCGCAGCCGGATCATTTCTCGTCGCGGTCCTCGCGCGCGGTCGGACCCACTTCACTTCCCGGCAACCGGATTACTCCTCGTCGCGGTAACCGTAGTTGCGGATCAGCACATCGCTGTCCCGCCAATTTTCCTTCACTTTAACCCAAAGTTTGAGATTCACCTTCGTGCCGGTCATCATCTCGATGTCGCGGCGCGCCTCGGTGCCGATCTTCTTGAGCATCGCGCCCTGCTTGCCGATGATGATCCCCTTGTGGGACTCACGCTCGCAGATGATCGTCGCGTCGATGTCGATGAGATGTCCGTCCTCGCGCTCCTTCATGCGGTCGATCAGCACGGCGATGCCGTGGGGGATCTCCTCCTCGAGGCTGCGAAGCGCCTTCTCGCGGATCATTTCCGCCGCGATCTGCCGCTCCGGCTGGTCCGTCACGGTGTCCTCGTCGTAGTACTGCGGGCCTTCCGGAAGGAACGAGAAGATCGTGTTCGTCAGGTCGTCCGTGTTGTCGCCCGTCAGCGCCGACACCGGCACGATCGCCGCGAAATCAAGCGCCTCGCGGTAGCGGTCGATGAATTTGAGGATGTCCTCCTTCTTCACCTTGTCGATCTTGTTGATGACGAGCATGACCGGCGTGTCCACCTTCGAAAGCCGCTCAATGATCGACTGCTCGCCGGCGCCGATATAGTCGCTCGGCTCCACAAGCCACAGGATCAGATCGACGTCCGTGAGCGTCCGCTCCGTGACCTCGACCATGAACTCTCCCAGCTTGTTGCGCGCCTTGTGAATTCCGGGCGTGTCGAGGAAAATGATCTGGCCTCTCGCGTCGGTGTACACCGTCTGGATACGGTTGCGCGTCGTCTGCGGCTTGTTCGACGTGATGGCGATCTTCTGTCCGATCAGCCGGTTCATCAGCGTGGATTTGCCGACGTTCGGTCTGCCGATCAGAGCGACAAAGCCTGACCGGAATACATCCTTTTTCTTGTTTGTGCTGCTCATGCAACATCCTCCGTGTATCGTATGTCCGCCCGTTTTGGGCGGTTACCACTCATTTTCCGAATGATCTTCGTGATGCCTTTCGCTCAGCGGATCGGGCGCATGCTGTCAAAGAGATCCGCGCACTCCTTCGCCTTCGTCTCCGAAGCGACCGCGGAACGGTAACCCTGCGCGAGCACGGCGCGGATCATCGGCGCGAGGGACTGCAGCTTCTCCGTCGTTACGGAGAGCACGCCGTCGCGGAACGCCTGAAGATCATCCTGCGAAGTGCCGGAGTACTCGCGGCTCACGATCGCGTTGAGCGCCGCGGGCGGCGAGAGAGGCATGTCGAGAGTCGCGATGGTTCCGATGACATAACGCGTCAGTTCCTTGTCGCTCAGCGACAGCGACGCGACGTAATCCGGAACGCCGTTGAAGACGTCGTAGGACTCGCGGAGGTTCGGATCGCGGTAGGTCGCGATCGAGAAATCGCCGGAGACCGTTCCGCCGTTGGCCGAGACGCCGTAAGCGCCGCCGAGGATCCTCACCTTGGTCCAGAGGTAATCGTTGTTAAGTATCGTGCGGAGCACCATCATGGAACCGTCAAA
>JBGUPV010000215.1:0-15226 GCA_045130455.1 Lachnospiraceae bacterium | reverse complement strand
AACCGAGATTGTCAACCCCCAAAATTACGAATCGTTTTCACAAAATTTTGTATCATTTTCCGAAGAGGATCAAGTACTGTTTTTCCGAGTTTGCTTGCATCGGACCGGATTATCCTGTACAATATCAAAGTGTGCGGCATTTCCGGCGTTCCCGGAACTGTCCCGCATACCGCCCGGAGTCTGAACACTCTCTCGTTTTATTAATACGGAAACGGATGCCGGATGTTCGGACAGGTGCGGAGAATTAGAGCGAAGTAATGAAAGAGAGGCACAGTATTATGAAAAAACGCACATTGGGCAGGCTTCTTGCAGTTCT
Source organism: Lachnospiraceae bacterium (assembly GCA_045130455.1). Lineage (GTDB taxonomy): Bacteria > Bacillota > Clostridia > Lachnospirales > Lachnospiraceae > ISDg. The sequence goes on along the minus strand of JBGUPV010000215.1, from coordinate 14,910 downwards.
CCTGTCGGCTGCCATGACGGTATCGCTGCTGCAGTCCGCCGGCATCGGCGGCAAAGCGCAGGCGGCTACCGACGAATGGTGGAAAACCGTCGCCTGCGTCGGTACCAACATCATCAAGGCCCCGATCGCGCCGACGTATGAGAACATGCCGTGGAAAGGCAGCTACGTATGGTACGGCAAATACGACGGTAGCCCGGTAAAGTATCGCGTGCTCGCCCCCAAGACAACCGCGTACGGCGGAACGACAATGCTGCTGGATTGCGACACCATCCTGTATGAGGGAATGTTTGATAAGGATCAGCAACCGAACGCGGGCGCGCAGTACGCCAACCAATGGCTCTACAGTGATATAAGAGCCGGTCTGAACGGAAGCGACTTTCTCACAAGAGCGGACGGATTTACTGCTCTCGAGAGATCGGCGATCGCGGAGAGCAGGATCTCCGCACATACATTGAACACGGGCGATGTTGTTGATATTTGGTTTGAAGATTATGTCGCGCTCACCGGTGAGAAAATATTCCTGCTGGATTACGAAGATGTTTTGAATCCGAAGTACGGATACACATCGGATTCCGGTTGGGAATCCGAGAACGGCGAGATCAACTATGATTGGCATTCGACCGAAAACCGGATCAAGGGAGATAAATACGGCAACTATATCGTCTGGTGGCTGCGTTCCGCCTTTCAGGATTCTGCGCGAAAAGACGCTGCCGTTGTGTACACCGACGGAACTGTCGACTCCTTCGTAGCGGACGACGAATACGGTGTGAGTCCCGCGTTCAATATCGATCTGTCCTCTGTCATTTTCAGCTCCCTCGTCTCCGGAACCGCAGGTCAGGAATTCGCCGAGTACAAGCTGACTCTTGCGGACAGCAACCTGAAGGTTGAGATCCCGGCCGGCGCGACATTGACCGCATCGGGCAGCACGATCACCGTGCCGTACACGATCACGGGATCGCACGCCTCGAACGCGACGCAAGTTTCCGTGTTGATCCTCGATAAGCCTTATACCGCAGGCAACACCACGAACGCGAGCATCAAATATTACGGAATGCTGAATACCGATGTCAGTACAGGCTTTAAGACAACCGGAACGGGAACGTTTGAGCTGCCGTCCGGGTTGAGCATAAGCGGCTGGAACAGTAAGTACTATGTATATCTGCTCGCGGAGGATGTCAACCGCATCCACGAGACCGATTACGCGAGCACGCCCATGAAGCTTACGGCACCGGGCTATCCGAACATCAACACGCAGCCGAAGAACACGACGGTTTCTTTGGGTGACACCGCAGAGTTTACGGTGACCGCGGTCGGAAACGGAACGCTGACGTATCAGTGGCAACGCAGAGCATCGGTTTCGAGCGACTGGATCACGTATGCTTCGATCTCCACGTCCCCGACATTCTCGGTGACGGCTACGTCCGGGATCAACGGATTCCAGTATCGTTGCCTGGTCAATGACAGCAAAGGAAATCAGGCAGTCTCCGATGCCGCGACACTGACGATCAAACCGAAGATCACCACGATGCCCAAGGATACAACGGTGACGGCAGGTTCCACGGCGAAGTTCACGGTGGCGGCATCCGGGATCGGAACGCTGACCTATCAGTGGCAGGCATACAACCCGAACACGAAGAAATGGACGAACTCCGGAGCCGCAAGCGCAAAGACGGCAACCCTCAGCATCGCGGCGACGGCAGGCCACAACGGCTTCAAGTTCCGCTGCGTCGTTACGGATGCCAACGGAAACAGCACCACTTCGAGCGCGGCAACTCTCAACATCGCGGGAATGCTTGCGATCACGAAGCACCCCGCGTCCGTTTCCGTTGCGGTCGGAAGCAAAGCTTCCTTCTCGGTAACCGCGAAGGGGGCCGGCACGCTTTCGTACCAGTGGGAGGCGTACAATCCGAATACGAAGAAATGGACGAACTCCGGAGCGGCCAGCGCGAAGACGGCCAACCTCAGCATCACGACGGTGGCCGGTCACAACGGATTCAAGTTCCGCTGCGTTGTCACGGACGGAACCGGCAAGAGCATTACCTCGAACGAGGCAACTCTCACCGTGACCCAGCCGCTGACCATCACTTCTCAGCCCACCGCCAAGACGGTTGCGGTCGGGGAGACGGCACAGTTCTCGGTAACGGCAACGGGAAAAGGCACACTGAAGTATCAGTGGCAGGCATACAACCCGAACACGAAGAAATGGGTGGACTCGGGCTCGGCGAGCGCAAAGACCGCAACCCTCAGCATTAAGGCACAGGCGGCTCACAACGGCTTCAAGTTCCGCTGCAACATCACGGACGCCGCAGGTCAGACCGCGACCTCGAAGGAAGTCCTTCTCACTGTACGTCCCGGCATTGTCACGCAGCCGAAGAACCAGAAGGTTACGGTCGGCGCAACCGCAAAATTTACGGTAACCGCAGACGGCGTTGCGCCGCTCTCCTATCAGTGGCAGGCATACAACCCGAACACGAAAAAGTGGACGAACTCCTCTTCCTCGTCGGCTAAGACAGCCACCTTGAGCATCCAGGCGCAGTCGGGGCACAACAATTTCAAGTTCCGTTGTGTGGTAACCGACAAAAACGGCAACAGCACAACTTCTGCCGCGGCGACCCTGACCGTACAGTAAGTTGTTTGCCTTTCTCTCACCGATGATACTTCACCCGGACGGCATCTGCCTGCGGCATCGTCGGTTGCAAACCGAACAGTTTCGGAAAATATCTACACCAAAAAGGAGCATCCCCGCGGATGCTCCTTTCGTTATGCTCTTGTTTTTCGTCCCGATACCGATCCGGCATTCATACTTCGGTCCCGTTGCCGACTCCTCGACATTGAGGATCACTCGTCCTTGAGTCCGGCGAGCATGCCCATGAGCTTCGTGCTGCGCTCCATGAACGCCGTCATGTCGGCAGGCTCGAGCGGCTTCTGTGCCAGGCGCGCCAGGTCGTAGATCTGCGCGCACAGAAGTACCGCGTTTTCATCGTCGCCGTTGTCGCAGACGTACTTGACAAGCTTGTTGCCCGCGTTGAGCACGAGCGTCGAGTCATCCGGAAGTCCTGCCTGCGCCATGCCGTACATCGCCATCATATCCTGCATGCGGCGGCTGTCCTCGGACAATGTGATCATCGCGGGGATCTGCGTATTCTTCAGTTTCTCCACCTTGATGTCCAGTTCGCTCTTGTCGAGGGCCTTGCGGAACGTCGTCGTGAGCGTCTCGGTCATCGCCTTGAGCTCCTCCGCATCCGCCTCATCCTTCATCGTATCGGTCACGTCCGCATCGATTCGGCGGAACGTCACCGTGTCGTTGTCCTGCTCAAGCTGCTGGATGAACGGCTGGTCGATCCGGTGCGTCATGATGATCGCGTCGATGCCGTTCTCGCGGAACATGTTGATGTACTGACTCTGCTGCTTCTCATCGGTCACATAGTAAACGACGGTCTTCTCAGGCTCCTTCTTTTCGCCGTCCTTCGCGTCCGCTGCCGCGTCGGCCTTTGCCTCTGTGCTCTCCGCACTCTCTGCCTTCGCATCCGCAGCTGCCTCGGCATTCTCCGTGCCCTCCGCCTTTGCGTCCGCAGCGCTGTCCTTGCCGGCCTTCGCCGCCTCCACGTACTCCGGAAGCGTAATGTATTTTCCGTCGAGATCCTTGTAGATCAGGTAGTCTCTCATCTTCTCGCGGAACTTCGCGTCACGCAGGCAGCCGTACTTGATGAACGGGCAGATGTCGTCCCAGCATTTTTCGTAGTTCTCGCGGTCGGTCTTGTACATGCCCGAGAGCTTGTCCGCAACCTTCTTGGAAATATAGTCGCTGATCTTCTTCACGAAACCGTCGTTCTGCAGTGCGCTTCGGGACACGTTCAGCGGGATGTCCGGGCAGTCGATGACGCCCTTTAAGAGCATCAGGAACTCCGGGATGACCTCCTTGATGTTGTCCGCGATGAAGACCTGGTTGTTGTAGAGCTTGATCGTGCCCTCAAGGCTGTCGTACTCGGTGTTGATCTTCGGAAAATAAAGGATGCCCTTCAGGTTGAACGGGTAGTCCATGTTCAGATGGATCCAGAACAGCGGCTCCTTGTAATCGTGGAACGTCGTGCGGTAGAACTCGCGGTACTGCTCCTCGGTGCACTCCGAAGGCGTGTGCAAAAACAGCGGGAAAATGTCGTTGATCGGCTTCGGGCCCTTCTTCTCCTTCTTCGGTGCTTCCGCATTCTCACCGTCGGCACTCTCCGCTTCCTTGGCCTTGCCGTCCGCGTCCACCTCGGCATCGATCACCTCGGGCTCTTCGGCCGGTGCGGGCTTCGTCTCGTCCTCAAAGAAGATCGGGACCGGCATGAACGAGCAGTATTTGCCGAGCACTTCCTTCACGCGGTACTCGTTCGAGAACTCATAGCTGTCCTCGTTCAGATAGAGCGTGATCTCGGTGCCGCGCTCCGTGCGGTCCGAGTCCTCCATCTCGTAGTTCATGCCCTCCTCGGACTCCCAGTGAACAGCCTTCGCGCCCTTCTGATAGGAAAGGGTGTCGATCGTCACCTTGTGAGCGACCATGAACGCGCTGTAGAAGCCGAGACCGAAATGACCGATGATCTGATCCTCGTTGGCCTTGTCCTTGTATTTTGCGAGGAAGTCGGTGGCGCCGGAAAATGCGATCTGGTTGATATACTCCTTCACCTCATCCGCCGTCATACCGATGCCGTTATCGACGATCGTGAGCGTCTTTTCCTCGGGATTGATGCGAACATAGATCTTCCACTCGTTGTCATCGGGCAGTTCCGCCTCGCCGATCAGCGCGAGTTTCTTCAGCTTCGTGATCGCGTCGCAGCCGTTCGAAACAAGCTCGCGAAGGAAGATGTCGTGGTCGGAATACAGCCATTTTTTGATGATCGGAAATATATTTTCCGAATTGATGGAAAGATTGCCTTGCTCTGCCATATATATGCCTCCGTTCCGTCCGCTTTCGCGGACCGGTAATTTATGAAATCTCTGCCGAACACAAGTATACTCCCGACAAAAACGTTTGTCAACGAAAAATTAGCACTCATTTTGTCTGAGTGCTAACAATTCCATAATTCGGCCGCGACGGCCATGTATTCCGCGTCGGAACCGCATTTGCGGACGCGCCTCTTGACACGTTCGGGATCCTCGTAGCGATCACCGAGGTAGCCCCAGAACTCCTTCATCTTGAACAGCGTATCCTTCGGCCCGTAGCGCGCGACGTACGCCTCGTGGAGCTCGTCGTGGAACGACTTCAGTTCCGCCTCCGTCATTGCTCTCTCTTCCGCGATCTCTCGGAAAATGCCCGGGTTCGTCACCGCGCCGCGCCCGATCATCACCCGCGTCACACCGGGACTTTTTCTCAGGATCTCCGCGCAGTCGGCGGCGGTCCGGATGTCCCCGTTGTAACAGAGCGGGATCCTGCTGTTTTGCACAGCATAGTCCCAGGCGTCCATGCGCGGAAGCCCGCGGTACCAGTCCTCCCGCACTCTCGCGTGCACGATCAGCTCACTGAGCGGATATCGGTTGTAGATCTCCAGAAGCCTCGGCCACTCGTCCGTGCTCGCGAAGCCGACCCGCGTCTTCACGGACACCGGCACCGGAAGCTCCTTCGCGAAAAGACGGTCAAAGAACCGCTCCATTCCCTCCGGATCGCGCAGAAAACCGCTGCCGCGCCCTTTGCCCACCACGGTCCCCGAAGGACAGCCGAGGTTGAGGTTGACCTCCCCGTAGCCGAGATCCGCGAGCAGTCCGATCATGTGTGCCGCCGCGTCCGCGTCGTTGGTCAGGACCTGCGGAACGGTAGGCATCCCCGCGTTGTGCGAAGGATCGACCTCCCGTCCCTGGCGCGTCTTGAACGTCAGTCCGTGGACAGGCGACAAAAAAGGGGTGAAATACCGGTCCACCCCTCCGAAATGCTTATGTAATACCCGCCGAAACAGGTCGCCCGTGACGTCCTCCATCGGCGCAAGATACAAAGCTGCCATACAACCTCCGAAATAAGGCTTTGCTCCTTACTTAGCCATCTTCATACCGTTGAAGATCTCACGGAAATACTTCGTCTCGACCATGATGCCGAGGATCGTCGGACACGCCGCGTAGAATACCCAGCGAAGGTACGGATGCGCCTTCTTGTCGTAGCCGAGTTTGCCGTTATATACATACAGAAGCGGAAGCGCGAACATCCAGCCGATCCCGTAGAACATCGAGGTGAACACACCGCCGAGGATGCCGATGAACGCAAGCCCGATGAGCAGCATCTTCTTCTCTTCCCGGAACAGGAAGCATACCGCCGCCGTGATCGGGATCAGAATGCCGCCGTCCATCTGCAGCGTGAAGCCGATCAGGACCGTGATCATGATGATGGCACCGACCGTCATCATGTGGAGAAGATTCCGGAAGATCTGGTTCGGAAGCATCTCGCGGAAGTAGTCGTTGAACTTCTTGATCGCAAGGAGCATCAGCATGGTCAGCACGAGGGTGCACATGCCGTTGAGCAGCGGTACCATCCACGAGCTGTACGCGTACTGCTGCGCGGTATCGAGGGTGTCAAACCATTTGTCGACGCCGTCCTCACCCCAGACCGGAGTGCCGCCCGCGCGGATGTAATCGAGCTGAATATTCTCGAGGGCCTCGGTCCTCTGCTGGAGCCAGAGGTAAAGCCAGAAGATCTCCGTCACAAAGGCCGCGATCGAGATGCGCAGGACGTATTTTCCGGTCTTCTGCGTATTCCGAAGACCTTCCACCAGCAGGAAGCAGACCAGCGGGATTGCCGCCCGTCCGAGCGTCCGCGCCAGAAGATACGGAACACCGTCTCTGGAGAGATATATGATCGCGATGTAATCCATTACCACGGCGATGATCAGGGCGATCTTCAGTTTGATTGCATTCACTTTGTCATGTCCTTTCCGTTGCCGCGGACGCGGCGTTTTTTCGCGTCGGCCTTCGCCTCCGTGCTCTGCAGCACGACGATGGTCCGCGCCGGGATCGTAACCGTATCTTCGCCGATCTCGCCGCAGGTCACGGCCGAGTCGGTCGCGAGCACGACCTTCCACCCTTCCCTGCCGGGCAGGATCGGGATCGCGTAGGTCTGCTCTTCCCAGTACATATTGAACAGGATGTAGAAGGAATCGTCTCTCTCGTCGCGTCCCTTGCGGGCAAATGCGCCGTTTAAGAGGACTCCGAGACAGCGGTTGTACGGACCGTCGTCCGGCCGCCATGCTTCCCTTCCGTGGATTGAGACGTCCGGCGCGCCGCTTGCGAGGTAGTCCGTCCCGCGCAGCGGGATCGGATTGTGCAGCACCGGATGTTCCTTGCGGAGGGCGATCGCCGCTTTGACAAATGCTGTGATCTCCGCGCCCTTCCGCTGCTCCGACCAGTTGATCCAGCCGGTGGCGTTATCCTGATTGTAAGCATTGTTGTTGCCGCCCTGCGAATTGCCGAACTCGTCGCCGGCCAGCAGCATCGGCGTTCCCTGAGACAGGAGTACCGAGAGGAGCGCGTTCTTGCGCATCTTCAGACGGAGCTCGCGGATCTTCCGTCGCTTGTCCGGACCTTCCGCGCCGCAGTTCCAGCTGTAGTTGTAGTCGCTTCCGTCGCGACCGCGCTCTCCGTTGGCGTCGTTATGCTTGACGTCGTACATATACAGATCGGCCAGCGTAAAACCGTCGTGATCGGTCACATAGTTGATGACGCCTAAGCCTCCCGCGTTTCTCGTAAAGCGTCCGGCAAATGCCCGCGTCATGCCCTCGTCGCCCTTGAGGTATTTTCTGGCATCCACCAGAAAACCTGCATGGTACTCCGCAAGGCGCGTTGCCGAGGCATTCGCGTCCTGATTCGGAAAACCGCCGCACAAAAACTTCGTATCCGAGAGGTACGGGTCATCGATCAAAATGCGAAGATCGGGCATATCGCCGTGGATCCGGAAACCGTCGATCCGATACTCACGCACCCAGAAGCGAAGCGCGTCGACGACGCGGCTTATGTTCGTCCCCGCCGGGATCATAACTTCCATCAGCACTTCGATGCCCGCGCGGTGAAGTCTGCGCACCATCGCTGCGAACTCGGTGTCCGCCTGCGAAGGATCCTGCGCGTAGGACGCTTTCGGAGCGAAGAAATAATAATGCCCCGCGTATCCCCAGTAATTGACTTTGCGCTCCTTCGCGGCCTCCTCCAGGATCTCCTCGGGGATCCGCGACGGTGCACTACTTCTGTAGAACTTAGAAGATACGAAGTTTGGGACTTCCTCATCCCAGTCTCCTTCGCAGAAACATTCGTTGTATTCCATCACCGGCATCAGCAGAACCGCGTTGATCCCGAGGGACCGCAGATACTCCGCCTTGCCCGCCAGACCGGCGTACGTGCCGGCCGCTACACTGGAAGTCTCCTTCGTGAAACCGCGTACATGGAGTTTGTAAAGGATCATGTCGCACAGCGGGACCGCCGGCTTGCGATCCTCCTCGCGGCCCGACCGCCCCGTGCGGATAACGCCGCGCACACGGCGCTCGTCCTTCCGTGACAGATGTCTGCCGAACTGCTCTCTCCCCGCGACAAGTCTCGCGTAAGGATCGACAAAGCGTTCGCCCTTCACCGTATATTCGTATTGCCAGCCGCCCTCCGGAGTCTCCGCCGGCAGCTGCACGTCCGTGCAGAAAATGCTTCCGGTACGCTCCGTCGCGCCCATCTCCGTCGTGAACGCAGCCTCCGCGGATGCGCCGCGGTAGATCGCAAGCGTCACATTTTCCGCTCCAGGCACGGAAACCGCAAAATTCACATGCGTCCCGAGCACCGTCGCTCCGAGCGGCTCCGGCGTGCCTTTTCTGACTTTGAAATTGTTACCCAAACTCACGCTATCACCCCGCCTCATACGACAGCCCTTAGGCCGTCTCTCAGTCGTCCTCCTCGGCGTTGACGACAAGCTTCTGGCGCTTTACGGCCATCTCGTCGCTCTCGAGGTATTCGTCGTACGTGGTTACCTTGTCGATCAGCGAACCGTCCGGCAGGATCTCCATGATACGATTGCCGACGGTCTGGATAAACTGGTGGTCCTGCGACGTGAACAGCGCCACGCCCGGGAACTTCATCAAACCGTTGTTGAGAGCCGTGATGGACTCCATGTCCAAATGGTTGGTCGGCTCGTCGAGGATCAGGACATTCGCGCCCATGATCATCATTTTCGAAAGGAGCACGCGGACGCGCTCGCCACCGGAGAGAACGTTGACCGGCTTCACACCGTCGTCTCCCGCGAAGAGCATACGGCCGAGGAATCCGCGGACATACGTCACATCCTTCTCGGGCGAGAACGGCATCAGGAAATCCACGATCGACTCGCTGCCCCTGAACAGCTCGGTGTTGTCCTTCGGAAAATAAGCCTGCGTCGTCGTGATGCCCCACTTGTATTCGCCGGAATCCGGCTCCATCTCGCCTGCGAGGATCTTGAACAGGACCGTGCTCGCCAGCGTGTTCGAGCCGACGAACGCAACCTTGTCCTCACGGCCGAGAACGAAGGAGATATCGTCGAGGATCTTCACACCGTCGATGGTCTTGGAAATATGCGAAACCGTGAGAACCTCGTTGCCGATCTCGCGGTTCGGACGGAAATCGATGTAGGGATATTTGCGGGACGACGGACGGATGTCGTCGAGCTCGATCTTCTCGAGAGCTCTCTTGCGGGACGTCGCCTGCTTGGACTTGGAAGCGTTGGCCGAGAAACGCTGGATGAACTCCTGCAGCTCCTTGATCTTCTCTTCCTTCTTGCGGTTGGCTTCCTTCATCTGCTTGATCATCAGCTGGCTCGACTCGTACCAGAAGTCGTAGTTGCCGGCGTAGAGCTGAATCTTCGAGTAGTCGATATCCGCAATGTGCGTGCAGACCTTGTTCAGGAAATAACGGTCGTGGGAAACCACGATGACCGTGTTGTCGAAGTTGATCAAAAACTCCTCAAGCCACTGGATCGCCGCGAGGTCGAGGTGGTTCGTAGGCTCGTCGAGGAGCAGAATGTCCGGATTGCCGAACAGTGCCTGCGCGAGCAGGACCTTGACCTTGTCGCTGCCGTTGAGATCGGCCATCTGCATGTAGTGCATATCGGTCTCAATGCCGAGACCGTTCAGAAGCGTCGCCGCGTCGGACTCGGCCTCCCAACCGTTCATCTCGGCGAACTCATTTTCCAGTTCGCTCGCCTTGATACCATCCTCCTCCGTGAAGTCCTCCTTCGCGTAGATGGCGTCCTTCTCCTGCATGATGTCGTACAGGCGCTTGTTGCCCATAATGACAGTGTCGAGCACGTTAAATGCGTCGTACTTAAAATGGTCCTGCTGCAGGAACGAGAGTCTCTGTCCGGGGGTGATGATGACATCGCCCTTGGATGGCTCCAGCTGCCCGTTCAGGATCTTGAGGAAGGTCGACTTGCCGGCGCCGTTCGCGCCGATGATGCCGTAGCAGTTGCCCTCCGTGAATTTGATGTTCACATCCTCAAACAGCGCCTTCTTGCCGATGCGCAGCGTGATGTTACTTGCCTGAATCATTTGGTATGTCTCCTTGCTGTATTTTTGCTCTGTTTCATGACCTCATGAACCAACCTCACTCCTAGAAAACAACTGCGTCGTTTTCTGTTTCGTGTGGGGCGGGCGGCAACTTCATTGCCTCCCGTCCCTTTGTCATGATCACGCCAAACGGTTCGTTCATTCAGTTACCTTTCTTTGATCAGATCTCAAAGAGGATCTCCGCGTACGTCGGTACCGGCCAGAGATCGCGGTCGATCACCATCTCAAGCTCGTCGATCGGGCGGCGCAGCGCTTCCATCGCGGGAACGACCTTTTCGCGGAAGAACAGAGCCATCTCGCGTCCCTCCGGCTTGCGGACCGCCTCCTCATCGAGAGAACGCAGTACGGAAAGCGCGTCCTGCGCTTCACGGAGCAGCCGCGACGTCTGCATCAGAAGCTCGATCTGAACGCTGGTGTCCGCATCGGGCACCGCGCGGGTGACATTGTTGATGGAATCCGCAAGACGCGTCGTGAAGCGGATGACGGACGGGATGTATTTGCATCCGGCCATCGAGATCATCGTGCGCGCCTCGATATTGATCGCCTTCGCATAGATCTCATAGTCGATCTCCGCACGGCTGCGAAGCTCATTTTCCGTGAACACGCCCTGATGCGAGAACATCGCGATCGCTTTGTCCGTCACGAGCGAAGGGATCGCGTCGACCATTGAGCGAAGGTTCGGAAGTCCGCGTCTTTCAGCCTCCTCGACCCACTCCTGCGAGTAGCCGTTGCCGTTGAAAATGATGCGCTCATGCTCCGCCAGCGACGACTTGATCAGGTCGTGAACGGCCGTCTCCGGATCCTTCGAAGCCTCGAGGATGTCCGCATATCGTTCCAGCGTCTCCGCGACGATGGTATTCAAAACCGTGTTGGCATCCGCGATGGACATCGAGGAGCCCACGGAACGGAACTCGAATTTGTTGCCGGTAAATGCGAACGGCGACGTGCGGTTGCGGTCGGTCGCGTCGCGGCCGATGGAAGGCAGCGTCGAAACGCCGGTGTACAGGCGGCCTTCCTTCTTCAGGCGCTTTGCCTCGCCGGTCTCCACCAGCTGTGTGACAACGTCGTCAAGTTGCTCGCCGAGGAATACGGAAATGATCGCCGGCGGTGCCTCGTTGGCGCCGAGACGATGGTCGTTGCCTGGGTTGGCGGCGGAGAGACGCAACAGGTCCGCATGGTTGTCCACGGCCTCGAGAACGGCCGTCATGAACAACAGGAACTGGATATTTTCATTGGGCGTCTTGCCCGGGTTCAACAGATTCTTGCCGGTGTCAGTCACGAGTGACCAGTTGTTGTGCTTGCCGGAACCGTTCACGCCGGCGAAGGGCTTCTCGTGAAGAAGGCACTCCAGACCATGGCGCTTCGCGACTTTCTTCATGCACTCCATGATCAGCTGGTTGTGGTCGGTCGAGACATTGACCGTCGTGTATATCGGAGCGAGCTCGTGCTGCGCGGGCGCCACCTCATTGTGCTGCGTCTTCGCATAGATACCGAGCTTCCAGAGCTCATGGTTGAGCTCCTTCATGAACGCGCCGACACGCTCCTTCAGGCTTCCGAAGTAGTGGTCGTCCATCTCCTGTCCCTTCGGGGGCTTCGCGCCGAACAGCGTGCGGCCCGTGAAGATCAGGTCCTCACGCTTCATGTAATTCTTATGATCGATCAGAAAATACTCCTGTTCCGCGCCGACCGAGCATTCCACGCGCTTCACATCGTTGTGGCCGAACACGCGCAGCACGCGGAGCGCCTGCTTGTTGATCGCCTCCATCGAGCGAAGAAGCGGTGTCTTCATATCGAGCGCGTCGCCCGTATAAGAGCAAAATGCCGTCGGGATGCACAGCGTGACCCCCGACGCGTCCTCGCGCAGGAAAGCCGGAGATGTAAAATCCCAGGTGGTGTAGCCGCGCGCCTCAAAAGTCGCGCGAAGGCCGCCGCTCGGGAACGAAGAGGCATCCGGCTCACCCTTGATGAGCTCTTTGCCGGAAAATTCCATGATGGCCTTTCCGCCCGGTGCCGGCGTGATGAAGGAGTCATGCTTCTCCGCCGTAACGCCCGTCAGCGGCTGGAACCAGTGCGTATAGTGCGTCGCGCCGCGCTCGATCGCCCAGTCTTTCATGCAGCCGGCGATCACCTGCGCAACGTCGCGGTCCAGCGTCTCGCTGTTCTCCATCGCGTGCTTCCATGCCTCGAAGGTCTCCTTCGGAAGCCGCTCCTTCATGAGCGTCTCGTTGAAGGCATCCATTCCGAAAATCTCGGTCAGTTTCTCACTCATTTTCCTGTTACCTCTGCCATTCCGTAAACATTTTCAAAGATATTGATCCGCCGTCCTCAGGCAACCGTTGCCGCGGCCGGCGGTTTCTTTCAACTCATCATTTCTCCGTATGCACATCGAGCTGCGGGAACGGGATCGTAAAGCCCTCGCGAGCCATCGCGTAGCGGATCTCCTCCATCAGTCCGAAGTACACGGGCCAGTAATTTTCCTTGCGCACCCAGCAACGGAATACCAGCTGGATCGCGCTGTCGCCGAACTCTTTCACATACACTTCCGAAGGACGCGTGCGAAGCACTCTCTCCTCCGACTCCGCAAGCCCCAGAAGAAGCTCGCGCATCTTGCGGATATCGTCGTCGTACGCGATGGGCACCATGATGTCCACTCTCCGCTCCGGCTCCGCCGAGACGTTGATCAGGTTGGTGTTGGCGAGTCCACCGTTAGGCATGATCACCGTGCGGTTGTCCGGTGTCAGAAGCTTCGTGTAGCAGATCCCGATCTCCTCAACCGTGCCCTCCATCCCCTGCGCGACGATGTAATCGCCGAGGCGGAACGGACGCGTCAGAAGGATCAGCACACCTCCTGCGAAGTTCGACAGACTGCCCTGCAGCGCAAGTCCGATGGCCAGACCGGCCGAGCCGAACAGCGCCACCAGCGACGTGATCGGGAAACCGAGCAACTCGAACAGCAGCAGGAACAAAAGCGCGTACAGACCGGTGCGGCAAAGCGCGGTCAGGAACTTCGCAAGCCCCGGGTCCATGCCTTTCTCCGTCCGCGCGGTGAGCCCGCGTTCCACGGCTCTGCAGATCCACCGCACGACCTTACGGCCGAGCCACAGAAGGACGACCGCCAGCGCGATCTGAACCGCGACGGCCCCGAACAGCACAAGCGCTTTGGAGAGATCCCCCTCCAAAAGCGCCTTTAAAAAATCATTCATCGATTATTTCTCCTTACGGATCGGCGTGCACGTAAAGATCGCACAGCCGAGCGGCGGGATCGTGATGACGATGGAATCGTCTCTTCCGTCGACACGCTCCTCCTTGGACTGCTTCAGGCGGGCATTGACGTGGCCGCTGCCGCCGTAGCACTCGGCGTCGCTGTTGAAGATCTCCTTATAACGGCCCGGGAACGGAACGCCCACCGGCTGCTTCTCGTAGACGACCGGCGTAAAATTGCAGATGACAAAGAGCGTCTCATCGGGATTCTCGGTCTTGCGGACGAACGATACGATGCTGTGGTCCGCGTCGAGGCAGCTCATCCATTCAAAGCCGTCCGGATCCTGGTCAAGCTTGTAAAGCGCCGGATGCGAAGTGTAGATCGCGTTGAGGTCCTTGACCATCGCGTGCATCTTCGCGTTCAGCGTGCCGCCCTTGTCACCCTCGACCTTGTCGGTCAGCAGGTGCCACTCGAGGCTCTTCTCCTCATTCCACTCCGCAAGCTGCGCCATGTCCTGTCCCATGAACAGAAGCTTCTTGCCCGGATGGCAGGCCATGTAGCCGTAAGCCACGCGAAGGTTCGCGAACTTCTCCTCGTAGGTACCAGGCATCTTGCCCAGCATCGAGCCCTTGCCGTGCACAACCTCGTCATGCGAGAGCACGAGGATGAAATTCTCACTGTATGCATAGATCATGCTGAAGGTGAGCGATCCGTGGCATCCGCGGCGGAACAGCGGGTCCTGCCGCATATACGTTGTAAAATCGTTCATCCAGCCCATATTCCACTTGAAGTCGAAGCCGAGACCGTCGTCGTTCAGGTCGCCGGTGATCTTCGGCCAGGCCGTCGACTCCTCCGCGATCATCAACGCGCCGGGCACGAGCTTCTTGGCGATGGAGTTGAGGTGCTTGAGAAGCTCGATCGCCTCGAGGTTCTCGTTGCCGCCGTACATGTTGGCGACCCACTCTCCGTCATTTTTCCCGTAATCGAGATACAGCATCGATGCGACCGCGTCCATGCGGATGCCGTCCGCGTGGTACTGCGTCAGCCAGAACAGCGCGTTCGCGATCAGGAAGTTCGAAACTTCCGGACGCCCGTAGTTGAAGATCAGCGTGCCCCAGTGCGGGTGGCTGCCCTTGCGGGGATCCTGATGCTCATACAGACATGTTCCGTCGAAGTTCG
>JBGUPV010000214.1:0-32233 GCA_045130455.1 Lachnospiraceae bacterium | reverse complement strand
CCGCGGTCGGTCGGTGCGGACAGGCACGTTGCGGTAACGCTTGCGAATCGCGCCGCGATGCGGTACAATAACTGTGTATCGGCCGGCGGAGGCGCCGGCGCGAGTGAAAGGTAAAGAGACATGAAGTTGCGTTTTCGCATTATGATATTGGTCGGCGTATTTATCGCTGCGCTGACGGTCTTTTTTCTGCGGGTGGGGTTCCACACGTACAGCAATGAGCTGCAGACCGTTGCGGCGTCGCAGGCGACGCTGCCGACCGTGAGTTTTTCGGTGGGCGGAGTGGAGATCAACCCGATGGTCGGGTATACGTTTGAACCGCAGGCGCAGTTGCTGCGTGAGACGGTGACGCCGATCCGCTCGGACCTGACATTTGTCGTGCTGATCGACGAGCACGAGAGCGTGGTGAGGCGTCTGACGTGCCGCGTGAGCGAGGTTGCCACGGGGACGGAGATCGAGACCAAGGAAGTGAAAGCCCTGAAGAAGGGCGATGACGGGCGTCTGTCCGCGACGGTCATGCTGACGGGCAATTACGCCAACAATACGGAATATACGTGCCATATCACGCTCACCACCGGCGACGGACGCGATGTGCAGTTTTACACGCGGTTGATGGTCGTGACGTTCGGCAATCTCTCCCGCGAAGTGGAGTTTGTGAAGGATTTTCACTCGGCTCTCTTCGACAAAAACCGCATGTCCGAGATCGAGGCGTACCTCGACACGCTCGATTCCTCGACCGGTGCGGATTACTCGCATGTGACCATTGAGGACGATGTCGAGACGGTGACCTACGGGCAAATGAACCCGACGGAGCTGTACGCGTCGGTGCCGACGATCACGGAGTACAACTCGACGTACGTGTGCGCGACAATGGAGTCGCGGCTGATGATCTACACGGATGACGCGGAGGAAAAATATTGCTGTACGGAGCAGTTCCGCTTCCGCAGCCAGAGCCGCAACCACATCCTTTTCAACTATGACAGAAAGCTGCAGGCGGACTTCGATGGTACGATCGTGAGCATCAACCGTAACCAGATCAAGCTCGGTCTCACGACGGAGACGGACTTCGACTATCTGTTGAGCGGCAACGGAAAATACCTGCTCTTCTCGTACGGCGGCAACCTCTGGGAGTACGACATGGTGACCAACACCATGATCGAGCTCTTCACGTTCGAGCGGAACGGCGGGGACGAGCTTCGGTACCGAAACAAAAAGCATGATTTCAAACTGATCTCCGTGGACAATGAAGGTCAGGCGGACTTTGTTTTTTACGGCTATATCACGCGTGGGCAGTACGAGGGACGCGTCGGCATCCTGTACTACCGGTATTACGCGAAAGAGGGGCGCATCGAGGAAATGATGTTCGTCCCGGTCACGGTTTCGTATGAGATCCTCAAGGAGGAGTTCGGCGAGCTGTGCTACATGAACAAGTACGACGAGTTTTATTTTAAGCTGTATGACACGCTGTACCTGTACCGCACGCTCGTACATGATTTTTCGGCGGTTTCGGAGCACCTTCCGAAGAACAGCATCCTCTTCGCGGAGGAGGGCAAGCTGGTGTTCCAGAACGACTATTCCGACGCGGCCAACACGCAGATCGTGTACTACGACCTGGAGAACCGCAAGGCCGAGACGGAGACCGCGGAGGGCGGCGACCGGGTGCTCCTGCTCGGCGCCATCGAGGGCGACCTGATCTACGGGCTCGCGCACGAGAAGGATGTCACGTTCCACGACAACGGCGATGAACACGTTCCGATGTACAAGATCATCATCCGCAGTCTGGACGGTACGGTCATCAAGGAGTACGAGAGCGGCGATGTTTATTTTTCGTCTGCGCTCGTCGAGGATAACGCCATCAACATCGAGCTCTGCAGCAAGCAGAGCGAAGCCATCGTCATCGTGGACGGAGTGCGGACGTACCGCCCGATCTACGTGGACGCCGGCAACTACAATATTCTGAAGAGTTCGCGCCCGGTGTCGCGCAAGATCACCGTGAGCGGTCGGACGGGCAATCTGATGCACCGCGAGTACTACATGAACCTTCCGTCGGGCTACAAACTGGAGAAGGAGCCGAAGACGGGGGACACCGTGTTTACCGTGCTCACGAACAACACGTCCGTGCGCGTCGGCAGCTGGATCGACAGCCGATACTACGTGGTTTCCTACGGCGGGATCCGCATGGTTTCGCAGCAGCTCGGCCGATGCATCGCGCTCGCGGATGAGACCACCGGCGCGGTGTACGACGGCAAGGGAAATATCCTGTGGAAGCGAGGAACCAAGGCGGACACGGCCCGCGTGAAGAACCTGACGCCGTACTACGTGAGTGACGAGCGGTCGGAGCTGCAGGCGATCCTGCAGATGTTCCTCTCGTACAAGGGTTCTGCGGCGGATGCGGCAAACTGTGACCTGAACGCGAAGCCCATGTTCACATGGCTCTCGGAAAATATCCCGGGCACCGCGGTGGATATCTCCGGCGCCACGCTCGCGGAGGCGCTGACATTTGTCTCGGAGGGACGGCCGGTGGCTGCGCGTTACAACGGAACATGGGTCATGATCATCGGCTATGAGTCGTCGAGGATCATCGTGATCTCGCCCACCGCGGGAAAACAGATGTCTCTGACACTGTCCGACGCGAAGGCGACGATCGAGAAGGCAAGCATTTACTACAGCTATATCGATTAAGGAATTGACCGGCTGCGGGCGATCCGGAAAATGAGCCGCGGCCGGAAACACGAAACCGCCGTCGGGAGAACCGGCGGAGACGGAGGGGTTTATGGGAAGAGTATTTTTGATCGTACTTGACAGCTGCGGCGTCGGCGAGATGCCGGACGCGGCGGCGTACGGCGATGAGGGAAGTTTCACGCTCGCGAGCGCGGCGTCATCGCCTTATTTTTCGATGCCGAACGCGGAAAAGCTCGGACTGTTCCACATTGACGGCGTGAAGGGCGTTGTCTGCGGAAGCGGGCTCGGCGATGTGCAGACCGAGGAGTTCGACGGCGTTGTGTGCAAACTGGCGGAGGTGTCGAAGGGCAAGGACACGACGACCGGTCACTGGGAGATCGCGGGGCTGCCGCTTTCGGCGCCGTTCCCGACATTTCCCGAAGGTTTCCCGCAGGAGCTGCTCGACGCGCTCTCGGAGGAGACGGGCCGGGGCATCCTGTGCAACAAGCCGTACTCCGGCACGGACGTCATCCGCGATTACGGCCGGGAACATCTGGAGACCGGAGCGTTGATCGTCTACACGTCGGCGGACAGTGTGCTGCAGATCGCGGCCCATGATTCGATCGTTCCGACGGAGACATTGTACGAATACTGTGAGATCGCACGGAGACTGTGCCAGGGCGAGCTCGGCGTCGGACGCATCATCGCGAGACCGTTCACCGGCGAGTGGCCGTACACGCGCACGTCGGGCCGGCATGACTATTCGCTGCCGCCCACGGGACCGACGGTTTTGGACGTTCTGAAGGACGCCGGCTTTGCGGTTCACTCGGTCGGCAAGATCATCGACATTTTCGCGGGCGCGGGAATCACGGAATATACAAGAACCACTTGCAATGAAGAGGGAATTAGTGTTACACTTGATGAGATGGCGAAAGACTTCGAGGGTCTGTGCTTCACGAACCTCGTGGACTTCGATATGCTCTACGGACACCGCAACGATATCGACGGCTACGCGAAGGCGCTGACGTATTTTGATTCGAAGCTGCCGGAGCTGATCGCGGGACTTCGCGAGGATGATCTCCTGATGATCACCGCGGACCACGGCTGCGATCCGGCGACGGAATCGACGGACCATTCGCGGGAGTACATCCCGCTCGTTGTGTACGGACCGAAGCTTCGCGGGGGGATCAACGCCGGAACCCGCATCGGGTTCAGCGACATCGGCAAGACGATCGCGGCCCGGTTCGGTGTTGAGAATGAGCTCGCGGGCGAGGTGATCCGCGAGATCATCGATCCGGAAGAAGCCGGTTGAATGAAAGATCCTTTGACCCGGATGATGCCGGGTGACTGAAAGATCACAACGGCCCGAAAGAGCCGGGTGGTCGGATATCATACTTATGGGGGCGGCCGGCAGGCCGCAGTTTGGAGGAAGTGTATGCTGGATAAGATCAGAGAATTTTCCATGAGAACCTGGATCATCATCGGCGCGTCGATCATCGCGCTCATGATCCTGATCCTGATCATTCGCCCGAAGGCGAAGGACGGAGACCTGTCCCTGACGACGTACGACGGGACGACGACGCTGACATTTACCGAGATCGTCGAGAGAGATCTGACGAAGGCGGGCACGAACCAGGCGCGCTGCACCGTTAAGTCCGGCATCAAATTTTACGAGAACTACGTGGCGATCAGCCCTTATTACGTCGGTTCCATCGACGGCGACCGCAATCTGATCCCTCCGTTGGAAGGCAAGGACACCGGACGGTATCTGTTCCTGAAGGACAACCGCTATTTTGACGTGACTTACTCGGGCGGCCAGGTTGCCATCACCGAGCTGACGTCGACGATCAAGAGCGGTGATGTTGTCATGTACTACATGATCTTCCCGTGCAACTGGTCCTTCAGCTTTGACGTTGTCGGCAAGATGGATATGGCGAGCCTTGTGACGGTCAATGATTTCGATACGCTGCGCGAGTTTTACGAGCGCCTCGGTTCCGAGTACGCATCAGTCGACGTCAACGATCAGTCGGTCACGGTCAGCCTGATCCAGAAGGGCACGATCTCGGCACAGAAGGCGAAGGTCCGCATGGCGGATTACGGGCTGGAAGTTACGATCCTTCCCCGTACCGCGGGCGAGTAAGACCGTCGGGGACGGCTTGATGACAGTGCGGAAAATGCTTGAAAAACCGAAACAAACCGCTTGACTTTCCCAAAGAGTGATGGTATTATAGGCGGTGCTTGCAGTTGTGGCGGAATTGGCATACGCGCATGATTCAGGTTCATGTCCATGTACTTGGGTGTGGGTTCAAGTCCCATCAACTGCAGAATAAACGCTGTCGGCAAACGCCGGCAGCGTTTTTGTCGTTCCCGGACCGAACAAAAGAACAGCCCGCGGGCAGCGGGCTGTCTGAGCATTTGTTTTGGTTGTGACGGGATCACAGCTTGCGGAGCAACATCATTCCGCTGCCGAACGGAAGAAGGCCTTCCTCGTTCAGCTCCAGTTTGTCCCAGGGAGACTGTACTTCACCGAAGATCTCGCGATGCTCCTCGGAATTGTAGAGGATCTCACCGTTCTCCTCTTTCCACTCTTTTTCTTCCAGGCAGAAGAAACCGTCCTTGAATCCTTTGATCTCGCCGCTCTCAAGCGCCTTGTCGATCTCTTCCTGAGGAACTCCGGCGGGTGCCTTCATCCACGTGAGGACCTTGCCATCCTCGGTAAATTCCGTTCTCGAAGAGAAACCGGCCGTCATTTCCTCCGGCTCTCCGTCAAGCGTTCCTGCTGCCTTGCGGGCATTGATCTCTTCGAGGACCTCCTCCAATGTGAACATGGCGAATTTTCCGCCGACGACGGACCTCGCCTTGGCAACTCCCCAGGTGCCGATCAGGTCAGCTGCTTTCATATTTCTTTTCCTCCTTACCTTGTCTTGCGGCGGCCCCGGAAAATGCGGTGCGCACCGACAGAAACAGTATACCGACAGCGTGTTGAAAACGCAAGTAAAAAAAAGTGCTTGACAGCGTAACAGTGTTACGATATAATGCAGGCGTAACAGTGTTACGGAACAATGTTACGCAGCTTGAATTGTGGGGAAGGAGGGTGTTCATGGGAGATGAACAGGAATTGATTTCTAAGAAGGCTTTGCTGGAAAAATACGGGGTCTCCTACGGATCGCTGTATCGATGGAAACGGAAAGGGCTGATCCCGGACGAATGGTTCGTGCGGAGAGCCACTGTCACCGGACAGGAGACGTATTTTCCGAAGGATCTGATCTGCGAGCGCGTGGAGCTGATCCTGTCGGCCAAGGACGATGTGCTCCTGGATGAGCTGTCCGCGAGACTGAAGGGTGAGACGCGGGACAACACGGTGATCTCCGTGGAGACGCCGTACGGAGTACGCACATACCGGAGTGAGGACATCCGCCGTGTCACGGTCGTGGACCCGAGCGGGGCGGAGAAAGATGTCACACGGGAAATTCTGGAATTATTACACGGGAGGAATTAAAGATGAAAATTGCAGGAAGCGGCAGCTTGCCGGGCGGAGATTACAATGAGGAGATCAGCATCAGCGGAAGCGGTAAGATCACGGGAAACGCGAGTTGTACCGGACTGAGCATTGCCGGATCGGGAAAGGTTCAGGGGGACCTGGTATGCCGGGGTAAGGTTTCGGTCGGAGGAAGCGGAAGTGTGGCAGGAAACCTGACGGCGGAGACATTTTCCGTCAGCGGAAGTTCGAAGGTCTTCGGCGCGGTGGATGTGAGCGGGGAGTTCAAGGTGGCCGGATCGTGTCATACCGGCAGCGTTCGGAGCGGCAGACTGGCTGTCGCGGGTTCGCTCAACGCAGACGGAGACATTTCGGCGGAGGATGCGGTGATCCGCGGCGGCATTAACTGCAAGGGTCTGATCAACGCGGAGCATTTTGAGGCGGAGATCGGCGGCGACAGCTTCGCGGATTCCATCGGCGGCGGGACCATTTCCATCCGCGACCGCAAGAGCGCGCAGGGATGGCTGAGCCGTATCTGGTCCCGCAGAGGAGGATATATGTTTACGGTAGCAAACAGCATCGAGGGCGATGTGATCAGCCTGCAGAACGTGATCGCGGACACCGTGATCGGTCGCGATGTCACCATCGGACCGGGCTGCCGGATCCGCCGAGTGGTATACACGAACCACATCGAGATCAGCGCGGAGGCTGAGGTCGCACAGTATGAGGAGTCCAACGCAGGCTGACGGTTAATATCGGCCGATTCCGGAAAGTCGCGGATCAGGGCGCCGGGGTACGCAGTTGCGGGGAAAAACGGCGCCCTGAAAAAAAGGTATTTTTCGTATTAAAAAAATGATTGACAACGAGAAACCTTCGTGATAGTATAATCAAGCGTGTTAAACAACACCTGCGGACTTGCTGGAATTGGCAGACAGGCATGACTAAGGATCATGTGCGCTAAGCGCGTTCGGGTTCAAGTCCCGTAGTCCGCATCTTACGAGGAAGGTTAGAGATAACCTTCCTTTTCTTTTTTGCCGTTGCAAATTCGCGGGGTGTGATGCTATAATTGATTGCACTACAAAGAAAGCCGGAAGGCAGAGGAGAGAAAAAGATGAAAGGTTTTTTGAAAGTACTGCTCGTGTTGCTTATTCTCGGCGGTCTCGGTGCGCTCGGATACTATGCGTTCCAGCCCACGCCGATGCCCAGAGAGGGCGGAGTTGTCCAGTATGAGTTCCCGGTCCCCGAGAACGCGAAGTTTCTTGTCGAGGAAGACGGATACAAGAAGTGGCTGCTCACGTACACCCCGCTGTATCAGGATAATGTCGACGTGACGGTCAATCTGAAAGGTGAGATCACCGAGGGCTTCGTGGTCATCGAGATGGTCGGCAAGGACAAGGCCGGAAATGAGATCGAGCGGAAGCAGATCCGTGTCGATGCATCCGGGAAGCTCGATTTTCCGATGAGCCTGAGTAAAGTGGACGGAACGGTGGACCTCAACATCTGGTACAAGGACGAGACGAAGGGACAGTTTGAGGCGTCATTTGTCGAGAATATCCGCAATTACGTCAAATGGATCGAAAAAGGCTTCGGCGACTAAAGAAGGGTAGTTATTTCGAATGGATCGAACGATGAGAAAAATCTGTGCGTTGCTCGTGCTGTCGATGCTTCTGCTGACGGCGTGCAGCCGGAACTCCGGCAACGGGGAATCCACGCCGACGCCGGAAGAGGCGGTCACCGCGGCTCCGAGCGAGACGCCGGTGTCTCCGACGGAAACGCCTGAGCCGACGGAAGCTCCGCCGACGCCGATCCCTGCCACGGATCCGTCCCTTGTGAGGGACCCCGACGGCGTGATCTTCGCGGGCGTTGTTGACACGCAGGAGAAGTCTCCGGAAAAAACGGACGGCGGCGTCTATGCGGGCGTTGCGGGACGCGACTACACGGACACGAGATCGTACACGTACGAGGATTACGTCCGCAGCCTTGAGGGGCTGACGTGGTCGCCGATGGCGCTTGCCACGGAGGACGATCGGAAGATCTATGGCTATATTTCGGCAGGGCTGTACGATTACGTGCTGAACGCCGCCGGTGACGGCCGGAGCGTGCTGTGCGAGATGGCGGCGGCGCTGCCCGTGGACGTGACGGCGGAGTACGCCGGACGCTACGGAATTCAGCCCGGCGACAAGGGGCGCGTTTGGAAGATCGCGCTGAACCCCGCAGCGGTCTGGGACGACGGCACGGAGATCGACGCCGAGTCGTACATCTACTCCTACCGCGAACTCCTGGATCCGAAGATGGAGTTCCCGATGGCGCAGTCGGTCATCGAGGGCGCGTTCGCGATCTCGGGCGCGCGCGAGTATTATTACTCGGAGAAGACGGTCTGGGTTGCCAACTCGGACGGTAAAACCCCTGCGACAGCGTGGACTGACATTGCGAAAAATGATGACGGACAATACACTTCGCCTGACGGGACCGAGCTGTATTTCGGTCTGAGGACTCCGTACGAGTGGCTGTTCGGGTCGACGCTCGAGCAGTATAAGGATTATTTTCCGTCGGACACCTACAAGACGCTTGAGAAGCTGGCGGACAAGGAAGGCTATGTCCCGGTGACGGACAAGTCCATCGCGGCGCTCGCGAAGTTTACCGGCAGCGACGCGTGGGGCAACGAGACGGAAAATGAGCTTGCCCACTATGTTTCGATGAAGAAGGAATACCCGCAGACGCCGTGGGAGGATGTCGGCATCTTCAAGACGGGGCGATACACACTGCTGATCGTGACGGAGAAGGCGGTCGAGGGCACGGTTGAACTGCCCGGGCTGCTCCGGTCGGTCTGCCTTGTGAACAAGAAACTCTGGGAGTCCAGCAAGGTCTATCTCGACGCGAAGGGCAATGAGGTCGAGAAGGACAGCGAGGATGTCGAGAGCATTCGCTCCGTGTACGGCACGAGCCCTGAGACATCGGCGAGTTTCGGTCCGTACAAGATGGCCGAGGTCGGGGAGGACAGTGTTCGTCTGGTCCGAAACGAGAAATGGTACGGCTATCACGACGAGGCGCACGGCGGCCAGTATCAGACCGACGCGATCCTCTGTCGCGTGCTGAAGGACTACAACGAGGAACTCACCGCGTTTCTGAGCGGCGAACTCGACACTGTGACACTGCAGACGCAGGAGGCGGCGAAATACCGCAACAGTCGGTATCTCCGCATTGTCCCGCAGACGTATTCGACAAAACTGACGCTCAATATCAACCCGGAATCGCTGGAGGGACGCGGCACGCAGATCCTGGCCAACGAGAATTTCCGCCGCGCGCTTTCACTGGCGATCGACCGCGGGAAGTTCGCGGAGGCGTTCAGCGCTTCGGGAACCCCGGGCCTAGGCCTTTGGAACGATTCCGTCGCCTGTGACAGACTGTACGCGGAACCGTACCGCGACACGGACGCCGCGAAGGAGGCGATCGTCGGGCTCTACGGCATCCGATACGGTGAAGGCGAGGCATTTGCCACGGTTTCGGAGGCATATGCTTCGATCACCGGTTACGATCCTGAGGCTGCGCGGGAGTACCTGCGCAAGGCCTACGAAGAGTGCGTTGCCGCCGGAATCTATGACGAAGAGAGTGAGATTAAGATCGAGCTGTCGGTGTACGGCAAGGACGAGATCTACGGAAAGATGGTCGAGTTCATCGACGCGGCGCTTCAGCAGATCGCCGAGGGTACCGAGCTCGAGGGCAGGATCTCCGTTGTGACGAAGGTTGACGCCGACTACTACGACTCGATGTACGCCGGCAAGGCGGACATGATCTTCTCATCCTGGAGCTGCGGATCGAACGGTTTCTTCAGTTATCTGTACGATCTCTACTGCGATGACGCCGCGGGAAAAGGCAAGCAGCTCGAGTACGGTTACGACACGTCGAAGATCTTCGTGAAGATCCGCGTGGACGGCAAGAACTATGTCGAAAGCCTGCAGGATTGGGCAATCTGGGCGGCAAGGATCAACCCCGACTGCAAGATCGCGGCGACCGACGGATCGGGAACGCTCGGCGGTTTCGGGACCTACGACATCGGAGCGCAGACAAAGATCTACGCGCTCCTTGAGAAGGTATGGCTCAGCGCCTACGCATCGATCCCGCTGTACCACCGCAACACGCCTGTCCTGGTGTCGCAGAAGGGCGATTTCGCGGGGACTCGGTACGTCGACGAGGTCGGTTTCGGCGGCATTCGCTTCTACGTTCACCGTTATGACGACACGGAGTGGAGCAACCTCGCGCCTGCACTGCAGTACGAGTGATGCGGGGCGGATCATTTTCGAGAGAACACTGTAAAGATTGCACAGCCGGACCCCTGCGGTCCGGCTTTTGTTTTGTCATCCAAAGAGCGAAAAATCCCTTGAAACGCGTTTCGAATTTCGCTATAATGAATGTGGTCGCGGGGAAGGCTCCGCGGAAAGTCGAGACAACGGAGGTACAGTCATGAAGATGCTGTCGCTGAAGCAGGTATTACAGAACAATGAGTATCCCGGACGAGGGATTGTTATAGGCAGATCAACCGACGGTAAGAGCGCGGTGACTGCTTATTTTATTATGGGCCGGAGCGTGAACAGCCGCAACCGCGTGTTTGTCACGGAAGGCGAGGGCATCCGCACGCAGGCGTTTGATCCTTCGAAACTTTCGGATCCGAGCCTGATCATCTATGCGCCGGTGCGCGTACTGGGCAACAAGACGATCGTCACCAACGGCGACCAGACCGACACGATCTACGATCTGATGGACAAGCAGCAGACGTTTGAGCAGTCGCTTCGCGGCCGCGAGTTCGAGCCCGATGCTCCGAACTATACGCCCCGCATCAGCGGTATCATGCATGTTGAGAACGGCTCCTTCAACTACGCGATGTCGATCCTGAAGAGCGACAACGGCGATCCGGAGTCCTGCAACCGTTTCACGTTCGCATACACGAACCCGAAGGCAGGCCAGGGCCGTTTCATCCACACCTACATGGGCGACGGCAACCCGCTCCCGAGCTTCGAGGGCGAGCCGGAGCTTGTCGATATCGAGGGTGACATCGATTCCTTCACCGAGCTTGTATGGAACAGCCTGAACGAGGACAACAAGGTTTCCCTGTTCGTGCGTTTCATCGATATCGCAACGGGCAAGTACGAGACGAGGATCGTCAACAAGAATGTCTGATCCCGTCCGGCAGAGACGATACAGTGAGTTGTGTGCGGCGGATGCCGCATCGGAATAAATACGATAACGAGGCAAATGACTTATGAACGAACTGGAACTCAAGTACGGATGTAACCCTAACCAGAAGCCGTCCCGCATCTTCATGGCGGACGGAAGCGAGCTGCCGATCACGGTTCTGAACGGCAAGCCGGGCTACATCAATTTCATGGACGCATTTAACGGCTGGCAGCTGGTGAAGGAGCTCAAGAAGGCAACGGGCCTTCCGGCAGCAACGTCCTTCAAGCACGTATCCCCCGCGGGTGCCGCGGTAGGTCTTCCGCTTACGGACACGCTCCGCAAGATCTACTGGGTTGATGATCTCGGCGAGCTCACGCCCCTTGCGAGCGCGTACGCACGTGCGAGAGGCGCGGACCGCATGTCCTCCTTCGGCGATTTCATCGCGCTGTCGGATGTCTGCGACGTGTGCACCGCCAACATGATCAAGCGCGAGGTCAGCGACGGTATCATCGCTCCCGGCTACGAGCCCGAAGCTCTCGAGATCCTCAAGAGCAAGAAGAAGGGCAACTACAATGTCATTCAGATCGATGAGTCGTATGTTCCCGCAGCGCTTGAGCGCAAGCAGGTGTACGGCATCACCTTTGAGCAGGGCCGCAACGAGCTTAACATTAACGACGAGCTCTTCGCGAACATCCCGACGAAGAACAAGGAACTTCCCGAGCTTGCGAAGATCGACCTGATCATCTCCCTGATCACCCTGAAGTACACGCAGTCGAACTCCGTATGCTACTGCAAGGGCGGCCAGGCGATCGGTATCGGTGCAGGACAGCAGTCCCGTATCCACTGCACGCGTCTCGCCGGTTCGAAGGCGGACAACTGGTGGCTGCGCCAGTCCGACAAGGTCCTGAACCTTCCGTTCCTTGACACCATCGGCCGTGCTGACCGCGACAATGCCATCGACCTCTACATCGGCGAGGATTACATGGACGTTCTGGCCGAGGGCAAATGGCAGAACATCTTCAAGACGAAGCCGTCCGTGTTCACCGCTGAGGAGAAGCGCGCATGGCTCGATAAGAACACCGACGTTGCACTCGGTTCCGACGCGTTCTTCCCGTTCGGCGACAACATCGAGCGCGCGTTCAGAAGCGGCGTAAAATACGTTGCAGAGCCCGGTGGATCCATCCGTGACGATCTTGTCATCCAAGCGGCGGACGATCACGATATGGTGATGGCATTTACCGGAATCCGTCTGTTCCACCACTGATGAAAGATGATCCGTCCCGGATCGTTCATCAAGTTTTAAGTCAGTAAGACAAGCCAATTAAGCCCTCGGGGGCTGTCGGAGCGAGAGTGCGACTCGCGTCGGCGGTTCACCGGGGGCTTGTCTATGGATGCGCATTTTCCGAAGCGCTGCGGGGCGAATGTCCCCCGTTCCCTTGATTTCCGCGCCGTTCGAATGTACAATGAAAGGGCGGGTGAGGGCCCGCAGGGCATGCCCCGGGAGAAACGGCATGACACAGGAGAAGAGGAAAGGATCGAACCATGAAGCTTTTTCACCTTCCGGTAAAAAAGGAGATCGTCCCGTTCGGGGAATTCACATACACGCTCTATCGGACCACGCGCAAGACGATCGGGATCCAGGTCCGTCCGGACGGTGAGATCGTCGTGAGGGCGCCGCATTTCTGCTCGGGCACGGACATCCGCAACGCGGTTGCTTCGCGGGCCGGCTGGATCCGGCAGAAGCGGGAGATCATGGCGAAGGCGGCCGAGGAGTCGGACCGGCCGGAGTCGCACTATTTTGACGGTGCGCTGCTTCCGTTCTGCGGAGGGTATGTCCGGCTGAGGATCGATGAGAACGCGTCGGATGACCGTTACCGGATCACGCTGCACGAGGCGGACGACGGGCAGACGGAG
This sequence comes from Lachnospiraceae bacterium, assembly GCA_045130455.1. GTDB lineage: Bacteria > Bacillota > Clostridia > Lachnospirales > Lachnospiraceae > ISDg. The sequence goes on along the minus strand of JBGUPV010000214.1, from coordinate 19,011 downwards.
CTCCTTCTGCAGGGAGCCGCGCTCGATCCCGAGACGTGCAAGCTTCTGGTGGCGCGCTGGGGACGCCGCTACGCCGGGGACCTGTTCCGCGACCGTGTGGCGCGCTGGGCCGGTGTCGTCGGTGTCGATTACAACACGATCACCATCAAGGACACGAAGACACGCTGGGGAAGCTGCAGCGCGGCCGGCAACATCAACCTGCACTGGAGGCTGATCATGCTGCCCGAGCGGCTCAGCGATTACGTGATCGTGCATGAGCTTTGTCACCGCGTGGAAATGAACCACAGCAAGCTCTTCTGGGAGCATGTGGGGAGCATCCTGCCCGACCACAAGGAGCGCCGAAAGGAGCTTCGTGCGGTGGAACGTGACATCCTTAACTGGTAAGAACGCATTTCTTAATGCATTTTTAATTTTTCCGACCTTTTCTTTTAAGCTTTGTGCGATAAGATAAGCCCGTAAACAACAGAAACGAACTTGTTCGGGACAAAATAAACAAAGCTTAAGCCGATAAGGCAGAAAGGTATACAGTATGGAAAGAGCAGAGAAAATTCAAAAGTTGTGTTTGAAAATGAATGTTACTGAGGCAGAGGCCGATGCGGCGCTCCGCGCATGCGGCGAGGACATCCTCGATGCGGCGCTCTACCTCGAGGCACTCGGCCGTGTGAGAATGCCGAGCGGCGGTTTTTACTCCGAGACTCCGATGGACGGCAGACCGGACGCTCAGGCACCTGTGAGACACGCCAGCGAGTCCTTCGGCGAAGTCATTAAGAAATTCTTCCGCTGGTGTCTTCATATGATCCGCAAGGGCATGGACAACTACCTTGAGGTTCGCAAGAACGGCGAGACGAAGTTCCGCCTTCCGATCACCATCACGGTGATCGCGGCGCTGGTATGCTTCCCCGTAACGATCGCTCTCCTGATCATCGGACTGTTCTGTGATTTTCAGTATCATTTCGCGGGTCCGGACATCAGCGAGAAATTCGTCGGCAACACGGCAGCGGCAGGCTGCAGCAACGTAGCGAGAGACATTAAGGCCAGCTTCAGCAACAACGGCAACGGCGGTAACGGCGGCTACAACGGCGGCTTCGACGGCAACGGCGGTTTTGACGGTAACGGCGGGTTCAACGGAAACAGCGGTTTCAACGGCAACGGCGGCTACAACGGAAACGGCGGATTTAACGGCGCTCAGGCAGGGACGGAAGTTCCGATCAATGATGATTTCAACAACAACGACGGCGGCAGCGTATTGCCGTAAACAATAACGTGACAGAGCACGGGAGGGACCATGGACACAAGAGTATTGATCGTTGAGGATGAGGATTCCATCGCGAGATTTGTCGAGCTGGAGCTGCGGCATGAAGGGTATGCCACGGGACGCGCGGCAGACGGCCGGAGTGGCCTGGAGATGGCGGAGAGCGGGGAGTATGATATCGTTCTTCTCGACATCATGCTGCCGGAACTCAACGGACTTGAGGTACTCCGCAGACTGCGCAAGTCTTCGGATGTGCCCGTGATCCTTCTCACGGCGCGGGATTCCGTCATGGACAAGGTGTCCGGACTGGATCTCGGAGCCGATGATTATGTGACCAAACCGTTCGCGATCGAAGAATTGCTGGCGAGGATCCGGGTAGCGCTCAAGAAGCGCGGCACCGCTCCCCGCGATGACGGAAGCAAGCTTGTGTGGAAAGATCTCGTGGTGGACACGGCCGCTTACTCGGCGTCGTACGACGGCGTGGCGATCGAGCTGTCCAAGCGGGAGTTCGATATGCTCGCGATCCTCTTGAGCAACCGCAATATCGTGCTCAGCCGCGATACGCTGCTCCAGAAGGTCTGCGGCTATGACTATGTGGGAGAGACGAACGTCATCGACGTGTACATCCGCTATCTGCGGGCGAAGATCGATGAGCGGTTCGGCGTTCATATGATACAGACCGTGCGCGGCGTCGGATACGTGATCAAGGATGAGTGACGCAATGAGGAAGTGAACGGTTTGCGTTCACGGAGGAAACTATGGCAGACAAAGAAAAAAACAGAAAGGCCGGTTCCATCGCCGGAAAATTGCATCGGATGCTGATCCGGCGCATGTTTTTCGGTTATTTCTGGCTCAATCTGATCATGATCCTCGTGGCGGTCGGGTCGTATCTGTATTCGGAGGCGGACAAGGCCGGATACAAGCTTCGTCAGACGAAGGATCTGACGTGGACGGGCGGGCCGCTTGAGGAGCGGACATTTACCCTGGTCGGAACGGGCGGAACATCGATGACGGTCCAGCCGGGCATTATGCTGAAGGTGTTCTCGCAGGTGATGCTCGTGCTGGTGGCATTTGAGGTGCTGTCGCTGCTCCGCGTGATCTGCTTCGACCTGTTCCCGATCCGGAGACGTTTGAAACCTCTTCGGGAAATGGCCGAGACGGCGCAGTACATCAGCGACAGCCAGTGGAACGAGGAAAAACTGCAGAGCCTGACGACGGCTATCAGCCACGTGGATGCGGAGTCGGCGTACGATCATGTGCGCACGAACGACCGCGAGCTGACCGGCATCGAGAAGGCATTGAACGAATTGATCGACCGCGTGAGGGACGCGGCGAGACAGCAGACCCGGTTTGTCAGCGACGCGTCGCATGAGCTGCGCACGCCGATCGCCGTCATCAAGGGTTACGCGGACATGCTGGACCGCTGGGGCAAGGAGGACCGCATGATCCTCGAGGAGGCCATCGCGGCCATCCGCAGCGAGTCCGATCACATGAATACATTGGTGGAGCAGTTGCTGTTCCTCGCCAGAGGCGACTCGGGACGGCAGCAGATCAACCTCGAACAGACGTCGCTCTCGGCGCTGATGAAGGAAGTGTACGAGGAGTCCGTCATGATCGACAAGAACCACTCGTACGAGTTCGTCGGCGAGGGTGCCGGCGAGATCGTCTGCTACGGCGATCCTGCGCTTCTCAAGCAGTCGATGCGTATCCTGGTGGACAACGCCGCGAAATACACGACCGTCGGAGATACCATCACGCTCCGCGTCGGTCTGAGTCAGGACTTCCGGCCGTTCTTCTCGGTGCAGGACAACGGCATCGGCATGAGCTCCTATGATGTGGAGCACATTTTCGAGCGCTTCTACCGCTCGGACACGGCGCGCAACTCGAAGACCGGCGGTACCGGCCTCGGACTTGCGATCGCAAAATGGATCGTCAACCGTCACCACGGCACCGTGATGGTGCAGAGCCGGCCGGAGATCGGAACGCGTTTTACGATCTTCCTTCACGCGCAGCAGGCGGGCTACGACGACGCTGTCGTAATCGGTTCTTAAACGGAAAATGTGAATTTTTTGAGAATTCGGCGGAGCGCCATCAAGGCGTTTCCGCCTTTTTCATGTCATACATGACAAAAATAACGTCAAATCAAATCGGAAATCGAAACCACTTCCGGACGCCTTTACAAAAGCATTTTCCAGCGGTAAAATAATTGTGTTCATTTTGGGAGAAGTCTGCCCTTTTTTGCGCGAAGTGCGGGGCGGGCTTTGACAGGTTTTATGAAAGGACGAAAGTATGGTAAAAGCAAAGAAGATTCTTGCTGTTCTGCTCGTGCTTTGCATGGTGCTTTCCATGGCAGCCTGCGGAAAAGACAAGAAAAAAACCGGTGACAATCAGCCGAAGACGTATACGTTCAAGACGTATTCGCAGTCCCTGGGCTCCACATGGAACCCTCATACATGGGAGAACAGCGGCGATGATTGGATTATGAGATGGCTTGAGACTCCCCTTGTCAATCTGACGATCGACAATTCGGAGGAAGGCAAGTATCAGTGGATCTATGAGATGGCTACCGCCGTAACCGACGTTACGAAGGACCACAAGGATGATCTTACCAAGTACGGAAGCACGCTTCCGGATGACAAGACCCTTGATGACATCAATGAGGGTTACGTTTTCGATATCGCACTCCGTCAGGGTGCGAAGTGGGAAGACGGCACGCCGATCAACGCAGACACTTACATCTACTCGATGCAGCAGCTTCTGAACCCCGATATGAAGAACTACCGTGCCAACAACTACTGGTCCGGTGACTCCGCGATCGCGGGTGCAAAGGCTTACTACTACGGCGGTTCCACGTCCGCGATCGAGAACTACGACAGCGTTGCGGATGCCTGCACGTTTGACAGCCTCGACAAGCTGAGCAAGGGAGCGGACGGCGTTTATGTCAACCCTGCCGATAACAACAAGGTTTACATCGGTCTTGATGTCGAACTCGGCTGGCTCGGCGGCAAAACGATGAAGTACTATGTTGAGGGGTATGCGGATATTTTCGCACCCGTGATCGATAACTGGAATCAGCTTATCGCTCAGATGGACAAGGATACCGGTCTTGTTCCGCTTACGGATGAGACTTATAAGCTCTTTGTTCCGATCCTTTCCCTTGAGGATTGGGGCGAGGATGAGACCAGCGTTCCGAACTACCTGATGTATGACAAGACGTTCGAGAAGATGGATTTCTCGACGGTCGGCCTTTACAAGGTTGATGATTACACGATCCGTTATGTCAACCTCAACTACATCGATCGCAACTACTTCCTGACTTCCCTTACCAGCAACTGGATCGTAAATGAGAAACTTTACGAGGCAGGCAAGGAGACCAAGGACGGCGTTGTTGTTACGAACTACGCGACCTCGATGGAGACCACTTCCTCCTACGGTCCTTACAAGATCTCCTCGCTGCAGACCGAGAAGCAGATCGTGTTCGTTAAGAACGAGAACTGGTTCGGTTACACGAAGGCAGATGACGGCTCTTTGATCGCCATGACGAGCAACGAAGGCTTTACCGTAGACGGTAAGGATATCGAGCAGTACAAGACGACGACCATCGTTCTCGACGTTATGGAAGAGAACGCTGCAAAGCAGGCATTCCTCAAGGGCGAGCTCAGCGAGTGGACGCCTACGGCTGAGGAGCTTGTAAATTACTCCACGTCGGATCAGCTTTACAAGAAGGATGAGACTTACACGATGAGTTTCTTCTTCAACACGAACGTTGATATGCTGAAGTCGATGGATGCCAACAAGGGCAACACGAACTCGGTAGTTCTTTCCAACGACAACTTCCGTAAGGGTCTGTCCCTTGCGATCAACCGCCAGGAGTTCGTTACGGCAACGGCAGGTTACAAGCCGGCATGCTTCATCCTGAACGGTCTGTACTACTACAATGTTTACGATGATCCGTCCTCCATCTACCGCGACTCCGACGAGGCTATGCAGGCAATCTGCAACCTCTACGGTGTTGAGTACGGCGAGGGCAAGGCATACGCAACGCTGAAGGATGCATACAAGTCCATCAACGGTTACAACGTAACGGTTGCTAAGCAGTGCATGACGAAGGCCTGCGAAGAGCTTGTCGCTGCAGGTCTCTACAACAAGGGCGACGAGATCAAGATCCGTGTCGGCTGGGCGAAGGGTGCCCTTCAGACTTCCGATCAGGCACAGATCGCTCTGATCAACAAGCAGGTTAACGCTGCACTCGAGGGTACCGGCTTCGGCAAGATCACCTTCGAGGCGATCGGCAACCTTGAGAACCGTTATGACGACGTTCCGGACGGCGAGCTCGCTGTATCCTACGGCGCATGGGGCGGCGCTGCCTTCTATCCTTTCACGATCTTCCGCGTTTACTGCGATCCGGATTACACCAGACCGAACGAGGAAGCATGCTGGGATCCTACGAAGGAGACGCTGACGATCAACATCAACGGCACGGATGACACGATGACGTGGCAGAAATGGTCGAGCACCATGGAGTCCGGCAAGTACGCATCGGCGGATTTCAAAACCAAGCTTACGATCCTTGCGGCGATGGAAGAGAACTTCCTCGGCAAGTACTATCGTATCCCTCTGTGCGGAACCACCGCTTGTAACCTTCTTTCCTTCCAGATGAAGTACTACACGAAGGATTACAACATCATGTATGAGTTCGGTGAGCTTCGTCTCATGCAGTACAACTATGACGATGCCGCTTGGAGCAAGGCAGTTGCAGACCAGGGCGGCACTCTGAAATACGAGTAATATTTCGTTTTGATGATCGATAACAACGGGGCTGTCGGTTTGACGGCCCCGTTGTTTTTTCGGTGCCGTGCCGCCTGCCGCAGGGCGGGAAGCGGGCGGAACCGCGCGCGTGATAACAGAGAAGACAAAAGAGAGTTGAAAAGTGGCGTTTTTTACGTCAAAGACACGGAAAATGCTCATTTTTCTACGAAACAGATGAAAATAATTCTTCGGTGTGCTATAATTACTCCGAATTTTTCGATAACTAAGGCCAAGGAGTCGCCGATATGCTGAAATATGTTATCAAACGAATCGTTTTGATGTTCGTCACACTGTTCATCATTACGACAATCTGCTTCTTCCTGATCAAGCTCCTTCCGATGGAGCTGCCGCAGGAGACGGCACAAAAAGAAGCCGTTATGGCGCGTCTGGAGGCGCAAGGGTACAACAAGCCTCTGATCGTGCAGTACGGCCGGTATCTCAAGAATATTTTCACCAAGTGGGACTTCGGTACTTCCTGGAAGATCGATAAGATGAAGCCGGTCTGGAACGTATTTACCGACCGCTTCCTTCCTACGGTCCTGATCAACATTTACTCCCTGCTCATCGCTACGCCGATCGGTATCCTGCTCGGCATTTATGCGGCTGTCCGGAAGAATAAATGGCAGGATCAGGTGATCAGTACCTCGGTTATGATCTGCGTATCCGTGCCGAGTTACGTCTACGGCTTTCTCGTTCAGTATTTCCTGTATTTCAAATGGAATCTTCTCCCACTCACCGTGTATTCCCTGGCGGATGCAGGTGGGTCGTGGTTTTCGTGGAAAATGTTCACCAGTATGCTGCCGCCCGTGATCGCGCTCTCCTTCGGTACGATCGCGAGCCTGACCCGTTTCACGCGCGCGGAGCTTACCGAGACATTGACCTCCGACTATATGCTTCTCGCGAGAACCAAAGGTCTTACACGCGCGCAGGCGACGTCCCGCCACGCGATGAAGAACGCGATGGTTCCGATCCTTCCCATGATCCTCGGCGGCGCGCTGGAGATCCTGGCAGGTTCCTTCATTATCGAGCAGATCTTCTCCGTGCCCGGTGTCGGCCGTCTGTATCTGCAGTCGATCAACCTGCTCGACTATGACGTCTTTATGATGGATACCGTGTTCTACACATTTATCGGACTTATGGCCGGCATCGTGACCGACCTCAGTTACGGATTTATCGATCCGAGAATTCGAATGGGGGAGAAATGATATGGACAAAAAGACATTGAACGATCAGATGATCCCCGCAGAGAAATTTGCCTTCGTCAACCGCAATGAGAAACTTACGGACACGAAGTTCGTGGACAAGCCGATCGGTTATCTGAAGGATGCATGGATCCGTTTCTGCAAGAACAAAGGCTCGATCGTGGCTGCGATCATCATCGCGATCATTTTGCTGTTCGCTTTTCTGGCGCCGCTCTTCGTGCGCCGTTATGACGGGACGTTCATGGACGGTTACTACGCGAAGATAGCGCCCCGGAACATCTGGCTTCGGGATCACCTCGGAATCTGCGAAGGTACCGTTGACCGCGATGTCAACGAGAGAACGCTCATCACCCTGCTCGGCATCGGTGTCGGAGCGGAGGACAAGGACGGAACCGGCAAGGTTTCGATCGCGCAGGGCAAGGAAAGCTACTACCAGCCCATGAAAGAGGTCGGAGAGGCCCAGGAGGTCACCGGTCTGATCGGCTCCGATGACAAGAGAATCTATTCCTGCACGCTCGATACGTATCTGGAGTTCGGTTTCCAGTATCGAAGCCTGGAGCAGGATGAGGTCAACAAGATCCTCGAATGGGAGAAGAAGAACGGGATTCAGGTTCTCTATCCTCTGGTTGAGGACAATGAGTGGAACTTCGATTCGACGAACGCCAACTACTGGTACAAGAGTAAGCGCGGCACGCCGATCCGTCTGACCGAGGACGGCAAGGCAAAGACACTCACCTTCAGCGACGACATGGTCCTCGAGGACAACTATGTTCGTGACGCGAACGGTGACCCCGTCTACTACGCGTTCACGGGCGGCGGCGACGTGGATTCCGCGCAGTACAAAGTGCGTGTTCTGTACTACAACTACTACCGCTACGTGAACGGTTTTGAGCCGGAATACCTGTTCGGAACCGACAGCCAGGGCTACGATATGATGCTCCGCCTGGCGTCCGGTATCAAGCTGAGCTTCCTTGTGGCGCTCGCGGTTTCCGCGATCAATCTCACGATCGGCGCGATCTACGGCGCGATCGAGGGTTACTACGGCGGAACGACGGACCTTATCATGGAGCGTTTCTCCGATATCATCAACAACATTCCGTTTATCGTTGTCGCGACGCTGTTCCAGCTGCACCTGGCCAGCAAAGTGGGACCGATCCCGAGTCTGTTGTTCGCATATGTTTCGACCGGCTGGATCGGTATGGCGTACCGCGTGAGAACGCAGTTCTACCGCTTCAAGAATCAGGAGTATGTCATGGCGGCGAGAACCCTCGGCGCGAGCGACAGCCGTATCATCTGGAAGCACATTTTCCCGAACTCGCTCGGCACGATCATCACCAGCTCCGTGCTCGTGATCCCCGGTGTCATTTTCAGCGAGAGTATGCTGAGTTTCTTGGGTATCGTCAAGCTCGGCAGCGAGACGACAACCTCCCTCGGTACGTTGCTTTCGGACGCAAGTTCGATCTGGATCAACTACCCGCATCTGATGATCTTCCCGGCGCTTGTCATTTCGCTGCTGGAGATCTGCTTCAATCTGTTCGGCAACGGTTTGCGCGACGCGTTCAACCCGTCCCTGCGAGGTGTGGAGGAATAATTCATGGCTAACATTTTGGAAGTGAAAAACCTGAAGGTATCCTTTCGCACGACGGGAGGTACCGTAAAAGCCGTCCGGGATATTTCGTTCAATCTCGAGCGCGGCAAGACGCTCGCCATCGTAGGTGAGTCCGGCTCCGGCAAATCCGTGACGTCCCGGTCGATCCTCGGCATTCTCGCCGGCAATGCCATCGTCGACGGCGGCGAGATCCTCTACGACGGCAAGGATCTTCTGAAGATCTCCGAGGAGGAGATGTGCAAGATCCGCGGTGACAGGATCTCCATGGTATTCCAGGATCCGCTGTCGTCCCTGAACCCGATCGTCAAGATCGGCCGCCAGATCACCGAGGCGATGCTTTTGAAAAATAAAGGAAACCGCAAGAGAGCGCGCAAGGAGTTCAACACCACGCTCGCTACGCTGCGGGAAAATATGATCGCCGCCAACCCTTCGCAGCAGGAGGAGATCACGGAAATGACCGCGACCTTCGACAACTGCACCATCTCCGCTCTCAAGATGGAGGCGGAGTACAATACGGCGTACGCATACGCGGATGAGATCCACGAGAGTGCGGGGGACTATGGGTTCCTCCTCGAGAAAAAGCAGAGTTTCAATATCAAGCAGGAGCTCAAGGAGATCTCCGGCAGGCTTTCCAAACTGAAGAACCGCTTCCTCACCAAGGGCGCGGACGATGAGGTCGACCGCCTGCAGAACGAGGTGGATTCGCTCCGCAGAGAGTATGCGGCGGCAGGCAAGAACAACGAGCCGCTCCGATCCAAGGCGATCGATCTGTTCAATCGGCTGAAGGAGTTCGCGGGCCGTCTGACGGAGTCGGTGAAGCCGGACTTCCTGAGCATCGGTTATTTTGCGTACAAGTATCCGGACCGGAATATCGACGCGATGTCGGTTGAGGAGATCAACGCGACGACGTCGAAGTGCCTCGACGAGGAATTCATGAAGAAGTTCCTCTCGTACACGGAGTCCGGACTGAAATATTCGCATGACGCTTCGATGTCGAAGAAGCGCGAGGTCCTCGCGGAGCTCGACAAGGCGCATGACTTCTACGCCGGCGAGTATTCCCGCGGCGAGGCCCGCTCGTACGGAAAGAAACTGTCCGATCTGGTGGAGTCGTCCATCGACCCGCTGGAGGTTGTGAAGGACAGTTACGCGTATACGTTCCGAAGCAGTCTGCTGCACGCGATCGATCAGCTGTTTTATTTTACGAAGAACAACCCAAAGGAGGAAGCCCGCTTCGCAAGACAGAGCAGGCGCCGTGAGGCGATGATCGCCAGAGGAAAGTCCGTGGACTGGAAGGTCGTTCCGAAGCGCGTCCGCGACATTGATGAGCTGAAGGACGAGGTGGTCAAGATCGTCGACACGGTGGACGAGAGATACAAGACGTTCGTCAACGAGGACGTGAACGGCGATGTTGCAGCGAGAAGCCGCAATCTGGTCGATTGGTTCCGTGAGCACGGCTCGCAGGTTGTATATAAAGTGAGCAAGCGGATGGCGAAGGAGAAAGCCATCAAGCTGATGAAGGAAGTGGGTATTCCGGAAGCGCGAATCCGCTTCAACCAGTATCCGTTCGAATTTTCCGGCGGTATGCGGCAGCGTATCGTTATCGCGATCGCGCTGGCGGCGGACCCGGACATCCTGATCTGCGATGAGCCGACGACGGCTCTCGATGTGACGATCCAGGCCCAGATCCTCGAGCTGATCAACCGTCTGAAGGACGAGAGACATCTGTCGGTTGTGTTCATCACGCACGACCTCGGTGTCGTTGCCAACATGGCGGATGAGATCGCGGTCATGTACGCCGGCAAGATCGTTGAGTACGGCACGGCGGACGACATTTTCTACAATCCGCGCCACCCGTACACGTGGGCGCTGCTGTCGTCCATGCCCGATCTGGACACGAAGGACAAGCTGGATGCGATCCCCGGAACGCCTCCGAACATGATCTATCCCCCGGAGGGCGATGCATTTGCCGCGCGTAACAGGTACGCAATGCAGATCGACTTCGAGCAGGAGCCGCCGAAGTACGAGGTGTCCGACACGCACTGGGCAGCGACCTGGCTGCTGCATCCGGACGCGCCGAAGGTGGAGATCCCGACGGCGATCGCCGAGCGTATCGAGCGCATGAAGAAGAAAAGCGGGACGACAGCATAAGCGCGTCCCCGGATCATAAATTTGGTTCCCGGAGGTTAGCATGGGAGATGAGAACAAGGAAGTTCTGCTGAAGGTCGATCATCTGACGCAGTGCTTTAAGATGGGGAGCGGCGAATTTAAGGCTGTGGATGACGTCAGCTTCGAGATCAAGAAGGGCGAAGTCTTCGGCCTGGTCGGTGAGTCCGGCTGCGGTAAGACGACGACGGGTCGTTCCATCCTGAAGATTTACGATATCACCGGCGGAAGCATCTACTTCAAGGGCCAGCGTATCTGCGCGGGCATCCGCACGTACCGTGACGCGATCCGTGAAGCCCGCAAAGAGCTGAAGAACTGCACGGACGAGACGCGCAGACGCCGGCTCGAGGAGCAGATCGCGCTTAACCGCGAGGAGATCGTGAAGGCGAGAAATGATCACAAGCTGAGCGATAAACTCTACGCCAAGAAACTTGTGGCGGAGACGGATGCGCGTTACCAGGAACTGATCGATAAGGCTGCGACGGCGGATGAGAAGGCAAGGCTTCGGAAGGAGTACCGCAAGGAGCGCCGGATCGCCGCGAACACGAGGCTGATCACGAAGATCCAGATGATCTTCCAGGATCCGATCGCCTCCCTTGACCCGCGTATGACGGTCCGCGAGATCATTTCCGAAGGTCTGATCATCAACGGGATCAAGGACCGTGAGTATATCGATCAGCAGGTGTATGAGATCCTCGAGAAAGTCGGTCTGGTCCGCGAGCATGCCGGACGGTATCCGCATGAATTTTCCGGCGGTCAGAGACAGCGTATCGGTATCGCGAGAAGCGTCGTTATGCGCCCCGAGATGATCATCGCCGACGAGCCGGTTTCCGCACTGGATGTGTCGGTGCAGGCGCAGGTCATCAACCTGCTCAACGAACTCCGCGAGGAGCTCGGGCTGACGATCCTGTTCATCGCGCACGACCTCTCGGTAGTCAAGTATTTTTCGGACCGCATCGGCGTTATGTACTTCGGTAAAATGGTGGAGCTCACGACGTCGGACGAGCTGTTCGCGCATCCGCTGCACCCGTACACGAAATCGCTTCTTTCGGCGATCCCGCTGCCCGATCCGCGCTCGGAGAAAAAGCGTACGCGAATCGTCTACAACGCGCTGGCGGAGCATGATTACTCGACGGACAAGCCGTCGCTCCGTGAGATCGTTCCGGGGCATTTCGTGCACTGCAACAATGCGGAGGAAGAGAAGTACAAGAAGGAGCTCGGAATTTGAAACGTTTTCTCGTGAAATCGATTCCCTATATCATCGCAACGGCCTTCGCCGCGGCGATCGCTGCCGCTGTCTACGCGAGCCGCGGGCTGACCGCGGAATCCACGCAGGCCGACCGGTACCGCGCGCTGTGCGACACGTTCACGGTGCCCGGCGTACTGCTGATCGCCTTCGGAGCCCTGCTGTGGGTTTCGGGCGAGGGAGCGCTCACCGGCGTGAGCTGGCTCGTCAAATACGCCGTGCTCTCGCTGATCCCCGGCAAGACGGCGGACCGCGTGAGCTACGGGGAATATCTCGAGATGCGCAAGGAAAAGCCGAAGCACACGCCCGTATGTCTCTTCGCGGTCGGAGGATTGTTCCTCGCCGTGGCGGCGGTGTTTCTGATCCTTTTCAACAAGGTTTCGTAAGCAATAAACGTTTGGTAAAGTCAGGAGGTTACGGCGGCTCCGCATCCGGGGCCGCCGTATTGTCGGAGTCAGTATGATCTGGATTTCATGTGTTCTTCTTTACGGCGTTCTGAAGGGCGTGAGGGAGATACTCAAAAAGAAGGCGATGAGCAGGAGCGCGGTCATTGAAGTGCTCTTCGCGTACACGCTGCTGTCGTTTCTGATCGTCGCGGTGACGTCCGCGGCGGAGATCGCGGCGGGCGATGTGACGGCCGCGGAGTATCTCTTCGGGCTCCGCGCGGGACAGTACGCGGGAATCGCCGTCAAATCATTTGTCATCTTCGTCGCGTGGATCTGCGGTTTCCGCGCGCTCAAGAAGCTGCCGGTCAGCGTGTACGGGATCCTCGACATGGCGCGGGTCATTTTCGCCGCCGGGCTCGGCATCATTTTCCTGGGCGAGAGACCGACGCTTCTGCAGGGACTCGGCATCGGGCTCGTGTGCCTCGGCCTGTTCCTGCTCCGCTTTGTGAAGGAGACACCGGAGGACGCTGCCGCGGAAAATGCCCCGGCACCGGCAGAGAGCGCTGCGCCGACTCGTGCAAAGGTGACGCCCATGCGGATCCTCGTGCTGCTCGCGATGATCTCCTGCTTCCTCAATGCCGTCAGTGGCACCATGGACAAGGCGCTGATGCGGGACGGTACAATGTCCAGCGGACAGCTGCAGCTGTGGTACATGTTCTTCCTGATCTCGTGGTACGCGGTCTATATCCTCGTGCGGCGTATCCGGATGAACTGGCGCGGCATGCTGAGAAATCCGTGGATCTGGTGGCTCAGTGTGCTGTTTGTCATCGCGGACCGCGCGCTGTTCATCGCCAACCACGATCCGGCCAGCAAGGTGGTCGTCATGACCGTGCTCAAGCAGTCCTGCAGCGTCGTGACCATCCTCGGCGGTTGGCTCGTATTCCGCGAGAAGAAGATCGGACGCAAGCTTCTGTGCGCGGCCGTCGTCATCGCCGGAATCCTGATCTCCGTGCTGTGATCGCCGGCGGGGATGCCCCGGAGAAAAAATTCTTTGATTTGACACATTTTTATGATATGATGATGCTCGGGTCGGTCTACGACTCTACGGACACGCAGGCAGCGGCGCCCGCCCGGGGCGAGAGAAGAGAGCCGCGTGTCGCATAACGGAACCTGTGGTTCCGATACGGGAAGGATAAAGTAAGGATGAAGAAGCTATTGCTGATCATGCTTGTCTGTATTCTGTGCGTCAGCCAGTTTGCAGGCTGCGGTAAGAAGAAAATGACCTCCGCGGATTACGCTGAGCTCGCCAGGACGAACGCTGCGGCCAACGCGAAGAAGGTTGTGATGACGATCTCCAAGGACGGACAGAGCCATGACGTCACGCTGGATATGATGACGTACTATCTCGCGTACGATGAGTTGAGCGGCGAGGCTTCGTTTACCGCAAACAAGGAGTATTTTACGACGCTGTACGGGGAGGATGTGGACTTCTGGTCGCTTCCTTCGAACAACAATAACGCGCCGATGAAGGAAGGTTACAAGAACTCGGTCTATGCCAAGACAGTGTACACGATGATCCTCTGCTATGAGGCTCAGGAGGCCGGGATCAAGCTGACGACGGAGCGGCAGCAGATGCTCGACCGTCTGACGAACGAGTGCCTCGCGCGCTACACCGACGAGGAGAAGGCACGCTGCGGCATGACTGCCGACGTGATCCGCGCGAACTACGAGAACATTCTGCTGGCGGACCAGTACAACAACCTGCTGATGGCCGATATCACGGTGGATCGCGATGAGATCGCCAAGACCGTGGACAAGGAGCTTTACCGCGTATACAGAACGCTTTACATCTATCTCACGAACAGCACTGACAACGAGCAGCTGAACGCGATCGCCGGCGACACCGCGAAGCGCAGACAGCTCATGGCGGAGTGCTTTGAGGCGGCGAAGAACGGAACGTCCCTTGAGGATCTGCAGAAGCAGAACGCGGACATCATGGTCTACGCTTCGAGAGATTTTCAGAAGGCCGAGCAGTCGTCGATCGAGGAGGGCTACCTCAACGCGGCGTATGAGATGAAGGTCGGTGAGATCCGCCTGCTGGAGTTTGACTACGGTACGTATGTCGTGAAACTTGAGGACAACACCGAGTACTACGGTTACGACGATGCCGTGCAGGCAGCGGTCGATGAAGCCGTGAACGAGCTGAAGGGCAACACGTTCAACAAGATTCAGGAGAAATACACGATCACGACGACGGATGTCTGGGACGGCATCGAGATGGGCACTATCCTGAAGCCCAAGAAGTGATCGGATACTACGGAAAATGAAAATGCCCGCAGGTCATGGATATGATCTGCGGGCTTCTTTTTGTCTGTGGTTGTATCAGTGCCAGTCTTCGGTCGGCACGGGAACTCTCGCGAGGATGTCCTTCATGATCGGGATCGTCTGCGAAGCACTGTGCGAGGAACCGCGGCCGATGCAGAGACGGTGCGCGAGCACCGGGGTTGCCAGATGCACGATGTCCTCCGGGATCACGTACGTGCGGCCCTGGATGAATGCGTACGCCTTGGCGACGTTCTGCAGCGCGAGGGAAGCACGGGGGCTGGCGCCGATCGGAACCTTCGGGTTGTTGCGGGTCGCGGCGACGATGTCGAGGATGTACTGCTGGAGCATCGGATGGATCGTGACGCGGGTGTACGCCTGCTGCATCGCGACGATCTCCTCCTGCGTGTACACCGGAGTCAGCGAATCGAGCGGGTTCGTCGTCTTGAAGCGGTTTAAGATGTTCAGCTCTTCCTCCTGCGTCGGATAGCCCATGGGCAGACGCATCAGGAAACGGTCGAGCTGCGCTTCCGGCAACGGGAATGTACCGGCGGTCTCAATCGGATTTTCCGTAGCGATAACGAAGAACGGAGCCGCGAGCGAGTAGGTGACACCGTCGATGGTGACCTGCTTCTCTTCCATACACTCGAGGAGCGCGGACTGGGTACGCGGCGTCGCGCGGTTCAGCTCGTCCGCGAGCAGGATATTTGTGAAGACCGGTCCGTACCGAAGCACAAAGTCGTCTTTCTTGCGGTTGAAATAGTTGATACCGGTGATGTCCGAAGGAAGCAGGTCGGGAGTGAACTGGATTCGGGCAAATGCGCCGGAGATGGACGCCGCAAGCGCCTTGGCGAGCGTCGTCTTGCCGGTTCCAGGAACGTCCTCGATCAGCACATGTCCGCCGACGAGCATCGCGGCGAACATTTCATCGATGACGTCGTCCTTGCCGATGATGACTTTCTGTATGTTGTTCTTGAGAGCGGTCAAGGGTTTACTCATTGGTTGACATACCTCCTAAGGATTGCTGTATTGTTCATTGTATCACACTTTTTTATAATATCCTATGGGTATTCTTTGGAAAATGAGCATTTTCCGAAAGAAAAATGAACGAAAATCGATCAGAGACGCCCGGCGTCTTCAATCAGCATCTCACGAAGGGCTTCCGCGGCGGGCGTGAGCGGCCGCGTCTCGTCGTAGGCGAGCAGCAGCTGACGCGCCGGAAGCGGCTCCTCGGTCGCGAGTCGGCGAAGGTCGTCATCCTCGTGCAGGCAGTAATCCGGGACGCACGCGATGCCGAGCCCGATGCGTGCGAGATCCATGAGCAGGTCGTTGCTGTTGAGTTCGATCTCCGGCGCGAGGTCGAGCGAGTTCTTGCGGAAATACTCGTGGAGGAACTCGCTGGTCGCGGAGCGTTTGCTGAGCATCATGAGAGGATAGCGTAAAAGCTCCGAGAGCGACAGCGGGACGGGAGAACCGTCGGCGCGGAAGCAATCGCGATAGGCGTTCGGGTTGCACACGAAGACATCGCGGAAGGTCTTGACCGGCGTCGTGACGCGCGTGGCGCCCGTGAGAGCGCAGGGCGAGTTGGTGACGACGAGATCGACGTCGCCGGACTCCAGCAGCTGCGCGCACTGCGGCGACGTGCCGTTGATGATATTGATATGAACCTCGGGGAGAAGTTCGTGAAGTCGTTTGAAAAAGGGGACGAGCACATAGCGGCAGATCGTGTCGCTCGCGCCGATGCGAAGCTGCGAGGAGCGGCTTCCGGAGTTGAGCACCTGCTGTTCGCCGCGCAGGATCAGCGCGACGGCCGGTTCGATATGTTTGAAGAGCATCTCGCCCTCGCGGGTCAGCGTCACGCGCTTGGTCTTGCGGACGAAGAGCGTCTGCCCGAGACGGCGCTCGAGCGTGCGGATCGACTGGCTGACCGCTGACTGGGAGATGAAGAGCTTGGTGCCTGCCTCGGAGAAACTACGCGAGGTGGCAACGTAGTAAAATACTTTGTACAGTTCGTAGCTGATGTCCATGCGTCCCTCCTGTAAGGACTGCGGGATTGCCGGTGCGTGCCGCTCAGCGCATGCAGGCGGCGAGAGTGATCAGTATGACAAAGATGTGCAGAAGCGTGAAACGGATTACCGTCTGCGCGTCCGACCATGAGAGGTTCTTGCGGACGTGGTCATGGAGCGGTGTGCGCGTGTTCTTGAGAATATGGATCTTGACGGAGCGGAGCAGCGCCAGCTTCAGAAGGCCGAGACCGCCGTCAAGGATGAATACGAGGCAGAACAGAAGATAGAGAAACGCGTAGGTGCGGAGCGCCAGCATCGCCAGCAGAAGCCCTAAAGCGCGGGAACCGGCGTCGCCCATCAGCATGGAGCTGGGCGAAGCGTTGAACCAGAGGTACGGCAGCAGACACATCACCATGCCGACCGCAAGCCTGCGCGACGTGAAATCGCCGACAAAGGCAAATGCAATGAGCGAGCAGATCGTGAGCATCGTGCAAAGACCGTCCACGCCGTCCGTGCAGTTTACGACGTTGATCGAGCCCCAGACGAGGGCGGCCGCGAAGATGACGTAGATCACGATCGGCACGTGAAATGAAGTGTTGAAGATTGCGAAGCTGACGGTGCCGTCCGTCATAAAGTACGCCAGCACACCGGCACCGACGGAAATACCGAGGTCGAGAAGACCTTTCTTCAAACCGCCCCACGGCACGGATCCGGCGTCATCGAGGAAGCCGGTGAGCATGCAGGCGGAAAGGATCACAAGGAAAATGCAGAGGTGCCAGCTGATGGGAATGAAGAGCGTCGTGGAAGCGACGTAGCCGATGACAAAGAGAAGTCCCAGGCCGCGGAGCTTGCCGCGGGAAAGCTCGCCGTTGACGGCGAAAGCGCGTCCCTGGTCCGCAGGCATGCGATCCCGCATCAGCAGGATGAGCAGAAGCGTCGCTCCGGCACATGCGATGTAGTAGAATTTGGTGAGAAACAGGCTGATGAAGTTGCCTGAACCGAGAACATAGTTGAACAGATGTGTGATCATTGGGGGAACCCTCCGCGGGATGTCGGGCAGCGTCGGCCGTGATCGAAGCGAACCTGCGCCGCGGTTGCATTATAGCACAGGAAAATGCCAAAAACAATAAGTACTGCTTATAAAATCAATGATGGATATTCATTTTATTTATGGTATGGGCGGTGGTATACTTTGCGTAAGAGTTACGGAAACCGTCCGTGTTTCCGGAAAATCAGATGAAACAGCCGGCAAGGCGATGGGAACGGAGGAATCAATATGGGTTTGGTCAGACGAATCTATGTGGAGAAAAAAGCGCCGTTCGCGGTCCGCGCGAAGGAGCTTGCAAGCGAGATCCGTGAGTATCTCGGATTGAAGACGATCACGAACGTGCGTGTGTTCGTGCGCTATGATGTGGAAAATATCAGCGAGGATACCTATAAGAAGGCCCTCGGAACCGTATTTTCCGAGCCGCCGATCGACGATGTATATGAGGAAGTGCTTCCGGCAGCGGCAGGGGACCGCGTGTTCTCCGTTGAGTACCTGCCCGGTCAGTTCGACCAGCGCGCCGACTCCGCGGAGCAGTGCGTGAAGCTTCTTAACGACGCGGAGGAGCCGATCATCCGCAGCGCGACGACTTACGTGCTGACGGGCGCGATCAGCGACGATGAGTTCGCCGGCATCCGTGCATACTGCATCAACCCCGTGGACTCGAGAGAGACCGACGAGACGAAGCCCGAGACCCTCGTGCAGAATTTTGCGGTTCCGGAGGATGTGAAGATCTTCGACGGCTTCCGCGACATGCCCGAGGCTGAGCTCAAGGCACTCTACGATTCCCTCAACCTGGCGATGACCTTCCGTGATTTCCTGTTCATCCAGGACTACTTCCGCGGCGAGGAGAAGCGCGATCCGTCCGTGACGGAGATCCGCGTGCTGGATACGTACTGGTCGGATCACTGCCGCCACACCACGTTCCAGACCGAGCTCACCGACGTGAAGATCGATGACGGTGATTACAG
>JBGUPV010000213.1:0-4845 GCA_045130455.1 Lachnospiraceae bacterium | reverse complement strand
ACATCCTGCTCCTGAGTCGTTATACTGGTCAAAAGAGTTGCGGATGTCGGAAGGTGCATCCGCGGGTATTGTGCAGACGGGGGGTAGCATATGGTTAAGAAGTTAGTAGGTATATTGTTGATCGTCGTGATGACGGTGTCGATGGCAGCCTGCGGCAAATCGCCGAAGAAATCGCCGGAGCAGCCGAAGGAGAAGAAGTATCCGTACGGGTTCCGCTGTTATTATTCGGAGCCGCCTCATGAGCATATACTTATTGAGGAATACGAGAATCGTGTCAACCGGGTGACGGAGACGAAGTATTATTCCTTTAGCGGAGAGGTGAGTTCGAAGACGGAGTGGATCTACGACGACGACGGAGAGATCCTCTTGAAGAAAGTTGAAGACAGCGATTACAGTTCGACTACGGAAGAATATGATCAAAAGGGACGGCGGATCCGCAGCGTTCGGTCCTATTTCGGAGAGTATGCAGACAGTCTCCGTTATATAAATATCACGATCCAGGATTATGATATGGCAAACAGCAAACTGCGTGAACTGATGTATTACTTTTTCCTAAGAGCGGAGACGACGGAACTCCGTACGGAATTTACGTACGAGGGGGACTCGGAGATTCCTTCAAGCATCAAGTCGTTCTCGAAAGAAGGGGACGAGGTCATGCACATGGATCTGGGGGAACACGGCGAGGTCACGTACGCGTTCTACGAAGATGCCGAGCATCGGTACGAGGAAACGTATGACGCGGCCGAGCGTAAGGGGACGTGGAAATGGTATGATCGCTTTGTTTTGTCGGGTGAACCGGAACGCTTGCTGGAGTCCGGGGAAAACTACTACGACGAATCCGGACGGAAGTTGCGGTGGTTGTCATATAGTTATGTTTCTGATGGAAATGCCGACCTGTATGCGGAAACGACATTTTCCTATGACTCCGACGGTTACGTCGTTGCAGATAAGAGCTTTCGCGATGAAGGAAAGGTTTCCGTGGATAGAACCAGGCAATACGATGCCGAGGACCGCCTGCTGAAAGATTCGTATCATGATTATGACGATAACGGGGAGTATTATTCGGCAGCGAACATCACGAACACGTATCACGATAACGGTCAGCTTGCATCTACGGCTACGGAGCGATGGGATCCGACAGCGAAGAAGTTTGTTCCCGAAAAGGAGGAGGAATACAACGAAGACGGCGAGCAGACAGTCGAAAGGACCTATATAAACGGTCAGATCGAGCACGAAAAGATCGTTTCTTTCCTGGAGGAGGAAGGAATCGCGGGACCGGTCAAAGCCGAGATGAACATGAACTATGAGGACGGCAAGTGCACGAGCAAGGCGGAGGTGTACTATGTGCAAATTAAGGACCCGTACGGAGATGTAGACTGGTTTGAGTACCGCACGATGACTACGAATAAGTGGGGCAGGACCAAGGAAACAACGAGCTATCAGGTGACCTTCGATGAGTCGGGCCGGTTGATTCAGGCGGCAAATCCGGCGGATGGATATTACATCGAATTTGATCTTCAGGGGCGTGTGATCAAGGAGGTCATGTACGACGGAACCGATTACCGGCACGTCACTGAGTACGAGTACTGGGACGAGAATCCGGAATCCGGGCAGGCGAACGCAAGCTGACGAAGGAGCCTTGAGACATAGTCTGAACACTGAAAGATCTAAGAACTACAGCTGTAGTACGCCGCAGAACGGCAGATAAAACCGGTTGTTAGGGAATTGAGAGATATAAAAAACAACGGACCGCAGTCTTCGGATTGCGGTCCGTTGTTTTTCTTAAATCATGGTGTCATGTGTTCAGTGCGCCCGTTAAGGCTGTTCATACGTGACAGTCACGCCGTCTGCTTGGAATGTGAGTTTTGCAACGGTGGCGGACTCTTTGTCATCGTGGTTGAACAATCGCACGCGGATGGTTTTTGTCACATCGTCGAGGGAGTACAGGCTGTTGTTTATCAAACCGTAAAACTGAGCCATTTCCTCGTAGCTGCGGAAACCGATCATCGTGTCGTAACGGACCAAACCGCCTTCCGGCGTTCCACGTCCTGTCGTGCGCAATGTTCTGTCGGCGTTGAACGGAAATGCGAAATAACAGATACCGACATCCTCGGTCGGGACGCAGATCATCGTCTCGAAGACGTCTACCGTGCTGTCGTAATGAACGGGGTTCTCCGAGGGTCCTTTGTAGTTGATCGCAAAACAATGGCCTTTCACGAGGAAAAGATTGTACAGATTACCGGTGTGTACATCCGTGAGATGTTCCGAAGCCGGGTAAAAGTGTGAGGTGCTGCCCATGTCGTTGACCGACCCGATGTAGTACGGGCAATTTAATGCTTTCGCGTAGAAGTCTTCGGTTTTAACGGCGCCTGCCATATACGTGATCTCAAACTCCGAGCGGTCGCCGACGAAAAAGGCATCACCATCGTACACGCAGGACGGCAGTGTGAGTGTCGCCTTTCCGTTCTTGCTCGTAACCTTCAGATCTACGATCTCTCGCGCTTCCCGTTCGGAGTTCAGATATTTGCCGATGAACCACGGAAGAATCTGCGTCAACGCGATGAACAGCAGGACCAGGATCGCAGCAGCAACCGCCCACGCGATCAGGCGCGAGCGGGTAAAGAATTTTCGTTTGTTTGTCTCTTCACTCATAGTATCCCCTCGACCGGCAATGTCCGAACCTGCCGGTGTGTAGTATTGGTATTAAATCAGAATATCACATCGCGAAACAAAAAACAATCCGGACAAAAATACAGCCGCGATCTTCGTGTGATCAACGGCTGTAACTGTTGTGTCTTACATCAGGGCGTCATCGTAGATGGCGCGGCTGCCGCCGACGTACTTCGGACGGCGTCTTGCGCAGATGATGGGCGCTTCGCCGATCTTGCGGAGAGAGATGCGAAGAGGCACGACGACGTTGTGGATGTGCATGCCGATCATCGTTCCGCCGATGTCGATCCCGGCGTCGCCCCTGGCTTCCACGGACTCCACCAGCACCGGATCTTCAAAGCGATTGTAGCACACGGTGGCAAATGCGCCGCCCGCGTGGTTCGGCTGCGGGATCGCGTTGACCTGCTCGAAGCCGTAGTGCTCCATCGTGGAGCGCTCGACGACGAGCGCACGGTTTAAGTGCTCGCAGCACTGTGCCGCGACCATGATTCCATGCTCACGGAGCACGGGAATGATGCCGTCGTAGATCGCATTGGCCGAGTCGAGGTTGGTCGCCGTTCCGATGCGGCTTCCGAGTACTTCGCTCGAGGAACATCCGATGACGAAGAGAGAGCCCTTCGTGAGCTTAGCCGCCTCAATGATCTCCGTCGCTGCCTGACGGCTCTGCTCGGTTATTTCTGAAAAATCCATAGGAATCGTAGTCAGTCCTTTCAGCAAGACCGATCATTACCGACGCGGTTGAACGTCGAGTCCAGGCCGGAACGGAAGCACAGCAGAAGGCCGACGACCACTCCGAGGAGCGCCTGCGCGATCTCATAGGGAAGCTTGAGGATCGCGTCCGCGAGCGTGGAATACACGTAGATCTTGCCGAGCGTGTATCCGACTACCATTATAACAGCTCCGACCAGAGTTGCAATAAGGCAAATGACAAAACGCTTCTTTTTTGTCTGTTTCCACGCGTATCCGGCGATGAGCGAGATCACGACCGCCTGAAGTCCGTGCGTCACGAGCGAGACGAACATCGGCGCGGGGTAGAAGATCATGTCGCCGAGAAATGAGCCGACGCCGCCGACGAGGAACGCCGCGAGCGGGTCGAGAAGAAGCGCTGCGGTAACGATGATGACGTCGCAGAGGTAGAGGTGTCCGCCGGGTACGGGGATACCGAAGCTTGCAAGCGCGATATTCAACGCCATAAACACGGCGGTCACGGTGATCCAGAGTGTTTTGTTGTTCGTTTTCAGAGACCGCAGACGCGGTGCTGCCACTGCTTTTGTTGTTGCTGTTGCCATGGAGGTTTCCTCCTTGATAAATTCTTTTTGACGCATACTATAGCAGAGAAAAGCCAATATGTAAACCGTAAAAACGCAAGAAAAAGGAAGTTAAAAATGATAGCCTGTTATAGGATTTTATGCTCATTTTCCGAGAGGGTCAATTTCTTTTAACAACATATGTAAATTATATTGACAGGAGCGCTTGTCCTATGGTAAAATGATCGAAAGTTCAAGCATGCAGCTTGTCATGGGGGTGTTATTTATGAAACAACGTATCAAAGGTGTGCTGCTGATCGCAGTGTTGTTGCTCGTACTGTCCGCGTGCGGCAAGGAGAAGGACGCGGATGACAAGAAGAAAGATAACAGTGTGCCGACCAAGGCACCGACGACCGAGGTGACACAGGCGCCGACGCAGACGCCGACGGGCGAGGTGACCGGCCCGGTGGATCCCACGCCGACGGAAGATCCGGGGTTCGACGATGAAGGCTCGGTGTTCGAGCGCATTGCCGAGGCATTCAACAAGACATTTGCCGACGGAAACGTGACGGTAAAGTATACGTCCAACTGGATCGAGGACGGCGAGACCACCACGTACATCGAGAAGGACAAACTCGTGAAGCAGGAGGACGGCTACCTTCTCTTCAGCGACATCAAGTTTGAGGATGATTCGAAGGTTCAGCAGTTTGCGTTTGTCCGCGAGGACGGCGGCGTGTTTGCGGAGTCCTGGTGGGACAACAAGCTGATGTTCGATATCATGCCGATCGATATCAGCGACGCGAAATACATGTATCCGTGCGTGGAAGCGCTGACCGATCCGGACAAATCGTTCATCGAGGCGTTCATCCGGCTGATCGGCGCGGAGATCCCGGGCTGGCCGGAGAACCTGAATGTTTCCGGCAAGACG
>JBGUPV010000212.1:0-5320 GCA_045130455.1 Lachnospiraceae bacterium | reverse complement strand
CCGCGTTGTTCCGGGCGGAAATGCCCGCAAAGACCGCAACGCAGAGCATACCACAGGGCGCCGGTTCTGTCAACAACAAAAAAGACGCCCCGCGGATCGCCGCGGGACGTCGGTGGTATTCAGTTTGTTTTGTGCCGCCGGCGGCGCTTGGGCTGTGCCGGCGGGTCGGGGATTTCGAGCACATAGGACTCGTACACATTGAGAATCGTTGTGGGACCGTATTGGATCGGTCCTTTTTTCTTGTAGGAATAATTCGCGTGAACGTGTCCGTGAATATGATATTTCGGATGGTACCGGTCGAGCATGTGGGTGAGAGCCTCGAAACCGGTGTGAGTCAGATCCTCGGCGTCACCGAGTCCCTTGGCCGGCGAGTGTGTCACCAGCAGATCGAATCCGTGACTTCTCCAGAGCCCGTAGCGAAGCTTTCGCACGCGGTGGGACATCTCCGCGTCCGTGTACTGATGGATGCCGGGGCGATAGCGCATCGAACCGCCTAAGCCGACGATGCGGAGTCCGCGGAAGAAGTAAAGCTTCCCGTCGATGCAGGTGCAGCCGTCCGGCGGCGTCTGCTCGTAGCAGTCGTCGTGGTTGCCGTGCACATACAAAACCGGTGCCTTGGTGAACGTCGCAAGAAAGGAGAGATACTGCGGAGCCAGGTCGCCGCACGAGATGATGAGATCGTACGGATCGAGTTTGCCGGGCTCGTAGTAATCCCAGAGTGCTTTGGATTCTTTGTCGGAGACAACGAGGATCTTCATGGTGGGTTAACCTTCCGTGTCGGTGGTAGTTGCGGATTCTGCGGCATCATTTACGACGGCGTCCGAGGCCTGCGCGACGGGCAGGACATCCGGACCGACAATGGGGCTGGCATCGCTTAAGTGCGTGTCCGCCTCCGGCCGGAAAATGCCCTGCGCCTCGATAAATGCGCGGTACTCGTCGCTGATCTCGTCGATCGTCGGAATGCTTCCGTGAACGTTGTACAGAAGCTTGTTCATCTTGAGAATATCCTCGGGATTGAGACCGTCACCGGCCTCGAGCTGCGTACCGTCCTGGAACTTCAACAACTCGGAAAACGGATTGAACCCGCCGGTCGTCAGTGACGTGCGAAGGATCTTCAGAAGAAGCTTCGTACCGGTTGGGATGCGGTCGGAGTAGATGACGTCGATGGCACCCGCGGACATGCCCCACCAGTAGTTGAGAGCGCGGTTGTCTGCGGATTCCTCCTCGTCTTTCCAGTTGCCGTTGCGGATGGAGCGGAGGATGTCCTCGTACATTTTCCCCCAATGCCATACCGGCAGCGCGTAGTTTTTCGCGACGTCCTCGCCGTCCCTGCGGAAGAGACCGAACTCGCGGGAGAGACTGCCCGGAGCGTTGAGATCGCGGCTCGAGATGAGCGTGATGCCTTTCTCGCGGAACCGGACTTTCGGCTCATTTCCCTTGACCGTCGACCACTCGAGGTACACCTCGGCCTTGGGGTTGACCATACGGGCGCCGAGGGCGAACGCATTGATACTCGCGGTCACGCCGAAGACCGGATAGTCCGCGACGTAGCCGATGCGGTCGTCCGTGGCCAGCGCACCCGCGAGGGCGCCGATCATGAATTTTGCCTCGTACATGCGCAGGTAGTAGGAGCGCACATGGCGCGACGAGAGGTTCAGAGAGCAGTTGAGGACCTTGACGTCCGGATGCTCGACGGCGACTTTTGCGCACGCCGGAAAATACTGCGGCGACGTGGCGAAAATGATGTTGTAACCGTCGGCGATCAGCTTTTCCATCGTCTCCACGGCCTCGGTCACGGAGACACCGAAGACGGCGTCCGTGTTGATCTGCTTGCCGAGCACGTCCTCCACGTACTCGCGCCCGAGCTCATGGGCGTACGTCCACGCGCTGATCTCCTTGGGCTTCTCGTACACCCACGCGGCCGCGTACGTCTTCGGCGACATGAGCATCGAGAAGGTGTGCTTCTTGGGCTCGGTAATCGGGTTCAGAGAGATCGAGATCGTGCGGTGATGGCTGTAGAGCTCGAACTCGTTCCAGATCTTGCCGATATTGTCGCGGAACTCGGAGGCGAGTGCCTCCTTGGCCTCCTCGTAGCCGAAGATGCTCAGATACACGAGGAAGGCGTCCGACGTCGTGAGCGAGAGCTTGCTGCCGCCTCGAGCGAGGAATTCCTTGCTGAAGGCGATGTAGGCGGAGCGGAAGTCCGCTTTCATCGTGTCGTCCCAGACCTGCTCGGTGTTGTTGTAGGTCGCTTTCAAAAGAAGCGAATAGCTGCCTTCCTTTGAGAAGGAAAGGTAGTTGATCTGTGTCTTTTCGTAGAAGTCCAGGAACTCGTAGTACATCTGGACTTCGCGGGTATCATTTTTCTTCGGAATGATGCGCGTGACGTAGCCCTCGATCGAGACCGCGCCCATGCAGCGGGATACGCTGACGCGCTTGTTGCCCTCCTGAATGTAATACTGGTCGAGAAATTCGTAGGCGATGACGGGATCGCGCATGCCCTCGGCCTCCATGGACTCATAGAGGTTGGCCCATTTCATGGCGAACTCGGAGTCCTTGTCGAGGAGCGGCATGAAGTTGCGGGCAAACGCGTTGCTCCGGCCTTCATTGTACGTACCCGCGATCTTGTACATCGGTATTTCCGTAAGCCCGAGCTTTACGCGGCTGTCGACTTCGACGCGCGCGAGCATGTCGTCGAGACATACCAGGTACGGGTGGATACCTTTGGATACGCAGTAATCGTATTCTTTTTCACCGGCCTTTTTGGCCTTTACATATTCTTCGATATTCATCCTTTGTTTCCTTTCTTTCGGTCAACTTCGAGCGCGCCCCGAAGGTGCGGTCTCAGTTGATCCGTACCGTGACGTCCCCGGAGGAGACCGCCTCGGTCGTGCCGTCGGGAAGTGTCACGAGCAGCCGTCCCTCCTCATCGATCGCGAAGGCGTGGGCCCTGCGGGCGGAGGCGGGGGCGGTGATGTCCCCGATCAGCAGGACATCCTTCCCAAACAGATAGTTTGACGCGCGGTAGCGCTCCATGTATGTGAGCGGCCCGCCGGCGCAAAGTTCGTCGTAGTATGCGAGGATCCGGTTTGTGATCGCCGCGAGAAGTGACTCGGCGATATCCTTCGGGGCACTCCCATGCGGAAAGAGAGCTCCGGCGACACCGGCTGCGGTGCCGGCAAATCCCCCTTCCGGCTCCTCAATATTGATCCCGATGCCGAGAGCCGTGTATGCGATCCGGTCCGTGCCGGGCATGAGCGAGGATTCCGCGAGGATCCCGCAGATCTTGCGGTCGTCGAGATACAGGTCGTTCACCCATTTGATATCCGGCTTACGCCCGGTGGCGGCTTCGATCCCTTCAGCCGTCGCGACAGCGGCGAGGATCGTGATCTGCAGACTCCGCGACAGCGGAAGATCGGGCCGGAGCAGCAGCGTAAAATACAGTCCGGTGCCGTGCGGCGATTCGAAGCGGCGTCCCATCCGGCCGCGTCCCTGCGTCTGCTCGCGCGCGACCATCAGCGTTCCCTCGGGCGCCCCCTGCGCCCCGAGCTCCTTGACCAGAAGGTTTGTGGAGGTCACCGTGTCGCGCAGAAGAAGCGAGATCCGCTGCGGTTCCAGGAGCAGTGAGCGGATGATCTTTTCGTTCATAAAGCAGGACCTCCTTTCGCAGGATCGTTGCCGCGTGCGGCTTCGGACGGCCCGTGACCGTCCGCGGTCAGTATACCACACTGCGCCGGAAATGTAAAACTCCCGGAAAATGCGCATTTTCCGAAAAAATATGACGCAAATTACGGCGATTGCGCGCAGAATGAGGATGCATAAGAAAACGCATTGACGGTATCGGCGCTTTCCACTACAATTATCCTCGGTGAGTTGTGCGGCCGAGGGGGCGCACGGACTCGGACCGGCAGGGTAGAATACCGGAGGTTATGAAAGATATGAAAAAGTATAAGAGGAATCGGATCCTTCGAAGATTTGCCGCGGCTCTGTGCCTGGCGGCGATGATCGCGGGAATGTTCGGCGGTCTCACGCGTAAGGCGGCCGCTGAGAAAGCACCGGCATCGGAGCTGACCGGGCTGACGGCGGCGGACGTTGTCGCGAAGATGGGCATCGGCTGGAATCTCGGCAACACGCTCGACGCGACCGGCGGTGGCGGAGTGGATGTTTACGCCCATGAGAAGGCCTGGGGCAATCCGCAGGTGACGCAGGAGCTGATCTCGACGGTGCATGCGGCGGGATTCAACACGATCCGTATCCCGATCACCTGGGAGAAGGAGATCAACGTTATTGACAATTACAAGATCAGGGAAGTATTCCTCGCGCGCGTGAAAGAGATCGTCGACTACGCGTACAACGAGGGAATGTTTGTCATCATCAACGTGCACCACGAGTCGTGGGTCAACGTTTCGACGCTCGACAAGACCTACCGCAAGGTCGGCAAAGAACTGGCGGCGGTGTGGGCACAGATCGCGGATTATTTTGCAGACTACGACCAGCATCTGATCTTCGAGGGCATGAATGAGCCCAGAATGTCCGGCACGACCGTGGAGTGGACCGGAACCTCGGACGCGTACGAGGCGGTCAACTACCTCTCGCAGGTATTTGCCGAGACGGTGCGCGGAAACGGCAAGGGTCACAACGCGGAGCGCTGCCTGATGATCCCGGGATATGCGGCTTCGTGCTCGGGCAACGTGATGTCCGCGGTGTCGCTTCCCACCTACAACGGCGAGGTTGCGGGCAATCTGATCGCGTCGGTACACTGCTATTCGCCGTACGATTTCTGCCTGTCCGACAAGCAGAAGACGTTCAGCGAGGACAAGGACGCAGGCGAGATCAAGGCAGTCTTTGACAATATCAAGAGCGTGTTCCTCGACAACGGGATTCCCGTGGTGCTCGGTGAGACGAGCGCGACGGAGAAAAATAACACCGACGAGCGCGTCAAATGGGCCCGTTGCATGGGCACGATGTCCCATGCGTACGGGATCCCAATCGTGATCTGGGACAACGGCAGCGATTCGAAGAGCGGCGGCGAGAGCCACGCGTACATCAACCGCAAGACTAACGAGTGGAATTATCCGACGGTGGTCAAGGCACTCTTTGAGGGCTTCGGTTCAACGGAGCGCGGCAGTGCGCTGAAGAAGAGCGACGACGGCGGACAGAGCGCGGCCAAGGTTGACGGAACGCCCATCTGGAGTGTCGCGGAAGGCGCGACGTCCCTCAAGGAATGGGATTCGACGTACATCCGCCTCGGCTCGAAGAGCACCTGGTACGAGGAGGGTCGCAAGATCGCCATCGTCTACAAGCCGGGCGCAGCAGGCGG
>JBGUPV010000211.1:0-2272 GCA_045130455.1 Lachnospiraceae bacterium | reverse complement strand
TTGTCGAAAACGACAGCCCATGTGTTGGAGGCGAAGGTGATCAGCATGTCGCTGACAACGATGTACATCTTTCCGTTGATGGACGCGGACCGGTCGGTGACGGATTTCGGGTACCACGGCTTGGAAAAGTCGGTGTACGGCACGTCGTACCAGTTGCGGAAGATGCCCTCCTGACTGTCCGCGCCGGACTGCTCCATCTGTCCGAGGATCAGCTCGTAGGCGTCGTCCCCGCCGAGGACGCACTGGTGGATTTTCGAAGACAAATCCGTGTACCAAATCTCTTCCATCGGTTCGATCACGATGTTAAGACGTTCTTCTACGCTGCGGTTCCGGATGTAGATCGCGTCGTTCAGCGCCTCTCCCGTCTCTTCCGCTGCATAGATGTCCTTGTTGCCGCTGCTCTGCCCGATGCTGCGGAACGAACCGCTTCCAAAGTCGAGCTGCGGGACGTCGTCTTTGATGTTCCGGGCGTCCGTCTCTTCCGTCTCTTCTTCCGGAACTTCGATGGGCGCGGCTTCCGAGGTCTGCGCGGTCTCCTCCGGCGTCTCGGCGTTCCCGCAGGCTGTGAGGATCAGCAACAGAGTCAGAAGGAAACTGAACCAACGTTTTTTCATGAAGAATTCCTCCTCTGCCAAGAAACTGCTGAATATATCGTGTCGGAAATCTCGGCTCGGTAAAGATCCCCTTCGTGTTCTGTCTGCAGTTCCTGAGACATGAACAAGTCGGTGCTATCAAGCGGCATTGGCGGCGAGTACGAAACACATTCCCAATGTATTTTTCCTTTTGTCTAAAGGAAGCTGCTGTCGGATCTCTGGAAGACGGCATCACCCGTCCGCTTCAACGAGCGCCGCACAGCAGACCGGCAGAGAAAAGGAAATTGTACCTCCGTCGGTAAGCATATCAGCCGCCCCGTGTACACGGACCATGCGGTGCCGCACATTCATCGTCACACGCGCCGGTTCCTCGTCCGTGCCGGTATAATCGCACGCGTTCATGATCCACAACGCCTGCCTGCCGCTGCCGTCCCGCGCCGTCATCTGCCCGATGCACAGCGCCTTGCCGTTCTCGGAGTGAACGTTGAAGAAAACGCCGGTATTCAGCGCGGGGAACGATTCCATATGACTGCCCTCCGGGATCGGATCACCGTCCGGGAAGCCGACCAGAACCGTATTCACGCTGCGGTAGCGCATGTAGTTGTTCGCGACGGCAAGCGTCTCACGGTGCACCGTCTTCAGGCGGGTGAACTGTTCGTTCGGCTCGCCGTCCGCACCGATGATCTGCGACCCTTCCCACCAGCCGATCATCTCCGCGCCGAACGCCATGGCGCCGTTGACCTGAAAACGGAGCTTGTTCACCGTGATGTCCGCCGGCAGATCGCAGATCTCACCGCACTGCAGCAGGCACCACATGCGCCGCCCCGTTCTCCGGCAGGCTTCTGCGACGAGCCGGAGATTGTCGAAGAACTGCCCTGCACGCGGGTTGTCCTCGTGCGCGTACATATAATCGTCGAAGCAGATGTAGTCAAGTCCGACGCATTCCGTGTAACGCCGCAGATATTCCTCGTATGAACGGATTCCGAGCTGGCTTTTCGCCTGATCCTCGGTGTTTTCCGCAACGGAGGCATAGCTCGGAAACAGATTGATGAACGGGAACTGATGCGGGAAGGCACGGTTGATGGCATCAATGACGATGCCGTGATGCGGCAAATCGAGAGCGGATGGTTCGTCGCATTCGTTGACCGCCCAGATCGCCGGGTGATCTTCGAATCTGCCGGCCGCCTGTTCGTAAATGGAAAGCGGATTCGTCTCCGAGAACTGCCCTTCCCAGCCGCTGCCGCGATGTCCCGGGACGGCACCGTGCTCGATCGCGCCGATCCCGTATTTCTGCATCAGATCAAGAAAAGATCTTGGAGCGCCAATGAGATAAATGAACAGATCGATCCCGCAGTCAACAGCCTGTTTCAGATGTTCTTCGTCCCAGAACTGCTGCGGAAAATAGCACATCGCGATGTGAAGTTTTTTCGGATCCATGCGTTCGTTCATGTTGCTCTCCTTTTATGCGTTCCGACGCGCGTCGTCAACGCTTTTTTCGCCTTTTCCTTCTTACATGATCAGCCGCTTCATTTTTCAGAACCTTCTTCAGCGCCATAAGGTCTTCACAGTTAACGGCAGTTTCGAACATCTCCTACGTCCGGCGCGTTTCATACGCGATCTCCCTTGTAGGTGGATGCTCCGTCACAGTCGTTGAGACCACGGCTCCGGTGATAACAGAT
>JBGUPV010000210.1:0-4841 GCA_045130455.1 Lachnospiraceae bacterium | reverse complement strand
CGCGCAGACCGGATCGTTCCAGATCGTCTCCCAGTCATCGCTCAGCATGTTTCCGAGCGGTGCGTCCGAGAGCCAGCTCTGGCACGGCACCACATTGCCGCTCGGGGTGATCGCCATGTTGCTCAGGCACGCGCCGCAGTTCGGCGTGCTGATGCCGAGTTCATCGCAGAAATCGCTTCCCACCCAGCCCGGCGAGGTGAAGTTGATCTCCATCGCGTTTTCCTCACAGAACGCGACCGCCTCGCGCAGGATCTCGCGGATCTCGGCGTGGGTCAGCTGCAGCTGCGCCGATTCCTCGCCCGCGGCATTGCCGGTCGTGATCAAGCCGGAGCATGTCACATACATAACCCCGAGTCCGTGCAGGAACCGAAGTGTTCTTAAATAGTCGCGGTTCACGGTGCAAAGCGGCGTGTTCACGCTGACGCTGAGCCCGGCCGCAAGGGCGTTGCAGATTCCTGCCACGGTATCCTCGTAGCCGTTGCCGCCGACGAGCTGATTGTGGATCTTCTCGTCGTCCGAGTAAAATGTGATCTGCACGCTGTCCAGCGACGCCGCGAGCAGTTTTTCGCAGTAATCCTTTGTCAGGCGGATGCCGTTGGTGTTCAGGCGGGTGACGAACCATTTTGCGTAGTCGATCAGCTCGAAGAGATCGTCTCGCATCGTCGGCTCGCCGCCGGTAAATGTCAACTGCGGAATGCAGGCCGCGCGGCACCGGTCGATGATCTTCTTCCACGAATCGGTGTCGAGCTCACTCTCTTCGGCATGCTCCTGGCCCGCCGCGTAGCAGTGGACGCACTTCTGGTTGCAGTGCCATTTTCCGTCTTTCGTCATGGCGCTCACCAGAAGATCCATGCGGTGCGGCGCGCGCATGTGAGGCGCGTAATCGCCGAGCCGCAGGTACGCGATCTCCTCGTCCACGGGGAGCCCGTACGCGATCTGCTGGAACGTCGTCATGATGCGCTCGATGTCGCGGCGCAGCCTCGGGTTGAACAAAAGCGGATAGACCTTGCGGACGCCCTTGCACGTCTTCCTGACGATCTGCTTCGCGTCCTTATCGCTGATCTCGTGCCCGCTGTAGCGGTTCGTCTCCTCGATCAGCTCAGTCAGAAGAATGCTCCAGGACACGTTGACCGGAATGACATCCTGTCCGTTGATGATGGCGACACTTCCGACAAGTTCCTCACCGTCAAGCTTCGGCGGCACAAGATGAATCCGCACAACGCCGGGGCCTTCCGGGTTCAGCGTCGTATGGTGGACTTCCTGAAAATGCTCCTGCGCATAGCGGAGCTCTCTCTTTTTGATAAATCCTTTCACGTTTCCTCCTTGCCGGCGAACTCGTCCGCCCGGTGTTCTGTCATAAGCTTTTTTCCGGCGGACCGTCAGACTCCGTCGGATGCGGCGCGGCGCTCCCGCTCCGCAAGCCACTCGCCGACGAGCCCCTCGAGCTCGCCGTAAGTCGCGATCGTATTGGCCGCCCTGCGCAGCGCCGCCGATCCCGGCTGCCCCGCGTAGTACCACGCAACGTGGCTTCGCATTTCCTTCATCGCGATATATTCACCTTTAAACTCACACGCCATCTTCGCGTGCCGCAGCACTGTGTCGCTGATCTCGCGCACCGTCGGTTTCGGGAGGATCGTCCCGTCCTCAAGGTACGCTTTGCACTGCGCAAAGATCCACGGATTCCCGCGGGCCGCCCGTGCGATCATCACGCCGTCACAGCCGGTCTCCCGCATCATCGCGAGGGCGTCCTCGCAGCTTGTGACGTCGCCGCTGCCGATCACCGGGACCGACACCGCCTCCTTAACCCGCCGGATGCAGCTCCAGTCCGAATGCCCCGCGTAGTATTCCTGCCGGAGTCTTCCGTGCACCGCGACCGCCGACGCTCCCGCGTCCTCCGCCGCTCTCGCGACCTCAACCGCCTGCTCGGTTCCGAAGCCCTTCCGGATCTTCACGGTCACCGGCTTGCTCTGCGAACGCACCATCGCGTGCACGATCTCATACACAAGCTTCGGATCCTTCATCAGCGCCGACCCCTCGCCGTTGTTGACGACCTTCGGGACCGGACAGCCCATATTAATGTCGAAGAAATCGAAGTCCTTTTCCTCAAGCACCCTTGCCTGCTCCGCCATGATCTGCGGATCCGCGCCGAAGAGCTGAAGTCCGATCGGATGCTCCGAAGGCTCCGTCGCGATCAGTTCTGCGGTGTTCGGATTGCGGTACATCACACCCTTCGCACTCACCATCTCCGTGTAGAGAAGGCCGGCGCCCTGTTCCTTGCACAGACGGCGGAACACGAGATCCGTGATCCCCGCCATCGGACCGAGGGCGAGCGGTGTGCTCACTTCGATTTTACCTATATAAAAGCTCAATGCTCTCTCCCTCATACCTCATGCATTTATTCAGGCGCAGCAATCCTCAGGTACAACTCGCTTCCGTTTCGCAAGAAAAACAGCCGCCAGCGTTGTCAACCGAAGCGGCTGTATCATCTCATTTTCCAAAGACAGACCGTCATCATCTTCCGAAAGCCGTCACTTGCGCGATCTCTTCTGACGGTCGTAGATGATCTGCAGACCCTTGAGTGTCAGGTCGGGATCATAGACATCGATCAGGTCCGTCTCGCCGGAAATGATCCGTCCGAGGCCGCCGGTCGCCACAACCTTCATGTTCGCAAGGCCCGCTTCCTCCCTTACTTTGCGGATGATGTACTCGGTCTGGCCGATGCAGCCGTAGACAAGGCCCGCCTGCATACTCGTGATCGTGTCGGTCGCCATGATCGTCGCCGGCTTCTCGATCG
The DNA here is from genome assembly GCA_045130455.1 of Lachnospiraceae bacterium. Lineage (GTDB taxonomy): Bacteria > Bacillota > Clostridia > Lachnospirales > Lachnospiraceae > ISDg. Next base: position 2,047 of record JBGUPV010000210.1, on the reverse strand, counting down.
CGATCTCAGGCAGCTTGGCCGCCTCATGCCACAGCGCGTTGGCACTGATGCGGATGCCCGGGCTCGTGATACCGCAGACAAATACGCAGCCGTCGAGCACCAGGTCGTACGTCGTAGCCGTGCCGAAGTCGATCACCATGACCGCCGTATGGTCTTCCTTGCCGTAGATCTCGTAGCCGGCCACGCAGTCTACCACGCGGTCCGCGCCGAGTTCCAACGGATTGGCCATCTTGATGCGAAGGCCCGTCTTCATACCCGCGCCCACAACGATCGGCGTGTGTCCGAGATATTTGATGATACCCGAATTGAGCGAGTGCATGATGCCGGGCACAACCGACGCCACGATCACGCCGCGGAGCTGCTCGCAGGACACGCCTCTCTCCGCCAGAAGGTTCTTGATCCAGACGCCGAACTCGTCCGAAGTCCGGGTCAGCTTGGTCGTCATGCGGAACGTTCCGACGATCTCCGCACCGCGGAAAATGCCGAAAGTAAGATTCGTGTTGCCGACATCGACCGCCAGCAGCAGATCCTTCACATTACTCGTCGTCGCCATTTTCCTCAGCCTCCAAACCCAGATAAAATACTTTCACATACATCTCGAGCGCCTCCAGAAGGTCGCGCTGCTCATTGCTCAGCCGCTTCACCTCGAGCCCGCTGCCGATATCATCGTACATTAGGTCGCCTTCCCTGGCGGTGGTATGGAAAGAGAGCTCGCCGTCCTCGTCGAACTCGAGCGTCAACACGCCGCCCACCTTCTCGGTGAACAGAACGCACATGATCTTGAGTTCCTTCTGCACCTCCGACGGCAAGCCGCGAAAATCTTCATTCAGATAAAACTTTTTCTCGTACGCATTGCTTCCGCACAAGACCGTTCTTTCCTGTGACATGGTCATCTCTCCGGACGACTCGCATTTATTCTACACGAGTAGTCTCATCATTTCATTATGTTTTTCGTAAAATGCGGTTATTTTGCGCCGCACACCTTCGCGATCTCATCGCCCGGCCAGGGTTCCTCGGAGAGCGTCGCGTACATTACGGCCTTGATCGTGTGCATACGGTTTTCCGCCTCGTCAAATACCTTGCTGTACTTCGACTCGAACACTTCGTCTGTAACTTCCATCTCATTGATGCCGAAACGCTCACTGATCGCGCGGCCGATCTCGGTGTTGAGGTCGTGGAAGCTCGGCAGGCAGTGAAGAAAGATCACGTCGTCCGCCGCGCGCTCGATGCAATCCATCGTCACGCGGTACGGAAGCAGGTCGTTGATACGCTCCTCCCAGATCTCATCGGGCTCACCCATCGAAACCCACACGTCCGTCGAGAGCACATCCGCGCCGGTCGTTCCTTCGACCACGTCCTCCGTGAACGTGAGGGTGGCACCGGACTCCTTCGCGTAACCGCGGCAGGTCTCGATCAAAGCCTCGTTCGGCCAGTACTTCTTCGGGGCGCAGCACGTAAAATGAAGTCCCATTTTCGTGCAGGCGATCATCAAGGAGTTACCCGTGTTGTAGCGGGCGTCGCCCATGTACGTGAGACGGATGCCCTTGAGGCGTCCGAAATAATCGCGGATCGTCAGAAGGTCCGCGAGCATCTGCGTTGGATGATACTCGTTGGTCAGGCCGTTCCAAACCGGAACGCCGGCATATTTTGCGAGGTTCTCCACGATCTCCTGGCCGAAACCGCGGTACTCGATGCCGTCAAACATACGGCCGAGCACACGTGCCGTATCCTGGATGCTCTCCTTCTTGCCGATCTGCGAGGCCTTGGGATCGAGGTACGTCGCGCCCATGCCGAGGTCGTACGCAGCCACCTCGAAGGAGCAGCGCGTTCTCGTGCTCGTCTTCTCGAAGATCAGCGCGATGTTCTTGCCCTCGCAGCCGCTCACGCGGATACGATTTCTCTTGCAATAACGAAGCCATTCCGCGAGATCGAGGAATTCCGTGATCTGTTCCGGTGTAAACTGCATCAATGTCAGAAAGGACTGTCCTTTGATATTCATGAGAAACTACCTCCGTTGAGATGTATTGGTCGTGCTGTTTGAAAGCGT
>JBGUPV010000209.1:0-14668 GCA_045130455.1 Lachnospiraceae bacterium | reverse complement strand
TCTCTTCCGGCGCGCCGATCGCGCCGGTGATCAGCTCGATCATGCGCTCGTTCTGTCCGGTCAGATACCAATATCCGCACAGCGCCTCAAAGCCGGTCGCGTGCCGGTAATCCGAGACCGACGCGTGCTTTGCCACCGAGTGGGATTTGGCATTTCGCCCCCGTCTCGCGACGGAAAGCTCCGCCTCGGTCAGCCGGTCCGTGATCGCCTGCAGGATCTCACGCTGCTTCTGTGCATTGACATAGCCGCACGTCTTCTTATGCAGCCGGTTGACATTGACATCGCTCCCGCTCACCACGATGGTGCGCACGATCAACTCATAGACGCAATCGCCGATATACGCCAGCGTCAGCGGCGAAAGCATCGATACGTCACAATCGGCGATCCCTGCTTTTGCAAGGATCGCCGCTTTGAAATTCAGCTCTTCGAAATGATCTCCCATACTACACCCTCTCTGGTGTCGCGGATCTGAACTCCGCGCTCGAGAAGTTCGCCGCGGATGGCATCCGCCTCGGCAAAATTCTTCTGCTTCTTGGCTTCGGCACGCTTCGCGATCATCGACTCAACCCAGGCTGCAAGCTCGCTGTCGGTATCGCCCGCCGGCTCCTCCTTCAGCTCCTCGCACACGCCGAGACCGAGAACCTCGTCGAAACTCTTCGCGATCGCGAACTTGGTCGCCTCGTTCGTGTCCTCCTTCAGCATGTCATAGAGGACCGTGATCGCGGACGCCGTGTTGAGGTCGCTGCACAGCGCATCCTCAAAGCTCGCGCGGTACTTGGCAAACACCGCCTCATCCACCGCGCCTTCCTGCGAGAGCGTCGAGATCCTGCGGCGAAGCTTGGTGTACGCGCTCTTCACCTGGTCCATAACGTCGTAGGAGAACTCCAACGGCTTGCGATAGTGCGACTGCAGGCAGAACATGCGGTACACGAGCGGATCATAGCCCTTCTCCTCCAGAACGGAGACGGTGAGGATGCCGCCCTTGGACTTGCTCATCTTGCCGCCGCGGTCATTTAAGTGGTTCACATGGAACCAGTAGTTGCACCATTTGTGACCGACATACGACTCCGACTGCGCGATCTCGTTCGTGTGGTGCGGGAAAATGTTGTCCACACCGCCGCAGTGGATGTCCATGTACTCGCCGAGATGCTTCATGCTGATGCAGGAGCACTCGATATGCCAGCCGGGATATCCGACGCCCCAGGGGCTGTCCCACTTGAGCGCCTGATCCTCAAACTTGGACTTCGTGAACCAGAGTACGAAGTCGTTCTTATTTTTCTTGTTCGGATCGACATCAACGTCGTCGCGCACGCCCTCGAGGAGCGAATCCTCACTGTGGTTCGTGAGCACGTAGTACTCCTTGAGCTTCGACGTGTCGAAATACACATTTTCCCCGGCGCGGTACGCGTAACCCTTCTCGAGAAGCACCTCGATCATGTGGATGAACTCGGGAATGCAGTTGGTCGCTGGCTCCACCACGTCGGGCGTCTTGATGTTCAGCTTCGCGCAGTCGGCGAAAAATGCGTCCGTGTAGTATTTTGCGATCTCCATGACCGTCTTGTGCTCGCGCTGCGCACCCTTGACCATCTTGTCCTCGCCGTTGTCACCGTCATCGGACAGATGACCTACGTCGGTGATGTTCATGACGCGCTTCACATCGTAGCCGAGGTAGCGGAGCGTCTTCTCCAGAATATCCTCCATGAGATAGCTGCGCAGGTTGCCGATATGCGCAAAATGATACACCGTCGGACCGCAGGTGTACATCGCGACCTTGCCCGGTTCGTTCGGGACAAAGCGCTCCACGCTGCGCGTCAGTGTGTTATAGATCGTCAGTTTATCTTCCATGATATCCGTTAATCTCACTTTCTCAGAATGTCGATATAGTCCGGCAGTGCCAGTTCGAATTTGACGCCGTACCAGTGATTGGGATCACCCTGCGTCCTCTCGATACACAAAACCGTGAAGTCCGCGGCGATACAAGCCGCCTCCTGCTCGCTCTTGCCGTGCATCAGCGCACCGACGAAAGCCGACGCGTACACGTCGCCCGTGCCGTGGCTGCCCTGGTCGATCTTGCGATGCTCATAGTACGTCGAAACGCCGTTGACGTTCACCAGAACGCCGGTACAGCCGGGGCGATAGCTCACGCCGGTCAGCACGATGGTCTTGGCACCGCCCTCGATCAGTTTCGCGATCAGATCGTCAATGTATGCGCGGTCATACTCCTCACGGTACTCCACGCCGGTGAGCATACATGCTTCCGTAATGTTCGGCAGGATGATGTCCGCCTCGCGGACAAGCCCCTTCATCGCCTCCACGTAAGCCTCGTCAAATCCCGCGTACAGGCGGCCGTTATCCGCCATCGCCGGGTCGACGATGCGCAGTCCCTTACAGTGCGTCGCGAAGATTTCCTTCACGATGTCGATCTGGCGGACGCTTCCGAGATAGCCCGTGTAGATCGCGTCGAAGGTAATGTGCTCCTTCTTCCAGTGTGCGCTGATCGCGGGCATATCGTCCGTTAGATCACGGAATGTGTAACCGCTGAAACCTCCGGTGTGCGTCGAGAGCACCGCCGAAGGCAAAATACAGGTCTCTACCCCCGCCGCGGAAAGGATCGGAAGAGCTACCGTGAGGGAACACTGTCCCACACAGGAGATATCCTGGATCGTCAATATTCTTTTGTAAGCCATATTCACTCCTTTCTCCCGTCGCCGGGCAGACCGTAAACTCTTTATTAGTATAAGCGTATACCGCGAATTACCGATTCTGTCAATAGGTAATTACGATTTCGGCCCCTCACTCTTCATGGAAAGCTGGATGCGGCCTCGCTTTTCGTCCACGCTCAGCACGCGCACATCAACGATGTCGCCGATCTTCACGACATCGAGCGGGTGCTTTACATAGCGGTCGGAAAGCTCGCTGATGTGTACCAGACCGTCCTGGTGGACACCGATATCGACAAATGCGCCGAAGTCGATGACGTTCCGTACCGTTCCCTTCAGCATCATTCCGGGCTTCAGATCCGAAAGCTCCAGCACGTCGCTTCGCAGGATCGGTCCCGGCATATCCTCACGCGGGTCTCTCGACGGTTTCTCAAGCTCCGCGATGATGTCCGTCAGCGTGATCTCGCCGACGCCCAACTCTCCTGCCAGTTTGCCGATGTCCTTCACCTTGGAGCGCATGCCCTTGGCACCGCCCGCCGCAACGTCCGCCGCGGTAAAACCGAGCCGGTCCAGAAGCGCGTATGCCGCCGCATAGCTCTCGGGATGCACGCCGGTGTTGTCGAGCACTTCCTTTCCTTCGCGGATGCGCAGGAAACCCGCGCATTGCTCGAACGCCTTCGGTCCCAGTTTCGCGACCTTGAGGAGCTCCTTGCGGCTCTTGAAACGGCCGTTCTCCTCACGGTACGTCACGATATTTTTCGCAAGCGTCTTGTTGATGCCGGAGACATACTCCAAAAGCGAAACGCTCGCCGTATTGAGATCCACGCCGACGCGGTTCACACAGTCCTCCACGACACCCGCGAGATTGTCCGCGAGTTTCTTCTGGTTCATGTCATGCTGGTACTGACCGACGCCGATCGCCTGCGGATCGATCTTCACGAGCTCCGCCAGCGGATCCTGCAGTCTTCTCGCGATGGATGCCGCGCTTCTCGCTCCGACATCAAGCTTGGGGAATTCCTCCGTCGCCAGCTTGCTCGCAGAGTACACGCTCGCGCCGGCCTCACTGACGATCGCGTAGGAAACCTTCTTCGGGATCTCCGAGAGCAGCTCGACGATCACCTTCTCGGACTCTCTCGAGGCCGTTCCGTTGCCGAGCGAGATCAGCTCAACGCCGAAATGCGCGATGATCTTCTTGAGCATTGCCTTCGACTCCGCGATCTTCTTCTGCGGCTCCGTCGGGTAGATGACAACCGTGTAGAGCACTTTGCCGGTCGCGTCCACCACCGCCAGCTTGCAGCCCGTGCGGAACGCCGGGTCCCAGCCGAGCACGACTTTGCCGGTGATCGGGGGCTGCATCAGTAGCTGCTCGAGGTTCTTGTCGAAGATTTTGATTGCCCCGTCCTCCGCATTTTCCGTGAGCTCATTGCGGATCTCACGCTCGATGGAGGGCGCGATCAGACGGCGGTACGCGTCCGCGATCGCGAGCTTCAGATACGGCGTCGTGTTCGGATTGTCGCGCACGATCACCTGCTTCTCCAGATACCGCAGGATGTCCTCCTCGGGCGCCTCAAGACGCACCGTCAGCACCTTCTCCTTCTCACCTCGGTTGACCGCAAGCACGCGGTAACCGGTCATCTTCTCGATCGGTGAGGAAAATTTCTTGTACATGTCATATACGGACGCCTCCTCGGAATCCGCATTTTTCGCCTCGGAATAAAGCATTCCCTTGCGGAACGTGATCCCGCGGATGTAGTTGCGATAGTCCGCGGAGTCGCTCACGGACTCGGCCACGATGTCCATCGCTCCCTGCAACGCCTGCTGCACGTCCGTAACGCCCTTCTCCTCGGAGAGGTAAGCCTCCGCCTCCTTCTCCACCGATTCCTTCGTGTACTGCATCGTCAGGATCGCCGCCAGGCCCTCGAGCCCCTTCTCCTTCGCGTCGGTCGCGCGCGTGCGGCGCTTCGGCCGGTACGGCCGGTACAGATCCTCCACCGCCACCATCGTGGTCGCGTCTTCGATCTGTTTGCGGAGCTCGTCGGTCAGCTTGCCCTGCTCCTCGATCGTGGCGAGCACCTGCTGCTTCTTCTCCTCAAGATTTCGCAGATATGTGAGGCGCTCATTGAGCTCGCGGAGCTGCTCGTCGTTGAGCTGTCCCGTCGCCTCCTTGCGGTAACGAGCGATGAACGGGATCGTATTTCCCTCATCGATCAGCGTGATCGCTGCCTCCACCTGCGTGATCTTCACATTCAGTTCTTTTGCAATCGTCTGTGCAATCGTCATCTGCCGTCTTCTCCCTCACATTTTCGGACATCCGCCGCATGTTCCGCAGGAACCGCATCCGCCGAACGGGTCATCGTACGTGACCAGCGGTTCCAGAAGGCACACCGCCTGAGCGGCGATCCCTTCGCCTGCGCCCGTAAAGCCGAGCCCCTCCTCGGTGGTCGCCTTCACACTCACCTGCGCGATGTCGATCTTCAGGTCATGCGCGATGTTGGCGCGCATCTCCTCGATATACGGTGCCAGTTTCGGCCGCTGCGCGATCACCGTCGAATCGATGTTGGAGATCAGCAGTCCTTTGGCCGCGATCAAAGCCTCGACACGGCGCAGCAGCTCCCGCGAATCCGCGTCCTTGTAGGCCGGGTCCGTATCCGGAAAATGCTTCCCGATATCGCCGAGAGCGCACGCTCCCAGCAGCGCGTCCATGATCGCATGCAGCAGCACATCCGCGTCCGAATGTCCCGCGAGACCTCTCTCATACGGCACCGTCACGCCGCCCAGAATAAGCTTTCGCCCTTCCGTCAGCCGATGCACATCATACCCCGTTCCGATTCTCATAGGTATCTCTCCGATCCGTCACCGTTTTCAAGCATCATACCGCCCTTTATGACCGCATTTTGCGGAGGTGCGGCACGCACTCGATGATACCACGAAACCGCGAAAAAAGCAATCTTTGATGCGTCACAAAGATTGCTTTTTTCCGCAAATAATGCTATCGTATAGTCGTCCCCGAAACGGGACAAAAACAAGGAGGAAAGCATGGAATCTCTGATCCGTTTTCTGAAAAATTACAAAAAGCATCCGATCCTTGCGACGCTTCTGATCATCGCATTGATCGGTGTCGGCATATTCCTGTACGTTCAGTCGCAGAAGGACCCGGGAACGGAACCCGGCGACTCCCCGCTCACGGTGGTCACAAATCTCCCGACCGAAGCGCCGGGCGAGAGCACACCGACGCCGAATCCGCAGGATTCGATCACGCCGGCGCCCACCGATACCGTAGTTCCGACCAAGACTCCGACGCCTACAAACACGGTTACACCTAAGCCTACGGCTACGCCTAAACCTACTAAGGCGCCGACTCCTACAAATGCTCCAAAGCCTACCAAGGCTCCGACTCCGACTCCCGAGCAATCTGCCGGGATTGACGAGAACGGCTGGTACTATGATAAGGACAACGTGGCTCTGTACATCCACACGTACGGACACCTTCCCGGCAACTACATCACCAAGAAGGAAGCCGAGGCGCTCGGCTGGTCCGGCGGTTCCGTCGACAAATACGCCAAAGGCAAGGTCATCGGCGGCGACTATTTCGGCAACTACGAGGGACTTCTCCCGAAGAAGAACGGCCGCAAATACACCGAGTGCGATATCGACACCAAGGGCAAGAGCCGCGGCGCGAAGCGCATCATTTTCTCCAATGACGGTCTGATCTTCTACACCGACGACCACTACGAAACATTTACCCAGCTGTATTGATAACCTTACCTACATTCCGAACACCACAGGTACGAATCTATGAAAACCATCGCCCTTGACGGCCTTTACATGACAACAAAAGAAACAACGCACGCCTATCTCCGCTGGCGTCTGAACGCTCCGGCTTACTACGGCTGCAACCTCGACGCTCTCCATGATATTCTGACCGACCCCTGCGAACCGACGCGGCTGGTGCTCTATCGCAAGGAACTCATGCTGCGGTCGCTCGGGAGTTACGGGGAAGCTCTGCTGATGGTGTTCCGCGATTCCGCCGCGGAAAATGACAACCTCTTCTTTACGGAGGCGGACGCAAACTGACACATGCCCCACACGATCCCCAAATAAAACATGTAAAACCGACACATACAAAAAACCTCTTCTGCCGTTTGACAGAAGAGGTTTTTCTCTTTGATAGCGAAGGGGGGATTCGAACCCTCGACACTACGGGTATGAACCGTATGCTCTAGCCAACTGAGCTACTTCGCCGAAAAATGTACCGCTGTTCCAAGCGGTACTTCGCTATTATACCATGAAGATTTTGTTTGTCAAGCGTTCATTTCAAAAAAAAGAAAAAACGAAAAATCATCGTTTCAAAATCACGGAAGTAAGTCGAAAACATCGTCTCAAAACACGATGAGAGCATCTTGGTTGAGCAATCTACATCCTGCATTCTGTGTCCGTCAGCGTTACGGATCATTACCACGGAAAAATCTCCGGGCCGAAGCCCGGAGACTTTTCTGAGAAGAGTATAATCCGTTGGTATTATGAACCGATAGTATTTTAACTCATTAGTTTGCGAATTCGTTTTTGTGATCCGATGATTTTACGTTCCTGGGTCTTTACGACCTGTTAGTACGATGCTCGTTGGCATTACGAACAAGTTTGTCTTACGACTCGTTCGCCTTCTTCTCGCGGATCACTGCCGCTACGCTGCCCATCACTGCGATGACCGCCAGTGCGATCCAGAGGTTCAGGCTCTCATCTCCCGTCTTCGGGGATTCGATCACTTCCGGCTCCTTTGGCTCCGGCGTGGGTTGAGGCTCCTCTGTCGGCGTGGGCTCCGGTTCCGGCTCCTCTTCCTTCTCGACCATCAGGATCGCTTCCACGCTGCCGTTATCAAACTCCACGGTCACGTAGTGGTCACCCTCGTCAAGTCCTGTAAGAAGGTTGCCCGGTACCGTCACGATCGTACTGCCCTCACGCACATCGTACGCATCGTCCCCGAGTGCAACACCGTCCAGCTTCACTCCCCGGAAGTGGTAGAACGAACGGTCCTCGTCGCCCTTGACCTTGACCGTTACGACCAGATCCACAGCCGCTCCTTCGGTCAGTGCATAGCTGCCCATGCCTTCCCCGTAGACCACATAGTACTCGGTCGAAGCGAATCTCGCGTACACGGTCGTGTCCGCGTTGATCGCCTGCTCGAAATCATACGTGCTTGCGTACTGTGCGTCGGTAAACCAGCCGTCAAAGGAATTGCCTTCCTTTGCCGGATCGTCCGGACGTACGGCCGTCTCGCCTTCCAGTACGGTCTGCTCGGAAAGAACGGTACCGTTCTTATCCACAAACGTTACAGTATAATACACCGGATCGGGCTCCGCGATCTTCACGGTAAGGCTCTTTACGGCGATATCGTTATGGTTTGCGTCCCCTTCCACACGGTAGTATACGACATACGTACCGGCCTCGGTCGCTGCGGGGATTGTCTCCGAGTATGCATCCTCAGAAGGTGCGTTCTCTCCTTCTTTTACAAGGGCATACAGCATCGTACCGTTCGGGGCAAAGCCCGCGACGATCAGCGACTGCTCTGTTCCGTCATAGATGCGTCCGCGTACGGCTTCCGGTGCGGTCACATCCTTTGGATCGATATCTGCCTTCTGGATGGTCACACTCACCGCGATACCGGTGACCGTGTTATAATTCTCCGCATCCTTCGGTGTGAAGTTCGCGAGGAAGACATGCGTTCCGGCATCCCCGGTACCGTCCTCCGGGCTCTCCCAGGTCCACGTTCCGTTCGCATCCTTCGGGAGTACGATCCCGGACAGCTTCTGTCCGTACACGCCGGTAAGTTCTGTCGGTACCGTGTACGGAAGGTCTGCCTGCGCTACGCGGATCGTGATCCGCGCCGTATCCGGTGCGTACAGAAGCGTCTCCTCCGCCGTTGCGGTGATGACGGCCGTTCCTGCACCGAGGATCGTAACCGTTCCGTCTTCCGTTACGGAGACCACTCCGTTGCCTTCCGTCACGGTATAGGACACCTTCGTCTGTGCGCCCGTTACCTTAACCGTGAACGCCTCGTCGCCGTAGGTCTTGGAGACTTCCGTCTCCGCAAAGGCGATCTCCTGGGTCTCTTTGTCCGTTACCCAGACGATCATCGTCTCCTGGGCTCCGGTATGATTCTCACTCTCTTCCACGGTCACGATCACCGTGCACTGGCCGATGGCTGCGCCGGAGGTGATCACGCCGGTCTTCGGATCCAGGACACATCCTCCGGACGTATCGTTATCGATCGCGAACGTTACCGTTCCGACCGCGTTGTAGATGCTCTTTGTAAGGTCTTCGGTATTCCCGCCCTGCAGGACATAGACATCATACTCCAGATCGATCGGGTTCGGTGCCTTCTCGATCACGAAGCTTCCCTTTGCCGTTCCTGTATAGTTGCCGATACCGGTCACGGTCACGGCCGCTTCTCCTGCATTGGTGTTATCGGAGACTTCCACGGTGTAGTCCGTACCGTTGACCAGGGTCAGGCCGTTGAGGGTTACGGTGATCTCCGATTCCTCGGGGATCTGTGCCGTCGCATCATACTCATAGTAACCGTCCACGGTGACATCCGCTACAGTGATATCCTGGGCATCCACCGTGAGCTTCACGGTAGCGGAACCCTTGGACGTATCCGAGACATACGACGCCGTGATCTCCGTCTCGCCGCTCGCAAGGATCATCACGTTTCCGTCCGGATCCACAACGGCGACATCCTCATTGCTGCTCTTCCAGGTCCAGACACCGGTCCCTTCACCGGCATCCTCCAGTTTCGCTGTGAGCGTGAAGTCCTCATCCCCGTACACCTTCGAAAGGTCCTTGCCGATGGACACACCGGCATCGTTCCGGTCGACCAGGGTGATGATAAAGGCAAACGTTGCATCCTCGTAATTGTCGGAAGCCACCGTCACCGGGATCGTGACCGTATCCCCGGCCACTCCGCCTTCAATCGTCGCGGTGAGTGTTCCGTCAGAACTGTCAACCGCGAGATCCGACACCTTCACGGAACCGGTGGTTGCCGCTTCGCCGACCGAATAGACTACAGTACCGGCATCCTTCGGCATGGAGACACCGGATTCATTAACGGTCGTCTTGACGAAACTCTGCGATATCGAAACATCCGACAGCGCAGGCGCATCTGCTTTTCCGATCGTAAACGACGCGATCGCTTCACAGCTGACATACTGGGTCTGTGCAACAAAAGCTTTCACGTAGTACTTGCCGGGCAACGCCGGAACCGCACCGTTCGAAGCTGCACCGTCTGCCGTCGTCGTCTCTTCCGTACACTTTTCATCCGTGTAATACGTATATGTTACTTTACCGTTGCCGGGGTTGCTGCCTTCCGTAAGCTTCGGCGCGTTCGCTTTCTCGCCGTACTTCCAGCCGCTGATCGTCATATCGGCAGATGCATCTACCAAAAGCTCTGCTTTCGCCACGACCGTACTTGACGGCATCGTGAACGTGTATGTTCCGTCCCCGTTATCCGTGATCGCAAGGTTTTCGGTCTCAAACAAGTCCGCAACACTCTCATTCTCCGCGAGCGCCGGAACCACTGTGAACGTCACCGGGTCATCATCGCCGATGAAATAAAGTTCGTTTTTCTTATAGGACACAGGATATTTTCCGGGCTGCACGATGATCGTCCGCTGCGTTTCGGTATCACTGCCCTTCAGCGGATAGTACTTTATTACCGTACCATTGGTCAGGGAATCTATACCTAAGTACGCGGGAAGGTAAACCGTGGGATTATTGCAATATTCTACAATGTTACCGGCAACGGATTCAACACCCGGCAAGATGACCACTTTCTCCAAGACGTCGCTCCAATAAAACGCACACCGACCGATACTTTTCGCCAGAATCACCACATTCTTAACACCGTCACAATAACAGAAAGCGTATTGATCAATAACCAGTTGATCATTGATCAATGTAAGATCCGGGCCTAAAGAAGGGCACCAGATAAAAGCACTCATCCCAATATATGTCAGGCTGTCAGGCAGCTCGACCTCTTGTAATTGTTCACAGGCGTAAAACGCCGACTCGCCAATACTTGTTACACCCTCCTTGATTATCAATTTAGTCAATTTTTCACACTCAGAAAACGCTCCTTCCCCCATAGAGGTTACATTGGTCGACAGAGTAAGCTCTGCAAATCCTGTCTTTTCAAAGGCATAATCCCCAATCCTTATATCTGTCGCCGCAGTTTCCATTTCAGTCAGATTGTCACAACTGCTGAATGCGTACTCCCCAATATCGATCACACTGCTCTTGAATTCTATTTTTCTCAGTGATTTACTATCATTAAAAGCTTTCTCACCGATTACAGTCACACTGTCAGGAAAAACAACCTCTTCGAGTTCTCCGGCCACCCCTAAGAATGCATATTTCCCAATGCTTATCGTTCCTTCAGGGACCGTATACACTTTCCCTTTACGGCCATGGGGATACACCATGAGTTCCATTCCGTTTTCTGTTCTTTTAAACAAGACTCCGTCTATTACAGTAAACAGAGTATTAGAATCGGCAACTTTGAATTCCGACAAAGACGAGCACCTGGCAAATGCTCCCTCACCGATGGAAGTCACACTGTCAGGAATAACAAACTCTTCAAATGCAGAGCATTCCTCAAAAGCATAGTTGCCGATTTCCGTCACGCTGCTCGGAATCCCGATTCTTATCAAACTACTGCACTTTTTGAATACTCCTTCACTAATTGAAGTCAAACCTTCAGGCCAGTTTATTTCCTCAAGTGCGGAGCATTCCTCAAAAGCATAATTACCGATACCCGTTACATTTCCCGGAATCTCAATTTTCTTCAGCGCTTTGCATTTTTTGAACGCAAGACCACCGATTGACTCAAGCTTATCCGGTAAAACAACCTCTTCGAGTGCGGAACACTCCTCAAATGCAGAGTCATTGATCTTCGTCACACTACTCGGAATCACGATCTTTTTCAAGGCATTACATTCATAAAAAGCATTTTGGCTGATCGATGTCAGATTATCAGACAGAATAACTTCCTCTAGCGAGTGACAATAACAAAATGCACCGTAACCAATTTCCCTCACATTGTTCGGTATTTCAATCTTTTTCAAGGCATTACATTCATAAAAAGCATATTGGCCGATCGATGTCAGATTATCAGACAGAATAACTTCCTTAAGTGCAGTAAGACCAAAAGTATCCCTTTCAATCTTCGTCACTGAATCCGGAATTACAATCTTTTCGAGAGAATAACACTGATAGAAAGCTTTTTCACCGATGGTTTTCACACTGCTCGGCAAATCAATTTTCCCCGCAGCTGAGCAGTTCTGGAATGCTTCATTCTCGATAACTTCCAATCCCTCGGAAAGGGTAATCCCACCCAACGCCCAGCAATAGCGAAATGCACATTGACCGATACTTTTCACCGTACCGGGAATTGTAATGCTCTCCAGATTCTTATTACTCCAATCACCCGGATAAATAGTATACTCATCAAAAGCCCAACCCCCGATACGGACAACCGTGTACTCCGTACCGTTCCCGTCCTTGACCTTCTCGGGGATCACAACGGCGCCTTTGGCACTCTTGCCGTCGTTGACCTCAACGGTCTTATCGGTCGAACTGAGCACCTTATACTTCAGCGTTTGACCGTCTTCACCGGTAAACTCAAACGTCTCCCCGTCCGCCTTGGCGTTACGGGAAACTACCGGAATGATCAATGCTAACATCATTACCAAACTCAGAACCATAAGTCCTTTGCGTTTCAACATAATCCGTCTCCTTCCGAAGAATCAACTGCTAATTCGGTGCGGAATACCACACCCGACTTCACACTTCCTTCACAAACCATTCCCATCATACCATTTCTAATCCGTCGTCTGCCCATTCTTGCATAATTGTAAGAAACAAAAAAACCGTGCCGAAGCTGTCACACTTCGACACGGTCATGGATGTTATTTTTTTCGGCTGTTCCTGCAGGATCATCTTTCGATGATCACAGGGCAAATGCGCCCGGAAGGAGTTCTTCCAGCGTGTGCAGTTCATACGCCGGCTTTCCGTCCGTTACCTCCGTCACCCAAAGGACAGCAAAGTCCGCCGGGTTCGCGAATTCCGCAAGTACCTGGCGGCAGATCCCGCAGGGCGGACTCGGGACCAGATCCCCGTTGCGCGGTCCTCCGGCCACGGCGATCGCAATGAAATCGCCCTTCCCGAGGCCCTCGCCGACGGCTTTGAACACCGCGCTGCGCTCGGCACAGCAGGTCGCGCCGTACGACGCATTTTCCACATTGCAGCCGCGGTAAATGCGGCCGTTCTTTGCCAGCAGCGCCGCACCGACGGCATAGCCGGAGTACGGCGAATAACTGTTCTCCCGCGCTGCGATCGCCTCGCGGATCAACTGCTCCCGCTTTGCCTTCGTCACCGGGATCGTCGCCGGGACATCACTCTGCGTGGTGATCGGAATATCCTTTTTGTTCTGACTGTTTCCCATACGCTCCTCCGTTCCCGGCGGATCACGTCCGCCGTCTCTTTCCGGACTTTCAGAACGTCAGCGTACGTCTCGCGGATCACTGCGGATCCGCGTCACACGTGAGCGTCGTTCCGTCCGTGGAAAATACGATCGTGCCGTCAATGTCCGTGCGGTACGTCTTTACGTTAAAGTCGCCGAGCAGCTCGAGCACCTTCGTGTCCGGCACACCGCTCTCGTCGGTTCCGTCGGTCTCGCCGCACGTGATGATCGCGTACTTCGGCTGAACCGCTTTTAAGAACTTCTTGTTGGTCGCGTCATTCTTGCCGTGATGTCCGGTCTTCAGAACATCGGAACGGATCGTGTAAGAGGAATCGATCAGTTCCTTTTCCGTCGTGGACAGCGCGTCTCCCATCAGCAGGAAGCTTCGGGAACCGTACACAAGCCGGACCGCGATGGACGCGTCATTGTCCGAGCCTTCCTTCAATGCCTTCGGTCCCGGCGAGAGCGTCTGAAACTTCGCGCCGCCGAGGGTGAACTCGGTTCCGACCGCAGGCGACGTGAATGAAATGTTCTTCTGCGAGATCACATTCACCATATCGGAATAATACTCGGAATTTTCCTTCTTCGGGCACAGGAGAACCTGTCCGATCTCAAATGTCTTCAATACTTCCGCCATACCGCCAACATGATCCTTGTCTCCGTGGGTCAGGATCACGTAATCCAGTTTGGAAACGCCGCGTTCCCGGATATAGCTGACAACCTCTGCGGCGTTGTGACGGTAGCCGGCGTCGATCAACATCGCTCTCCCGTCCGCTAAGATCAGGATAGCGTCCGCCTTGCCGACGGAAAGGATATGTACCTCGCACCCCGTCTGCACCAAAGGCTCGGGCGTCGGCGTCACTTTGGTCTCATTTTTCGAACCGCCGATACACGCCGTGAGAATACATATGCAAAGCACGACGACCGGAATCAGGAACCGGAGCGTCGGCCTGCTGTTTTCTTTCTTTCTCAACTTCTTATACCTCAATTACTTCAAGAATCCGCTGATGATCTGCTCCTCAGCCTGCTCTTCGGTAAGCCCGAGCGTCATCAGCTTGATGATCTGATCTCCCGCGATCTTGCCGATGGCCGCCTCGTGGATCAGCGAAGCATCCAGATGGTTGGCCGTCAGCGACGGAAGTGCCGTGACACTGCCGTGGTCCATCAGGATCGCATCGCACTCGGAATGGCCGGTGCAAAGATTGTTGCCGCAGATCTCCGAATAGAACTCCTGTCTGGACTCTCCCTTCGCGACCGAGCGGGACACAAGATCCACGCCGCAGCCCTCACCGTTGAGGTCCACCTTGAAGTCCGTCTTTGCGTACTGTTTGTCATGCGTCATGATCTTCTCGCGGATGACCAGCGTCGCGTCCGCCGCAAGCACGGCGCGCGTCGTGCGGACTGTGGAATCCACACCCTCGATCTGCACCGTCTCCATCTCCATGGAACCGCCCTCGTCGATCTCGACTACCGTCTGCGGGTTCAGGATGCGCTC
>JBGUPV010000208.1:0-2038 GCA_045130455.1 Lachnospiraceae bacterium | reverse complement strand
GAGTCGTCGGAGCCGTGCACGGCTGTCGCGGTGCCGTATTACACCTGGGGCAACCGCGGCGAGAATGAGATGCGGGTGTGGATGCCGAAGGCCTGAAACCCCTCATTTTCCGATGAAATGACGGTGATCAAGAGCAAGTTTTTCCCTGTCGTGAAAGGCTTGCTCTTTTCCTTGGAAAATATTTTTTGATTTTTTTCATTTTTTTTGTAACGAAATGGTGATTGCTCCGTCTAATGTACGAGATCAAAGGAAAGGGAAGCTCGAAAACCATGGACAAGAACACCGCGGAAAAACTGTACGAAGCATTTTACATGAGAGTTTTTTCCTATGCGATGACGCTCACGAGCAACCAGAATGACGCCATGGAGATTACCCAGGAAACATTTTACCGGGCCATCTCCACATCTCATACGTTCCGGGGGGAAAGCGAAAGCTTCACATGGCTGTGCGCGATCGCGAAGAACCTCTTCATCGATGAGAAACGACGGCATTCGCGGTTTGATGATGTACCGCTCGAGGAGATTCGGGACACAGGAGAAAGCATTGAGGAGAAGACGGCTGACAAAGATTCGTCGATACAGATCCACCGGATCCTGCATTCGATGGAGGAGCCGTACAAGGAAGTATTCCAGCTTCGGGTGTTCGGTGAGTTGTCCTTCAAAGAGATTGGTTCAATCT
The DNA here is from genome assembly GCA_045130455.1 of Lachnospiraceae bacterium. GTDB lineage: Bacteria > Bacillota > Clostridia > Lachnospirales > Lachnospiraceae > ISDg. Next base: position 1,360 of record JBGUPV010000208.1, on the reverse strand, counting down.
TCGGAAAAACGGAAACCTGGGCCCGGGTTACGTATCATCGAGCAAGAATAATGATCAAGGAAAGGATGGATAAATCATGAAATTCGAATGCAACGTAATCGAAGATCTCCTGCCTTTGTATAAAGACGGCGTGTGCAGCGCGGCGAGCGCGAAAGCCGTGGAAGAGCATCTTGCCGAATGTCCCGCGTGCAGCGCGATGTTCGAGCAGCTGAAGGATACCGAGATCGATGATCTGATCGACCGGGAAAGAGCGGATGTCATCGGCTCCCAGTCGAGATATTTTAAGCGGAAGAGCGCCCTGGTGGGCAGCATCTTCGCGGCAATCTTCGCGGTGCCGATCCTGGTCTGCCTGATCGTAAACCTCGCGACCGGCCACGGCCTCACCTGGTTCTTCCTCGTCCTGGCGGCGATGATGATCCCGGTTTCTCTGTTTGTTGTTCCGTTGATGGCTTCGAAAAATAAGCTGTTCCTGTCGTTGACATGCTTCACGGCGAGCGTGCTGCTCCTGCTGGCAGTCATCTGCATCTACACCGGCGGAAGCTGGTTCTTTGTGGCGGCTTCGGCGTTCCTGCTCATGGCGTCACTCATTTTCCTGCCGATACTGTTATCCCACAGCCCGCTGCGCGAGCGCGTCGGAAACAGAAAAGGCCTGATCACGATGACGACGGCAACGCTGACGTTCTTCCTGATGATGGTCTGCATCGGCCTGTTCGTATCGTCGGCAAAGTTTGCAAAACTTGCCACGATCATCAGTGTCCCGATCATTGCGGTCGTGTGGATCCTGTTCCTTGCGATCCGCTATCTGCCGGGAAACAGGCTTTTCAAATTCGGCGTATGCATCGGCCTGATCAGCATGGCGACGTACGGTTGCAGCGAACTGGTATGGAGAGTCCAGCTGATGGTAGCGGAGGACTATGAGGCCCTCGTGTACTCTTCGCCGACGCTGTCGATGGCACTGACCGGTGTCGGGATCGGTGCGTTGCTGGCAGTTATCGGAGCATTTATCGGAAAATCGGAGGATTGATCATCATGAAAAAGATTAAGTATATTTTTGTTGCGGCTGTGATCGCGGCAGTTTTCGGATGCCTTACGGGATGTGACTTTAACATGCCGGTGAACTACGAATACAAGAATGCCGACAAATACACGGCAGGCGATCGCGAGATCACGGACAGGATCGAGACGATCTACATCGACTATATGTCCGGCGACGTGACGCTGACCGGTGCGGACACGCAGACCGTGTCAATCAAAGAGACCGCGGCTGTGAGTCTTGACGAGAAGCGTCAGGTACACACCTGGGTGGACGGCACGACGCTCTACGTAAAATACTGCGCTTCCGCGAGAGGCCTGGATCTGA
>JBGUPV010000207.1:0-15523 GCA_045130455.1 Lachnospiraceae bacterium | reverse complement strand
GGCCCGCACCCATGTTGAGATGTCCGACTTCGGAGTTGCCCATCTGGCCTTCCGGCAGACCGACAGCCATACCCGAGGCATTGCCCTTGACGAACGGGCACTCCGCCATCAATGTATCCATAACCGGTGTCTTCGCCTGAGCCACCGCGTTGCCTTCCTTCTTATCGTTTAATCCGTAACCGTCCAAAATCAATAAAACTACCGGCTTCTTCGCCATTTTTCGTTTCCTCCTGTGCGGAAGCTTTTCTCCGCGCGTAATTCCTTCGTTGTGCGGGCAAGCCCCGCGAACAGCCTATGACACACAGAAACCGCATCACCGGCCCGCGGCATTTTCCGCGAACCGGTTGATACGGAATCGAGTTTCTAACTTATCCTTGTTCTCCGCTTCTGCAGCGGAAAATGAGCGGTTTCCCGTCGGATTACTTGTTGTAGTTTACGATCTTACCGAAGTCAGCCTTCAGGGAAGCGCCGCCGATCAGACCGCCGTCGATGTCGGGCATAGCGAGAAGCTCTGCCGCGTTGCCTGCGTTCATGGAACCGCCGTACTGGATGCGGACAGCCTCAGCCGTCTCTGCATCGTAGAGTTCAGCGATGTACTCACGGATGAGCTTGCAAACTTCCTCAGCCTGCTCCGCCGTAGCGGTCTCACCGGTACCGATCGCCCAGATCGGCTCGTAAGCGATGACAAGGTTCTTCACCTGGTCAGCGGTAATGCCGCTCAGATCCCACTTGATCTGACGGCTGATCCACTCCTTGTAGGTGCCGGCCTTGCGAAGCGCAAGGGACTCACCGCAGCAGAGGATCGGCTTAAGGCCTGCGGCAAATGCCTTCTTAACCTTAGCGTTGATCAGAATGTCGTTCTCACCGAAGATATCTCTTCTCTCGGAGTGACCGATGATCACATACTCAACACCTGCGTCAAGGAGCATCGGAGCGGAAATCTCGCCCGTGAAAGCGCCCTTGTCCTCGATGTAGAAGTTCTCAGCACCGACCTTTACATTGCTGCCCTTAACGGCTGCAACAACCGGTACGATATCGATCGCGGGTACGCAGTAAACAACATCAACATCATCATTCTTTACGAGGTCCTTGAGGGTCCCGCAAAGCTCGACAGCCTGGGAGGGAGTCATGTTCATCTTCCAGTTGCCGGCAATAATCTTCTTTCTAGACATAGTGTCCTCCATGGATTGTATTTGCCTATTGCTTTTTCGCTTTTCGCCCTTTCATTCGCAAAAATATCGTTTTGAATCATATCTGAGGCAACGATATTTTTGCTCATGCGGGTGGGCGGTAACTTCGTCTCCGCCCACTCGTTCAGTGCTCACACCCAATCTGAAGAGCAAGCTCTTCGATTTGGCTGCGAGCACCTCACGAAAGGGCGAATTACTTTACCTTATCACTTATTACATGTCGTCGGCTGCTGCAACGCCCGGAAGCTCCTTGCCCTCAAGGAACTCAAGGGAAGCGCCGCCGCCCGTCGAGATGTGGGACATCTTGTCGGCAAAACCGAGCTGGTTGACAGCTGCTGCGGAGTCGCCGCCGCCGATGATCGTCGTTGCATCGGTCTCAGCGAGAGCCTGTGCTACAGCGATGGTACCCTTAGCAAGAACAGGGTTCTCAAATACGCCCATAGGTCCGTTCCAAACAACCGTCTTGGCGGTCTTTGCAGCCTCAGCGTACAGAGCCTGAGTCTTCGGTCCGATATCCATGCCCATCTTGTCAGCCGGAAGCTTGTCGGAATCGAAAACTTCGGTCTCGATCGGAGCATCGATCGGATCCGGGAAGGAAGCCGTAACAACGGTATCTACCGGAAGAAGGAGCTTCTTGCCGAGAGCCTCAGCCTTGTCCATCATTTCCTTGCAGTAGTCGATCTTCTCGTCATCGCAGAGGGAGGTACCGATCTCATAACCCTTCGCCTTGAGGAAGGTGTAAGCCATACCGCCGCCGATGATGAGCGTATCGCACTTCTCGAGAAGGTTGTTGATAACGTTGAGCTTGTCAGCTACCTTAGCGCCGCCGAGGATCGCTACGAAAGGACGTACCGGATTCTCAACCGCATTGCCGAGGAAGTTGATCTCCTTCTGCATCAGGTAACCTACCGCGCAGTTGCCGCCCTTAGCGCGAACAACATCCGTAACACCTGCTACGGAAGCGTGTGCTCTGTGGGAGGAACCGAACGCGTCACATACATAGTCGTCGCAAAGGTCTGCGAGTTCCTTGGAAAATGCCTCACCGTTCTTGGTCTCCTCGGAACCGCGGAAACGCGTGTTCTGAAGAAGAACAACATCGCCGGGCTGCATAGCAGCAACGGCAGCCGTAGCGTCAGCACCGGTTACGTTGTAATCGGCAACGAACGTTACCTTCTTGCCGAGCTTCTCGGAGAGCCGCTCAGCAACGGGAGCAAGGCTCTCACCCTCGTTGGGGCCGTTCTTAACTTTGCCCAGATGCGAGCAAAGGATAACCTTTGCGCCGTCATTCAAAAGCTTATTGATCGTAGGGAGTGCGGCAACGATACGGGTCTCATCGGTGATCACACCGTTCTTGAGCGGAACGTTGAAATCGCAGCGAACCAGTACTCTCTTGCCTGCAGCGTTAAAATCGTCAACGGACTTTTTGTTCAAAGACATGTCACATACTTCCTTTCTTGTTCAGTTTGTATGAAAGAAGGTCCGGTCCAAATTTTGGACCGGACCTCATCATCCATATGTCTTATGCAATTGGAGACTCGATCAGCCAAGCTCAGCGAAGTACTTGATCGTACGAACCATCTGGCTGGTGTAGGAGTTCTCATTGTCATACCAGGAAACAACCTCAACCTGGGTCTTGCCGTCCGGAAGAGGGCTAACCATGGTCTGCGTTGCATCGAACAGGGAACCGAACTTCATGCCGATGATATCGGAGGAAACGATCTCCTCGGTGTTGTAACCGAAGGACTCGTTAGCAGCAGCCTTCATAGCGGCATTGATCTCGTCCTTGGTAACTTCCTTGTCAACAACAGCGAAAAGAAGCGTCGTGGAACCGGTCGGCGTAGGAACACGCTGAGCAGCGCCGATGAGCTTGCCGTTGAGCTCAGGAATTACAAGGCCGATAGCCTTTGCAGCACCGGTGCTGTTCGGAACGATGTTGACAGCGCCTGCACGGCTGCGTCTCTTGTCGCCCTTTCTCTGCGGACCGTCAAGGATCATCTGGTCGCCGGTGTAAGCGTGGATCGTGCACATGATACCGGACTCGATCGGAGCAAGGTCGTTGAGAGCCTTAGCCATCGGAGCGAGGCAGTTCGTGGTGCAAGAAGCTGCGGAGATGATGGTGTCATCCTTCGTCAGCGTGGTGTGGTTTACATTGTAAACGATGGTAGGAAGATCGTTGCCCGCAGGAGCGGAAATAACAACCTTCTTAGCGCCGGCGTTGATGTGCGCCTGTGCCTTAGCCTTGGATGCATAGAAGCCGGAGCACTCGAGAACTACGTCTACATCGAGCTGACCCCAAGGGCAATTGTTTGCATCGGGCTCTTTATAGATCTTGATCGTCTTGCCCTTAACGGTGATGGTACCTTCCTCATCGTTAGCGGTTACGGTATCCTCCTCACCGAGGTTGATGTAACGACCCTGCGAAGAGTCATACTTCAGAAGATGAGCAAGCATGGAAGGAGTCGTAAGATCGTTGATAGCAACGATTTCATATCCCTCTGCGCCAAACATCTGACGGAAAGCCAGACGACCGATACGGCCAAAACCATTAATAGCTACTTTTACTGCCATGATTTTGTTCCTCCTAGATTTAATATGTTTTTCATGGGTTTTAGTCCCGAAAAATCCTAGACTATTGTACTTAAAGATTGTGAAAAATGCAAGTGCATTTTCCGCATTTTTGCACGGTATGTCATTTTACATAAAACTATCGGAAAACGAAGCCTTTTTTTGAGCAAAACGGCAACGGAACGCAGCGGGATCCTTGCAGGATTCGGCATTTTCCTCTCCTGCTTCGGCAAATGAATCCGCCTTTGCCCCGTCCCGGACATAAAAACAGCGGCGGTTTCGCACCGCCGCGTGTATTTATCAGTTCTCTTCGCTACCGGACTCCGAAGCATCGGTTCCGTTCTCCGCAGCCTCAAGCGCTGCCTCCCAGTCGAGGTCGCTGACCGCATCCGCAGCCTTCTCAGCCTCAGCGGCTGCCTCCTCATCGGAGAGGATCTTCACCTTGCCTTCCCATACTTCCTGAACGGCGATGGAAAGCGGCTTCGGGCACTTCGGCGTAACCAGCGGCTGCGAGCCGTTCACGATCTGGCGCGCACGCTTCGCCGTGGCAAGCACGATGGAATAACGGCTGGTAACGGCCGGATCGCCGTCCTCAACACCGGCATTGACAACTTCCAACAAATCCTTATACGAGGGATGAATCATATGAATACGCTCCTTTCAAACTGTTACTCGATATTTTGAATCTGCTCGCGGATCTTCTCGATATCCGTCTTCAGATTGATCGCAATGTCCGAGATCGTGAGGTCATTGGCTTTGGAAAGGATCGTATTTGCCTCACGGTTCATCTCCTGCGCGATAAAGTCAAGCTTGCGCCCGACATTGTCCGTCGCGTCCAAAGTCTCTCTCATATTCTTGATGTGCGCACGAAGCCGCACCGTCTCTTCGTCGGTGCAGATCTTGTCCGCGTACTGAACGATCTCCGTGGCGAGAGCCTGCTCATCCACCTGCGTGTCACCCATGACCTCCTGCACCTTCGCAAGAAGCTTCGCGCGATACGCCGCGACGATCTCCGGAGAACGCTTCTCCACGGCATCGACACCCGCAAGCATGCTGTCGAGTTTCAACTCGACGTCCCTGCGAAGCTCGGCGCCTTCCGCAACGCGCGTGGCAACGAATTTCTCGCATGCTCCGCGCACTGCCCGCTCAACAAAAGGAAGCAGCGCGTCTTCATCCGTCTCGACTTCCTCAGCGACCAAAACGTCCTGCATCCGCGCAAGACTCGTCACGGAAATGTCGGACGAGAGACCGAAGTCCTCAGCCATCTGCTTCATGTAACGGATGTAGCTCTCGGCAACGTTCTTATTGTAACGCACCTGCTCAGACCCGTCCGTCTCCTCCTCATAGTAGAGGTACATGTCGATCTTACCGCGTGACGCATATTTCTTAACGATATTGCGCACCGGCGTCTCGAAGAAATTCAGTTTCTTGGGCATGCGCATACCGATCTCGCAATACCTGTGATTGACCGATTTCATCTCGACCGTTAGCTTTCTTCCGTCCTCGATGAGTTCATAACGACCGAACCCTGTCATGCTTCTGACCATGTCGGTGTCTTCCTTTCGGAGTTCTCTCAGCGGCGCTCCCGATCACAGGAGCCACTGCACTGAGTATAAATTATAACTTTCTCTCCGTGTCTTGTCAAGCGCCAGTTGTTCAGCGAAATCGGGAACTCTTCCCCCGGGCCGTGCGTTCTTTCACGCAATGCCCGACGTTTTGCATCGTCGCCATGCCGTTCCTCGGAAAATGTTCCCCGTCACTCGATGCTCTTGAGTGATTCCGCCATATCGATGCGCTCCAGGCGGCGGTACATGACGATGTCGACGAAGAACGCGAACAGGAACGTGTACAGGAAGCTGAAAACGTAGCTCTTCCAACCGACGCTCACGCGGAACGCGACCATGTCCACCTGGATCTGCGACATGACAAACCACAGGAGCAGACGTCCGAGCGGAATCCCGACAACGGCACCGATGGCAGTCAGCAACAGATTTTCACGGAACACGTAGATCGCCGTCTCCATGCTCCGGAAACCGAGCACCTTGATCGTCGCGATCTCGCGAAGTCTCTCGGTGATCGTAATATTTGTCAGATTGTACAGAACGATAAATGCCAGTGCCGCGGCACACACGATGACGAGCCACACGATCAGATCGAGACTCGAGAGCATCGATGCGATACGGTCCTCGAACTCCGCGATCACACTGACGGACACGACGGAGCTGAGATTCTTGAGAACCGCTGCCGTTTCGCCCTTGTCCGCGCCGTCCTTCGCGACAGCAAGGCAATCCGAAAAAGCAGCATCCTCTCCCGTCAGCTCGTGGAAAGTTTCCTTCGTCATGTACATCGCATTGCCGACATAGTACAGCGTCGCCGCCGCAACCCGCACCTTCACATCGGGGAACCCTTCACGGCGAAGCGTCACCGTATCGCCGGGCTTCACACCGATCTGGTCGGCGTATTTTCCGTTGATGTAGCACTCGCCCGCTGCCGGCATCGGCAGTTTCTCCTCCGAGGAATCGTCGCGGATCGTCACCATCGACAGAAACGCATCCTCGTCCTCGGGAATATAGAGATAAATGTCCTTGCTCTTCTCCTCCGAGAGGAGCGTGACAGCCATCGTTGAAATGTACGTGCTTTCGGAGAACAGGTCTTTCGTCTCCTGCTCGAACACTTCTCTCTGACCGTCCGCAAAATGGATGGTGTAATCGTAATGCTCGATCTCCCCGTACTGGACGCTCGTGATCGTCGTGATGGAATCTCGGATCCCGTGTCCTGCCAGAAGGAGCGCCATGCAGCCCGCGATACCGATGACCATCATAAAGAATCTTCTGCGGTAGCGGACAACGTTTCGTACCGAAACTTTCGCCAGAAACGACAGCCGGTTCCACAGGAATGAAATCTTCTCAAACAGGATTCGCTTCCCGCTCTTGGGCGCCTTCGGGCGGATCAGTTCCGCCGGCGCCTCTTTCATCGCCCCCGCGATGCTCGCCACGGTCACGCCGACCGGGCACAGGATCGCCACAATAAGGCAGGCGGTAAACTGGCCTGGATTCCACACGAACACAAGCTTGTCCCGGAATCCGTACATGATATCGTATACTTTCCAGATGATGCTCGGGATTGCCCGGCAACCGACAAAATAGCCGGCTACGGAGCCGATCACCGCCGCGCTTCCCGAATAGATCAGGTATTTCATGGAGATCGCGTATCCCGTATAGCCGAGCGCCTTCATCACACCGATCTGCGTGCGCTGTTCCTCGATCATGCGGCTCATCGTCGTCATGCACACAAGCGCGGCGACAAGTACGAAAAATGCGGGAAATACTCTGGCAACGCCGGCCACGATGCGGGCGTCGTTGTCAAAACAGACATAACCGATGTTGGTATCCCGGTCGAGCACATACCCCACCGGCTCAAAACCGAGCATTGCCTCGATGTCCGCAGGATCCGCGGACTGCAGATACGCCGCGATATCCGGCATGCTTATACTCTTTTTGATCGACTCGAACCGTGCGCTCAGGAGCTCATCGGCGAGTTTCTCCATCTCCGGCGTCGTCCGCTCCTGCATCGCCTTGTACTCATCGCTGTAGATGGCTTCTCCGCTGCCGGTGACCGCATACAGCGAGGTGTAGACATCGGTGGAAAATCCATCTCTGAGGATATATGCAAATCCGGACACATCGCCGTCCATCAGTGCCGTCGAGCCGCGTTCGTAGTTCAGATACAGCGGCGAATTGACGGAACCGACGACCGTGTATTCCTTATGCTTCAAAGAGGCGATCGTCTCCTCGGAATTACGCTCCGATACCGTGATCGTCTTTCCGATCCAGTCGCTGCCGAAGCATCTCTGGTCCAACACGATCTCATCGGACGATTCCGGCAGCCGTCCCGCATAGAGACTCAGCTCGTTGACTCCCTCCGTGAGGGAATGGATCCGAAGAACGCGGTCCGCCTCGGACCACTCGTTATAGTAGATGACGTCCTTCGATATCTCCCCGTCCGCTGCCTTCACGAGCGGATTCTCCCGGAGCATTGCCAGTTCTTCCTCCGTGTACCCCATGTTCGAGGCAAACCGGTAGTCGAACATCTTAAGTTCCGCGAGATAATCGTCCGTCGTCGCGATCATGTCGGTCGTCGTGCTCCGCAAGCCGGCGAAAAAGCCCACTCCGAGCGCGATGATCGCTGCAATCGCCAGATACCGCCCGAGACTTCCGCGGATCTCGCGCCATGTAGTTGTCCGTAACCCCTTCGTCATACGCTCTGTCTTGACTCTTTCGTTGCTTACTTATCTATGTTGCTTATCTTACCACTCAATCTCCGAAACCGGTTTGACGGTCTCGTTGCGGTACACTCTCTTGATCTGACCGCTTCCGACCTCGATCACCCGATCAGCCATCGCCGTGATCGCCTGATTGTGCGTGATGATCACGACCGTCATATCATACTGTTTCGCAGTGTTCGCGAGAAGTTCAAGGATTGCCTTGCCGGTCTTATAGTCAAGGGCTCCCGTAGGCTCGTCGCACAGCAGAAGCTTCGGTTTCTTGGCGAGCGCTCTGGCGATCGCGACGCGCTGCTGCTCACCGCCGGAAAGCTGTGCAGGAAAATTATCCTTCCGCTCCCCGAGCCCGACAGCCTCGAGCACCTCCGAAGCGTTCAGCGAATCCTTGCAGATCTGCGACGCGAGTTCCACATTTTCCAAAGCGGTCAGATTCTGCACAAGATTGTAAAACTGGAACACGAACCCAATGTCCGCGCGCCGGTATTCCGTCAGTTGCTTGCGGTTATACGAAGAGATCTCCTCACCGTCGAGAAGCACTTTTCCGTCGGTGGCGCTGTCCATGCCGCCGAGGATGTTGAGGATCGTCGTCTTGCCCGCGCCGGACGCTCCGACGACAACACAGATCTCTCCCTTATCCACGGAAAATGTAACCCCGCCGAGTGCCGGGATCGTAACCTCGCCCACGCGGTAGACTTTCGTCACATCGTGAAACTCCACGTAACTCATGTGTTACCTCCGCTTACCGATAGTACGTATCCACGAGCGCGAACTGGTTGCGAAGCGCCGCGTGGTCCTGCTTGGATTTGGCGTACTCGGTCCATTTGGTGACGTACGCCTCCAGTTTCTCCATGTATTCGTGCTCCGATGTCGTCCCTTCCGCCACCTGAGTAAGTCCCTTCTCCCAACTCGCGGTGAGCTCGGGGTTGAGAAGCGATCGGATGGACGCGAGGATCACGTAATAGACCAGCTCGCCGAGTTTCTTCGGCGTGATGATCTGTGTCTTCTTGTTCAGGTTGAGATACTCGATCTTTACGAGCTTGTTCAGGATCTCGGCGCGGGTCGCGCTGGTGCCGATACCGCTGCCCTTGATCTGGGCGCGGAGCTCCTCATCCTCGATCAGCTGTCCCGCATTTTCCATTGCGAGGATCAGCGAACCGGACGAATACCGCTTCGGCGGCTTTGTCTCGCCCTCCTTCAGATCGTAGGAAACAACCGGGAGTTCGGCTCCCTTCTTCAGCGATTTGATCCGGTCGAAAAGTGCCGTGTCGAGGACTTCCTCCGGCTCCTCCTCGGGCTTGTCGTCGTTCTTGCCCTCCGAGCCGCCGTTTTGTCCCGTGGTCTCCGCCTTCGCCGCGATGCCGCCGGCATTTTCCTGTTCCGCCGCGCTGTCACCGCCCTCATCGGCGCCGTACAACGCGAGGTATCCGGGCTTCTCAAGCACTTTGAAATTGCTGAAGAAATGCTCGTTCCCGACCGTGAGTTCCATCGCGATCTTTAAGTACTCCGCCGCCGGGAAGAAGATCGCGAGGAATCTTCGGACGATGCGGTCGTACACTTTGCGCGAAAGCTCGTGAAGCCCCGCGAGTTCCTCAAGGCCCTGTCCGGTCGGAATGATCGCATAGTGGTCGGTGATCTGTTTGTCATTGACGTACTTGGTCTTGGCGATCTTGTCGAACAGACCGTACTCCTTGACCATGCGCACATACGGAAGATACGTCGGCTGCTTTGCAAGCCCCGCGAGGTTCTTGGTGATCTCCTTTGCGACCGCGGTGGAAAGCACGCGCGCGTCGGTTCGGGGATACGTCACGAGTTTTTTCTCGTAGAGGCTCTGCACGACCTTCAAGGTCTCGTCCGGGCTTATTTTGAAAAGTCTCGAGCACTCATTCTGAAGCTCCGCCAGGTTGAACAACAGCGGAGGATTTTTCTTTTCCTTCTTTTTCTCGATCGATGCGAGCGTCGCCGTCCGAAGAGACTCCTCCGCGCCCTCGGTCGTAAAATGATTTTCCTCCTCGGTACGCGCACCGCCTAACATGTCGATCAGCGCCATCGCGTCCTCGCGGTTGCGGAATCCGTTTTCCTTATACAGAGCCGGCGTCGCATAGTACTTTGAGCCCTCGACGGCTCTCCACTCGCCGTGGAAACTCTCCCCGTCTAGAGTAAACTCGCCCATCACGCGGTAGAACGGAGTCTTGACAAACGCGCGGATCTCCTGTTCCCTGCGCACGACCATTCCGAGCACGCAGGACATCACGCGTCCGACGGAGATGGCACCGATGCGGTCGGCATGAAGATGCTGCGCCAGAAGCGACTGGTAGTTCAGTGTGAGCGCACGCGAAAAATTTATGCCCATCAGGTAATCTTCCTTCGCGCGCAGGTACGCCGCGTCTGAAAGCGCATCGTACGCCGAGAGCGGCTTGGCATCGCGGATGCCGCGGAGGATCTCCTCCTCCGTCTGCGAGTCGATCCAGACTCTGCGCTTGTCCTTTGTGTCCGGAACGTTGGCCATGCGGTCCACGAGCCGGTAAATGTACTCTCCCTCACGCCCCGAGTCGGTGCAGACGTAGATCTGTCCGACATCGTCGCGGTTCAGCAGTTCCTTCACGGTGTCGAACTGCTTCTTCACGTTCGGGATGACCTCGTACTTCCATGTCTTGGGAAGGAACGGGATCGTGTTCGCCGACCAGCGTTTCAGCGCAGGGTCGTACGCATCCGGATAACTCATCGTCACAAGATGGCCGACGCACCAGGTGACAACGCTCTCACCGCTTTCGAGATAACCGTCCTTCCTCGAAAAATTCTGATGAAGCGCCTTGGCAAACTCCTGTGCGACACTCGGTTTTTCTGCAATAAACAACTGTTTCATGGTGTTCCTCACGATCTTCTTTCCCCGCACCGCCCATTTGGGACAGCATACGTATTGTACCACACAAAGCCGCCTTACCGCAACACTCGCGGCCGCATTTGCAAACATGCAAACGGCGGGCAACTCTCAGCCGCCCGCCGCGTATTAGTCATATGTTTGTTCAATTACAGGGCTTTCGAAGATCAGTCCTCGTAAAGCGGATACTTGTCGGTCAGACCCTTGACGATCGCATACGCCTCAGCCTTCTTTGCCTCGTCGCCGGGGTTCTTGATGACCAGCGCGATAGCCTCCGCGATCTTGTCCATATCCTCGGCGTTCATGCCGCGGGACGTAACTGCTGCGGTTCCGAGACGGATACCGCTCGTAACGAACGGCGAAGCAGGATCGTTCGGGATCGTATTTTTATTGCAGGTGATGTGAACCTCATCGAGGAGCTTCTCCGCGTCCTTACCGGTGATGTTCATGTTGATGAGATCAACAAGCATCAGATGGTTGTCCGTACCGTCGGAAACGATCTTGAATCCGCGGCTCTGAAGGCCCTTGCAGAGTGCCTGCGCGTTCTTGATGATGTTGGCTGCATACTCCTTGAAGGAAGGCTCCAAAGCCTCCTTGAAGCAGACTGCCTTCGCTGCGATCACATGCATCAGAGGGCCGCCCTGGATTCCCGGGAATACCGCTTTGTTGAGCTTGTGCTCGTCGGCAAATGCCTGCGAGGAAAGGATCATACCGCCTCTCGGTCCGCGGAGCGTCTTGTGCGTCGTCGTGGTGACAACGTGCGCATACGGGATCGGGCTCTCATGATAACCGCCGGCAACAAGACCTGCGATGTGTGCCATATCTACCATGAGGTAAGCGCCTACCATATCGGCGATCTCACGGAATCTCTTGAAATCGATCTTGCGGGCGTAAGCGCTGGCGCCTGCGATGATCAGCTTCGGCTGACACTCCTTTGCGATACGCTCTACCTCAACGTAATCAATGAAACCGTCGTCGTTAACGCCGTAAGGAACGATGTTGAAATACGTACCGGAGAAGTTGACCGGGCTGCCGTGCGTCAGGTGACCGCCGTGTGCAAGGTTCATACCCATCACGGTATCGCCGGGCTTGAGAAGTGCGAACTGCACTGCCATGTTGGCCTGTGCGCCGGAGTGAGGCTGTACATTTACATACTCGCAGCCGAAGAGCTTCTTCGCGCGCTCGATTGCGAGATTTTCCGCAATATCCACGCACTGGCATCCGCCGTAGTAACGCTTTCCGGGGTAACCCTCGGCATACTTATTGGTGAGCACGCTGCCCATAGCCGCCATCACGGCCTTGCTGACAAGGTTCTCGGAAGCGATCAGCTCGATGTTCTCTCTCTGTCTCGAGAGCTCCAGGGAAATGCTCTCCGCGAGTTCCGGATCCACCGTCTTAACGTCGTCAAATGAATACATACTGGTTTCCTTTCCCAACATTTTTCTATATTCGCGGGTCAGAACTTGTAGTTCTCCCCTTCAAATACCATAGCGCACATGCCGTTGCCGACATGACTTCCGATGATCGGTCCGACCTGATAGATCTTCACATCCTTCACAAGACCTTCCCCGAGTAGCATCTGCTTGAGAAGTTCCGCCTTCTCCGGGCAGCCCGCGTGTGCGAGCATGACCGTCTGCTCCTGCGGGTTGTACGCATCCTGCTTCAGGCGTTTGATCAGGTAAGAGAGCGCATTTTTCGCACCGCGCTCCTTGGAAACGACCAGAAGCTTGCCTTCCTGATCGACCGACAGGATCGGCTGGATCTTCAGCGCGGTTCCGAGGATCGCTTCGATCGAAGACAGACGGCCGCCTCTGCGAAGGTGCATCAGATTGTCCACCATGAACCAGTGGCAGGTATGAAGCACTGTCTTCTCCGTCAGCTCCAGGATCTCATCGATCGTGGCTCCGTCGCGATATGCGGCACCGGCTTTGCAGATGACAAATCCTTCGCCCACCGATGCGCAACGGGTGTCATACACCTCGATACGGCGCTCCGGATACTCCTCGCGAAGTTCCGACGCGACCATGCAGGCCGAGTTGTACGTTCCGCTCAATCCCGAGGAGAAGCACAGATACAGAACATCCTTGCCTTCCTTGAGGCTGCTCTCAAAAAAATCGTGGTACACGAGCGGATTGATCTGCGTCGTGCCGGGCATCTCTCCGGCCTTCAGGCGCTCGTAGAACTCCGTCGTGGAGATCTCGCGCTCATCCGCGTAATGCGTATACTCCTGCTCACCGAGGCGAAAGCCCATCGGAATGCAGACGATCCCATAGGAATCGTACGTCGCCGCGTCAAGATCGCAGGTGACGTCCGTGATCAATGTGAAGTTGTTCATCGTAATTTCCCCAAAAATATTATTTCCTCAAAAAGTTGTGCGACGGTCGCACAACAAGCCATTGCGAATCATACCACAGCGAACGGAAAAAAGAAACTGTTTTCGAAAAAACTTTTCGCAAGGCTCAGCTCCAGAGTGCCGGCAGCAATCCGTAGGATGCAAGGATCATGATCACAACCGCCATCAGGATGCCCAGAATGATCGCAAGGAGCGCTCTGCTGAGCTTAAACTCCAGGAGGGACGCGATCAAAGATCCCATCCAGGCACCGGTTCCCGGGATCGGGATACCGACGAACAAAAGCAGGAAAATGAATTCCCCTTTCTCCGCTCCCGCGGACTTCCGCTCCGCTCTCGCCTCAAGCTTCTCCACGAACGACTTCATGATGTTATGTTCCTTCATGAACCGGAAGATCCTCTTGATGAACAGAAGGATAAACGGGATCGGAAGAAGGTTTCCGAGGACACAGAAGATGCTTGCCTTCAGGATCGGCACCTTCAGAAGCGAGGCGATGATGATGCCTCCGCGGAGCTCGACGATCGGGATCATCGAGACCAGGAACAGGAACGCTTCCTTCGGAAGCCAGCTCCCTAGGGAATTATTATACCAATCAACTACGCTTTGCATTCCGTCCCCCTACTTCGCGAGAAACCGGCGAACAACATCCGGCATCTCCGCGGTCTCGCACACGGTGTCATGCACAACCGGAGCGGTCTTCAGTTCGATGATCGCCGGGGGAAGCGGCACATTTGCCGTCTTCGACAGGCGCTCGATCAGATCCATATCCGGCTCGTCGGACGCTTTCCCTTCGATGGCGGACATGACGCTTCTCGCGAACTTGAACGGGCTGGCCGTCGAAGCGATCACCGTCTTTGCGGCATCCCCGCTCTTTGCGGCGTATCTGCGGTAAACGCTGTCACCGACCGCGGTGTGCGGATCGATCACATATCCGGTGCTCTCGTAGAGCGAGCGGATTGCTTCCGCCGTGTCCGCCTCGGTCGCGAAACCGGATACGAAATCCGAAAGTCCCGCCTTCATATCGTCGGAGATCTCGTAGCGTCCGCCGCCCGCAAGCTGCTTCATCAGAGCCGCGGTGGTCTCGCTGTTGTCGCCCGCGATATGGTAGATCAGTCTCTCGAGGTTGCTCGAGATCAGAATATCCATCGACGGCGAGCTCGTAAGAACAAACTCACGGTTGCGGTCGTACTCGCCGGTCGAGAAGAAGTCAAACAAAACTTTATTGGTGTTCGAAGCGCACACGAGCTTGGCGATCGGCACGCCGATCTTCTTTGCATAGTATGCCGCAAGGATGTTTCCGAAGTTGCCGGTCGGCACGGTGACGTTGATCGTCTCGCCGTCCGCGATGTGACCTTCCGCGAGCAACTTGCCGTAAGCGTAGGTATAGTACACGATCTGCGGCACGAGACGTCCGATGTTGATGGAGTTCGCGGAGGAGAACCGGTAGCCGGCTTCCGCGAGCTCGGCGCGAAGCGCCTCATCGCCGAACATCTTCTTGACGCCCGTCTGTGCGTCGTCGAAATTGCCTGTGATGCCGACAACAAACGTGTTGTCGCCCTTCTGCGTCACCATCTGACGCTCCTGAACCGCGCTCACACCGTGCTTCGGATAGAACACGATGATCTTCGTTCCCGGAACATCGGCGAATCCTGCAAGCGCAGCCTTTCCGGTATCGCCGGAAGTCGCCGTGAGGATGACGATCTCGTCCTTGATGCCGTTCTTCTTCGCGGCGGTCGTCATCAGGTGCGGCAAAATGCTCAGCGCCATATCCTTGAACGCGATCGTCGCGCCGTGGAACAGCTCCAGGTAGTAAGCGCCGTCCGCCTGAACCAGCGGTGCGATCTCCTCGGTGTCGAACTTCGAGTCATACGCCGCGTCAATGCAGGCCGTCAGCTCTTCCGTCGTGTAGTCCGTGAGAAACAAGGACAGCACGGCAAGTGCCGTCTCACGATATGTCATCGATGCGATCTCGCGCATCGTATAATTCAACTTCGGCAGTTCTTTCGGAACATACAGTCCCCCGTCAGGCGCAAGTCCCTGAAGGATCGCCTGAGAAGCCGTCACTTCCTTCGCGTCACCGCGAGTGCTTTTATAGATCATGTCCATAGCAAAAGCCTCCGAACCAGGATTGCGGATTACTGTCCGCACAGTCTAGGAATGTATAGCATAGCGGGCGTTCACTTACAACCAAAAGCGAAGGGCCGCCGGATAGAATCTTCTGTGCGTTTTTCCCGTTTCATTGTGCAATACTGCACAC
>JBGUPV010000206.1:0-18658 GCA_045130455.1 Lachnospiraceae bacterium | reverse complement strand
ACATGCTCGGCGGTCTGGACCGTCCGAGTGCCGGCAAGCTGTACGTCGACGGCAAGGACCTCTTCAAACTGACGGAAGGTCAGCTTGTGGATTACAAGAAAAATACCGTAGGATTCGTGTGGCAGAACAACGCGCGCAACCTGTTCCCGTATCTGACGGCGCTGCAGAACGTTGAGCTGCCGATCCGGTTCTCCGACAACAAGGACGTTGAAAAGAGAGCTCTGGATCTGCTCAACCTCGTCGGTATGGCGCACAAGAAGGACAGCCGCCTGAATCAGATGTCCGGCGGTGAGCAGCAGCGTATCGCAATTGCCATCGCGCTTGCCAACCGTCCGAAGCTTCTTCTCGCCGACGAGCCGACCGGTTCCGTTGACCAGAAGACGTCCGACGCGCTTTTGGATGTGTTCCGCAGACTCAACACGGAACTCGGCATCACGATCGTCATCGTAACCCACGATATCAACCTCGCGCACAAGGTAAAGCGCGTCGTCATGATGCGCGACGGCAAGACGAGCAGCGAGCGTATCATCAAGCAGGAGTTCGCGGATCCCTCGCTTCTGAAGGGCTTCGTCGAGGAGGACACCCACGACGAGTACGCGATCCTCGACCGCGCCGGCCGTGTCCAGATCCCGCGCGAAATGCTCGACTCTATCGGCGTTAAGGGCAACCGCATCCGCATGAAAGTCGAGGACAATAAGATCGTCATCGAGAGCGGTGACGAGGAGGAAGTGGAGTCCGATCCCTCCAAGTCCAAGGAAAAGGGCAAGGAAAAAGGCAAGGATAAAAAGAAGTAAACAGCGTCATTTTCCGAAGCAGACAAAACTTAACAGAGTCCCTCTCTTCCGGTCAGCCGGCGGAGAGGGACTTTTTGCATGCTCTTTCGCATCGCATTCCGTGACGAAAGTCATACGCGAAATGTTTCTTTTCTCACTACACGGAAGAGCCTGCGGCTGGTATTCTATGATCAGAAGAGCGGACGGGGGTCCGCCCGATAAAAGAGTTTGATCGGAGGAAACAATGGACGAGACAACAAAGAAAAATGACATCATTTTACGGACGGTGGACCTGACCAAGAAATACGATAACCGGACGGTCGTGGACAGCCTGAACATTGAGATCGAGCGCGGCGAGATCTTCGGCCTGCTCGGCCCGAACGGCGCCGGCAAGAGCACGACGATGAACATGATCTGCAACATCGTGAAGCCGGACTTCGGAACCATCGAGTTCATGGGGGAGGATTTCCGGAAGAACAGGAAGAAACTGAGCGGTCACCTCGGGTACATCCCGCAGCACCTGGCGATCCACGGAAGCCTCAAGGCCTGGGAAAATGTGGAGTTGTTCACGTCGCTGTACGGCATCAAGGGCGACGAACTTCGGAAGCGTATCGACGAATCGCTTGCGTACGTCGGTCTCTCGGAACGCAGAAACGATTACGCGAAGAAGTTCTCCGGCGGTATGAAACGGCGCCTCAACATCGCCTGCGCGATCGGACATCATCCGGATCTGCTGATCTTCGATGAGCCGACGGTCGGCATCGACCCGCAATCGAGAAACTTCATCCTCGAGAAGATCAAGGAGTCCAACCGAAACGGCGCGACGGTCATCTACACGAGCCACTACATGGAAGAGGTCGAGGCGATCTGCACGCGCATCGCCATCATGGACAACGGCAAGGTCATCGCCATCGGTACCAGCGAGGAACTGAAGAAACTTGTGGTCGACGATACCGATAAGATCACGCTGGAGGAAGTATTCCTCACCCTGACGGGAAAGAAATTGAGAGATCAGTAACGGGAGAGCAGTCATGATTCGATATTTGATAAAAAACAACCTGAAAATAATGGCGCGCAGCCCGGTGAACATCCTTTTGTACGTGCTCTGCCCGATCGTGATCTCGGCGGTGCTGATCAGCGCATTTTCCGCGTTGATGGAGAGTTACGAAGGCTCGAAGGAGTTCACGGTAGGGTACCGCACGGAGGCGGACAGTGTGTTCGCAGGGAAAACGGCTGCAATCGCGGAGATGGGCCGGAATAACGGGATCACCTTCACGGAATTCACGGACGGGGAGCCTGCGGACATGATCAAGGAGCATAAGCTCGCGGTGTTTGTCACGTTCGGGCGCGATTCCTATACGATCTATGACACGAAGGATACGCAGACGGAGAGCGGAACGGTGCAATATCTGTTGTCTGCGGCGGTCAACGGCGCGATCGGCGGCGCCCCCGGTTCGGTCCGGTTTGAGACCGAGCAGCCGTTCTTCGTCCCGGCAGTCAATTCCACCGACTACTACGGGATCATCTATGTCGTGTACTTCGGCTGGTGCGCGCTGGTGTGCGCGGCCGGGCTGTTCTCAAACGAGAGAAAGTACCGGATCGACGAGAGGCTCCGGGTATCGAACCTCTCGGTGCTGCAGCAGTATCTGGCGCGGTTCATTCCCCTCGTGGCGGTGGTGAGCGGCGGCATCGGCATCGCCTCGGTCATCGGCGGGGTGATCATGGGAGTGCATTGGGGAAACATTGCCCTGTCCGCGGTGATCGTGCTGCTTTCGGTCATGGCGGCGACGGCCATGGAGATGCTGATCTACGAGCTGACCCACAGCATGCTCGCTTCGATCATCATTTCCTTCGGGATCGTCTGGATCCTCGGCTACATCGGCGGAAGTTTCGAGACCTACATGTTCTCGACGAACCCCGAATGGCTTAAGCAACTCGACCCGATCTATCATGAGAACCGGGCGCTCGTCGAGCTGTCCACGATGGGACACAGCGACTATGTCGCGAGCGCGATCCTGATCCTGTCGGGACTCTTCGCCGTGTTCTCGCTGCTGAATCTGGCGGTAGGAAGCATAAGGAGAATAGCACAGCAATGAAATCGATCATAAAAACAACATGCAAGATCTTATTCCGGAATCCCGGATTCTGGTTCTTCCTGATCATCACACCGGTCCTCTCCACGGTTGTCCTCAGGCTTCGGCAGAAGAACCTCGGAGCCTACGAGGTGACGGACACTTACGAGATCCTGGAGCTCGATGAGGCGGAGGAAAAAGTCGCTTATTTCGGAGGCAAGGGAAAATACGTTGTCAAAGTCTACGACGCGGCCGGGACCGGACTCTCCGAGTATCTTCTGAACAAACTGACCGAGAGCGGCGCGTTTCTCGTATGCAGGGCGAAAGTTCCGGGGATGACGAAGGCGGACGCCGATGCACGTATGAAGATCGACGGCTATGACGACCGCATGGGATCCGCAATTTACCTCGGAGCTTCGTTCGACGAGGAGGCGGTGACAGGCAGCCTTCAGGACGGAATGAAAGTGTACACGCTCTCCGAGGATGAGCGCAAGGTCCTGCTCGACAGCGAGCTCCGCATGATCCTGGGGCAGATCGGGAACGCCGCAGGTGTCGCCGGAAAGGAAAATGCGGCTTCGTACCTCGCGGAAATCAGCGGGAAACTTCCCTCGATGAAGGTCGTTTCGGTCGCGGGCAGCAACTCGCGGAATCTGACCAACGAACAGCTGGATCAGAAAGCGCTGATGGGATACGCGTTCGCGATCCTGACGCTCGGTTTTGTGTTCGGCGGCATT
Organism: Lachnospiraceae bacterium; assembly: GCA_045130455.1. GTDB lineage: Bacteria > Bacillota > Clostridia > Lachnospirales > Lachnospiraceae > ISDg. Next base: position 15,079 of record JBGUPV010000206.1, on the reverse strand, counting down.
TTCGTGGCGCACACCGTGATCACCGAGCAGAAGGACATGGTGCTCACGAGGATCCGTCTGACCGACACGACGGCGAGAGAGTATTTCGCGGCGAAATTCGTGTGCGGCGGTATTGTATCCGTGATGCTGACGGTCGTGATGGGAGTGTGCTCCGCCATGATCAGCACGGAAAAACTCGGTATGAACCGGGTGTCGTTCCTGGCGATGATCTTCCTTCTCGGATTGATCTTCTGCTCGATGAGCCTTTTGTTCGGCGTTCTGCTCGGAAATATCTTCAGCGCAAACGTTGCGGCGTTCACACTGTGGAGCATGTCCTCGCTGCTGAGCGGATTGTATTTTCCGCTGGATTCCTCGACAAAGGCAGTGAAGACCATATCATCGCTGATGCCGCAGAAATGGTTCATGGATGCGACGGAAATGTTGATGATCCGCGATAATAAGGTGTATTTTATGCTGATCTGTGTTACAATAGCATATATGATAATCACCATAAGCCTAGGAAGCGTAGGCATTAAGTTCAGGAACAGCGATGAATGATCGATTGAGAGAAAACTATTTTGTGTTTGTGCGGCTGGCGCTGATCTCGGCGCTGTGCTGTTACGGCGCGATCAACAATGCGGAGGAAACAGGAGTGTCCGTCGGGATACTCCTGCTTGTTTCGTTTTATATCGGCGTGATGGCGATCAAAGAGCTTTTTTCCGCAAGGACGAAGCTGCTGATGGCGCTTGTCGGCGCGGTCCTGAATATCCTGCTTTTGTATTTCGGCGGGAGAGAGTTCTGCCTCCTGGCGTTCTGCACTTTTTTCGAGGTGATGTCGCAGTTCCCGTCGCTGGATTACCGATGGTATTTCGTTGCGCTGCTCGGCGTGTGGATCGAGACGCCGCTGGGAACCCTGGTGCAGCTGATCGCGGTATTTTCGATGATGGTGCTGTACATGCAGCACAACTATATCGTCGCCGGGTATCGCGAGCGTATGCGTGAGGACGTTCTCACGGAACAGAACCTCAAGCGGGATATGCGGGAGAGAGAGCATGCGTCCCGCGAGGAGATCCGAAAGAGCATGCTTGTCGCGGAAAATCAGATCCTCGAGGAGCGCGCGTCGCTGTCGCAGACGCTTCACGACAAGCTCGGGCACAACATCAACGGCTCGATCTACCAGCTCGAGGGCGTCAAGGTATTGATGGAGAAGGACCCGGAGAAATCCCGGGCGATGACACAGGCCGTGATCGACCAGCTGCGGACCGGAATGGACGAGATCCGGGCCATTTTGCGAAAAGAGCGCCCCGAGAAACGCGAACTTGCGCTCTTGCAGCTGTACAAGCTCTGCGAGGACTGCAACGAAAAGGGTGTGGAGACGGAGTTTGCAAGCGAGGGTGAACTTTCGCTGATCCGCGATGAACTGTGGGAGGTCATCCTTGACAACGCGTTCGAGGCGGTTTCCAACTCGATGAAATACGCGCAATGCAGGCATATCGACATCCGCCTCGTGGCGATGAACAAGATGGTCCGCTGCAGTATCCGCGACGACGGCGTCGGCTGCAAGGAGATCCACGACGGCATGGGCATCTCGGGCATGCGGCAACGCGTGCGGGCGGTAGGCGGAACCCTCGGGTTCGAGACGGAGGCCGGTTTCACGGTGACGATGCTGCTGCCGCTGTGAGTCGATCATCGGAAAATACAATATTTTCGAATACAGGAATGCACATAGAGAGGAACATACCATGGACAAGATCAAGATCATCATCGCCGACGACAGCGATTTCGTGCGGGACGGAATGAAGATCATACTGGATGTCGACGACGATTTCGAGGTGCTCGGCACCGCCGCGACCGGAAAGGAAGCCATTGCGCTCGCCGAGAAGGAGGCGCCGGACATTTTCCTTATGGATATCCAGATGCCCGAGATGGACGGGATCGAGGCAACGAAGCAGATCGTGGAGAGAGGACTCGGCAAGGTGCTCATCCTCACGACCTTCGACGATGACGACCTCGTGCGCCAGGCGCTGCAGAACGGCGCCAAGGGCTATCTGATCAAGAATCACACGCCGGAGCATCTCAAGCAGATGATCAAATCGGTGTATTTCGGCACCGGTGTCATGGACGCCAATGTGCTCGAATCCCTCGCGGGAAGTGCGCCGGGGACGGCCGTCGCGGGCAATGCGGCCGCGGGCTTCGATGCATCGGAGTACTCGCCGCGGGAGCTCGAGATCATCAAGGCGGTGGCGGAAGGCCTTTCCAACAAGGAGATCGCCGGAAAGCTTTTCATCTCCGAGGGAACGGTCAAGAACTACATCACCGGCATCCTCGCGAAGGAGGGGCTGTCCCACAGGACCGCGCTGGCGGTGTATTATCTGACCGGCAAGCGGTAATGCCGCGAGATTTTTCAGATTATTTTGCGTAAAATGTCTTGACAAATAACCTCTTCAAAGCATATAATTGTGTAAATACAATTTACAGAGCGCCGGAGAAGGCGCTGACTTCAAGGGGAGGTGGCTATGAGATGAATCCATGGTTTTGGCTTGTAGTATGCGTTGTTTTGATCCTCATTGAGATCTGCACGCTTGCGTTGACGACCATCTGGTTTGCGTTCGGCGCGGCTGCTGCTTTGGTTGTCAATCTCATCTTTGACAATGTCACCGCGGAATGCATCGTGTTTGTTGTCGTTTCGGCCGCATTTTTGCTCCTGCTCCGCCCGTCGTGCATACGCAGGTTCAATCTTCGGAGGACGCCGACCAACGTCGATACGATGATCGGTTCCGTGGTACGCGTGGTCGTACCGATCGACAACAGGACCGATTCCGGCCGGGTTGTCCACAACGGTATGGAATGGGCCGCGAGAAGCGAGAATGACGCGGTCACCATTGCGGAAGGCTGTCAGGCGACGGTGGTGCGTGTTGAGGGTGTTAAACTAATCGTAAAATCAGCGGAGGTGTAATGTATGTTGAATTTTCTTGAAGTGAGTTCTGATTCGATCCCGACCGGATATATCGTGGTCGGTATCGTAGTGGTAGCTTTGGTGCTGCTCGCGGTCGCGACGATCCGCGTCGTTCCGCAGGCACACGCATATATTCTTGAGCGTCTCGGCGCGTACCAGAAGACCTGGGGCGTCGGTATGCATCTTCGTCTGCCGTTCTTCGAGCGCATCGCTCTTGATGTCCTGTTGAAGGAGCAGGTGGTGGATTTTCCGCCGCAGCCCGTGATCACGAAGGATAACGTAACGATGCAGATCGATACGGTCGTATATTTCCAGATCACCGATCCGAAGCTCTACGCTTACGGTGTTCAGAATCCCATGATGGCGATCGAGAACCTTACCGCGACGACGCTCCGTAACATCATCGGTGACCTCGAGCTCGATGAGACGCTGACTTCCCGTGAGATCATCAACGGCAAGATGCGTATCCTCCTCGATGAGGCGACCGATCCTTGGGGCATCAAGGTCAACCGTGTTGAGTTGAAGAACATCATGCCTCCGGCAGCGATCCGTGACGCGATGGAGAAGCAGATGAAGGCAGAGCGTGAGCGCCGTGAGTCCATCCTTATCGCCGAAGGTGAGAAGAAGTCCACGATCCTTGTGGCAGAAGGTAAGAAACAGTCCGCGATCCTCGAGGCTGAGGCTGAGAAGGCGGCTGCAATCCTCCGTGCGGAGGCAAAGAAGGAAGCTACGATCCGCGAGGCCGAAGGTGAGGCGGAGGCAATCCTGCGTGTGCAGAAGGCAAATGCGGACGGTCTTATGTTCCTCAACGAAGCGGCTCCGACCGATGCGGTTCTTCGCCTGAAGAGCCTGGAAGCATTCGCGAAGGCTGCCGACGGACAGTCGACGAAGATCATCATTCCTTCTGAGATCCAGGGCCTTGCCGGACTGGCAACGGGCGTGACCGAAGCGGCTCGCGCGGTAAAGCCCGAGGAAGCTGACAAGTAATCGGAAGCGTATTCTCTGAGATCTTTTTTCGGAAAATTTATTCTCTGAAGTTGAAAACTCCCGAACACCGGAATCCCGGGCTCGGGAGTTTTTTGTTGTCGGTCAGCAGCGATGTAACGCTTTTTTCTCTGGTGTGAGCGAAGCATGCGCGAGTCGACGGAAGATCAGAGATTGGTCTCTTTGTATTTCTGTTCGCAGTATACACAGCGGTATACGCATTTTTCCTCGTTCGTGAGGCGGAAGCGGTGCGGTAGTTCCTGCTCGATGCTGGTGATGCAGCGGGGGTTCTTGCACCGGAGGATGTTGGTTACCTCGCGGGGAAGGCGGACGCGGCGCTTCTCGACGATGACATCGTTTTCGATGATGTTGAGCGTGATGTGCGGGTCGAGCACCGCCAGCGTGTCGAGGTCGACCGTGATCGGTCCCTCGATCTTGATGATGTCCTTGCGTCCCATTTTGTTGCTCTCGGCATTCTTGATGATGGCGACGCAGCAGTCGAGCTTGCCGAGCTCGAGATACTCGTAGATCTGCATGCCCTGGCCGGGCTTGATGTGGTCGATGACGACTCCCTGGTGAAGACCGCCGATGTTTAACATGTTGTGTACCTCCTTACTGCTGCGAGATGCGGTCCTTGAGACCGAGGAGCAAAATGATCAGGGCCATGCGCGCATAGACGCCGAATCCTGCCTGCCGGAAATAAGCCGCGCGGGGGTCGTTGTCGACCTCGACGGAGATCTCGTTGACTCGCGGGAGCGGATGAAGGACGAACATGTCGTCCCGGGCGAGCTTCATCTTCTCGGGCGTCAGGATGAAACTGTTCTTCAGGCGGATGTAATCCTCCTCGTTGAAGAAGCGTTCGCGCTGCACGCGGGTCATGTAGAGAATGTCAAGCTCGGGCATGACTTCATCGAGGGAGCGGACTTCCTTGTACGGAATATTTTTCGCGTCGAGAACCTCCTCCTTGAGGTATGCGGGAATGCAGAGTTCCTCGGGGGAGATCAGTACGAAGCGGATGCCCGGGTAGCGCACCATCGCGTTGATCAGCGAGTGCACCGTGCGGCCGAACTTGAGGTCGCCGCAAAGGCCGATGGTCAGGTTGTCGAGGCGTCCTTTGAGCTCGAGGATCGTGAGAAGGTCGGTCAGCGTCTGGGTCGGGTGGTTGTGGCCGCCGTCGCCGGCGTTGATGACCGGGATGCCCGAGTGCTGGGACGCTACGAAGGGCGCGCCCTCCTTGGGATGACGCATCGCGCAGATGTCGGCGTAGTAGGAGATGATGCGGATCGTGTCGGAGACACTCTCGCCTTTGGCTGCGGAGCTGGAATCCGCGCTCTGGAAGCCGAGGACCGAACCGCCGAGATTGAGCATCGCGGACTCGAAGGAGAGACGCGTGCGTGTGCTCGGCTCGTAGAAGCAGGTGGCGAGCTTCTTGCCGTCACACACGTGGCGGTAGCGCTCGGGGTCTTTCATGATGTCCTGCGCGAGCGAGAGGAGCTCCGAGAGTTCCTCCGGGCTTAAGTCCATCGGGCTGATAAGATGTTTCATGGGGCTGTGTCCTTTCCGGTCATAGACCAGGGTGTTGTGCTCGCGGAGTCTCACCGGAGCGGTTGCCGTGCGGCGGTTTTCGGCCGCAAGAAAGCCTTGCGAAGATCATGCATCCGCAAGGCCGAAATCAAAGTATCGATTACAATTGCGATAGGAAATGTCACAAACAAGGTTGCCGAGAACGGCAAGGTCAAGCGGGTATTCGCCGTCCGTCACCCATTTTCCGATCAGATTGCAGAGAATACGGCGGAAATACTCGTGGCGGGTGTAGGAGAGGAAACTGCGGGAATCAGTGAGCATACCGATGAAGTTTCCGAGAAGACCGAGGTTCGCGAGGGAAGTCATCTGGTCCTCCATACCCTTCTTGTTGTCGTTGAACCACCAGGCGGAACCCTGCTGGATCTTGCCTGCGCACGTCGCGTCCTGGAAACAGCCGATGATCGTGCCGATGGCGGCGTTGTCGATCGGGTTGAGCGAGTACAGGACCGTCTTCGGAAGCGCGTCCTTCGCACAGAGCAAATCGAGGAAATCCGCGAGCTCCGCGGCGGGCGTATAGTCATCGATGCAGTCGCAGCCGTTGTTGGCGCCGGACTGCAGGAACAGTTTGCGGTTGTTGTCTCTCTTTACGCCGTAATGCAGCTGCATGACCCAGCCGGCCTTCGCGTACTCGGAAGCGAGGAAGGAGAGAAGGTTCGTGCGGTACTGCATCTGCTCGGCCATGTCCACGGGCTCCATGTTCATCGCCTTGCGGAAGATCACTTCCGCCTGCTCGTCCGTGCACGGCGAGTACATCACGTAACTCATGCCGTGGTCGGCGGTCTTGCAGCCGTGCTCCGCGAAAAATGCGATGCGCTCCCGGAGGCAGTCCTTGAGTTCGCTGTAGAGCTCGATGGGACGGCCGTAGACGCGGGAGAGTTCGCCGCGGATATAGGAGATGAAATCCTTCTTGTTGATGTCGAGGGCGCGGTCCGGACGGAACGCGGGAAGGACTTTGGTCTTGAAAGTGGAATCCATGGCGATCAGACGATGCCAGCGAAGATCGTCCGCGGGGTCGTCAGTGGTGCACAGAAGGCGCACGTTCGAGCGCTTGATGATGCCGCGGGCGGAGAGAGTCTTGTCATTTTGCAAAGCCGCGTTGCACTGGTCGTAAATGCGGCGGGCCGATTCCTTCGTGAGGGGCTCGGTGATGCCGAAGTAGCGCTGCAGCTCCAGATGGCTCCAGTGATAGAGCGGGTTGCCGATGGCGCGCTCGAGGGTCGCGGCAAATGCCTCAAACCGTTCGAATTCGTTGCCCGTGCCGGTGATGAGCTCTTCGGGTACGCCGTTGGAGCGCATCGCACGCCACTTGTAATGGTCGGAACCGAGCCAGAGATCGGTGATGGAAGTGAAGCGGATATCCTTGGCGATCTCCTCCGGGGAAATGTGACAATGATAGTCGATGATCGGCATCAGCGAAGCGTACTGGTGATACAAAACGCGGGCCGTCTCATTGGTCAGAAGAAAATTGTCGTCCAGAAATCTCATGGATGTGTTCCTCCCCGGAATCTGTTCTACGGAAATATACCACAGGGTGAGGGCATATGTCAAGGCGCAGAGACCCCTTTGCGACGAAAAATGAACGAAAAAACACAATGTGTGGTACAAAGCCCCAGGGACGGCACAAAATATGACAAAACCGCTTGAACGCCGCACCGATGTGTGCTATAGTATAATGCAGTGTTTATCAGTGTTACTCTAGAGTTCACGGAGGTTGTGATATGGCTAAGATTGTTACGCTCGGAGAGATCATGCTTCGCCTTTCGACGAAGGGGTATGAGAGGTTTGTGCAGGCGGATTCCTTCGACGTTTGCTACGGCGGAGGCGAGGCCAATGTCGCGGTTTCCCTTGCGGGTTTCGGACACGATGTGTCGTACATCACGAAGCTTCCGAAGAATGAGATCGGCGAGAGCGCGCTGATGGCTCTCCGCAGAGAAGGCGTCGATTGCTCCGGCATCGTGCGCGGCGGAGAACGTCTCGGAATCTATTATCTGGAGACCGGCGCGTCGGTGCGTCCGTCGAAGGTTGTCTATGACCGTGCGCATTCGTCCATCGCCGAAGCGAAGCCCGAGGACTTTGATTTCGACGCGGCGTTCGAGGGTGCGGAATGGTTTCATTTTACGGGCATCACACCCGCGATCAGCGACAGTGCCGCAGAGGTGACGAAGGCAGCGCTCATCGCGGCAAAGAAACACGGTGTGACGGTTTCGTGTGACCTCAACTATCGCAAGAAGCTGTGGAGCAGTGAAAAGGCGAAGGCCGTCATGACCGACCTGATGCAGTACGTGGACGTGTGCATCGGCAACGAGGAGGACGCGCAGAAGGTGCTCGGCTTCGTGCCCGGCAACACCGACGTGACCGCAGGGTCCCTTGAGCTTGCCGGCTATGAGCAGATGTTCCGCGAGATGAAGGAGCGGTTCGGTTTCCGCTATGTCGTGAGCTCGTTGCGCGAGAGTTTTTCCGCCACCGACAACGCGTGGTCCGCGGCGATCTACGACGGCAGTGAATTCTATCATTCCCGCACGTACAAGCTTCACATTGTCGACCGCGTGGGCGGCGGCGATTCCTTCGCGGCAGGTTTGATCTGCGGATTGCTGGACGGCAAGAGCGCCTCGGAAGCACTGGAGTTCGCGGTTGCCGCGAGCGCACTGAAGCACACAATCCCGGGCGATTTCAACCATGTGACCCGCGCTGAGGTCGAGACTCTGGCCGGCGGCGACGGAAGCGGCCGCGTACAGCGTTAGTATTTATGGGGTAGACGACGGTGCGCATCGCGGCGTTCCGTGGTTATAAAAAAGAAAATAAACTTTACAGGAGGGATTTACATGAAGATCTTAAATGTCAATGATGCCGCTTTCGAGGCTTACGGAAGAGTGGTCGACGGTTACGATACCAAGGAACTTCTCGAAGTTCTCACGGCGACGACGCCCGCGCCTGCGGATGCGGTTGTATACGTTCCTTCGGACGCCAACCTGGAGGCAACTCCGGCGATGGCTGATTTTTCGATGAACTGCTACGGCGGTATGCCGATCCAGATCGGTTACTGCAACGGTACCAACACGAAGCTGAACTGCCTTGAGTATCACCGCGACAGCGAGATCGATATCGCGGCTACGGATTGCATCCTTCTGCTCGCGAAGCAGCAGGACTGCATGGGCAAGATGCTCGACACCTCGAAGGTGGAAGCATTTTTCTGCCCCGCAGGCACGGGCGTAGAGCTCTATGCTACGACGCTTCACTATGCGCCCTGCAGCGCGAAGCTCGGCGCACAGTTCCGCGTTGTCATCGTACTTCCGAAGGGAACGAACCTTGAGAAGCCGGCCATCACCGTGAAGAACGCGGACGACGCAAGACTCTTCGCAGCCAACAAGTGGCTCATCGCGCATCCCGAAGCTTCCGAGGCTTCGCAGGGCGCTGTGATCGGTCTCACCGGCGTCAATATCGATATCGCGGACGACATCCGCTGAGTTTTTTTGCAAGTCGCGAATACGGAAGAGAGGTAATCCAGTATGAAGTGTCCTTATTGCGGAACCGAGAACACCAGAGTCATTGATTCCCGCCCGGTGGAGGAGTCCAACTCCATCCGCCGCAGAAGACAGTGCGATGAGTGCGACAAGCGGTTTACCACGTACGAGAAGGTGGAGACGATCCCGTTGATCGTCATCAAGAAGGATAATACGCGGCAGACGTATGACCGCTCGAAGATCGAGGCCGGCGTTCTGGCATCCTGCCACAAGCGTCCCGTCAGTGTCGAGCAGATCACGCGGATGATCGACGAGGTGGAGACGGAGATCTTCTCGATGGAGGAGAAGGAAATCCCGAGCAAGCGCATCGGCGAGATCGTCATGGACAAGCTTGCCAAGCTCGATGAGGTCGCGTACGTTCGCTTTGCGTCCGTCTACCGCGAATTCAAGGATGTCAACACGTTCATGGATGAACTCAAGAAGATCATTGTCCGCAAATAAACGGTTTCGTGTGTTTGCACAAAAACGGGCCACCGCTTTTGTGAACTGTTGCGGACCGGCGGATCAAAAGGACTTCAAAACGACTTTACAACGGCTTCCCGTGTCAAACGGGAGGCCGTTTTTTCATGGAGTCTGCGAATGGAAAATGCTCATTTTCCGGAGTATCATGAACATAACGATCGGGGGAGAAGATATGTTTTGTTCGGTTAACAGTTTTGAGATCACGGGGATCGATGCCGTCAATGTGAAGGTCGAGGTGGATGTGAGCGCGGGACTTCCTTCCTTTGATATGGTAGGGTATCTTTCGTCGGAGGTGCGAGAGGCAAGGGAGCGCGTGCGTGTCGCACTCCGCAACTCGGGGTATGCCGTGCCGCCCCGAAGGATCACGGTCAATCTCTCGCCAGCGGACGAGCGCAAGGACGGGACCGGGTACGACCTGGCGATCGCCGTCGGAATCCTGTGCGATATGGATTTCATCCCGCAGGAACTGCTGGAGGGGTACGCGATGGTGGGGGAACTCGGGCTTGACGGGAGCGTGCGCGGCGTTCCGGGTGTCCTGCCGTGCGTGTACGCGGCGAGGGAGTCCGGGTTTCATTCGGTGTTGGTCCCGGAGGTTAACCTGGAGGAGGGAGCATTTGTCGAGGGAATCCGTGTGTACGGCGTGGGTTCGCTGACAGAGGCGATGGAGCATTTTTCGGGGAACGGCGGAACGCTTGCGAAAGTTGTGCCGTGGAAGGCGGAGGAGCCGGAGAGGGATGGGGATTTCGCGGACATTCGAGGGCAGTTCCTCGCGAAGCGCTCGGCGGAGATCGCCGCCGCGGGGATGCATAATCTGCTGATGAGCGGACCGCCCGGCGCAGGCAAATCCATGCTCGCGAAGAGGATCCCGGGAATCCTTCCGAAGTTGACGTTTGAGGAGAGCATGGAACTGACGAAGATCTACAGTGTCGCGGGATTGCTGCCCGGAGGCACCGGGCTGCTCACACGCCGGCCGTTTCGTGCGCCGCATCACACGGCGAGCATGATCTCGATCGCAGGCGGCGGACGGATCCCGATGCCGGGCGAGGTGTCCCTCGCGTCCCACGGCGTGCTCTTTCTGGATGAGCTTCCGGAATTCCCCAGGGGGAGCATTGAGATATTGCGGCAGCCCCTCGAGGAGCGAAAGATCCGGATCACCCGTGTCGGCGGAAGCGCGCAGTTTCCGGCATCGTTTATGCTTGTCGCGGCAATGAATCCCTGTCCCTGTGGGTATTATCCGGACCGCAACCGATGCCGCTGTTCGCCGGAAAGGATCCATCGTTATGTCGGACGGATCAGCCAGCCGATCCTCGACCGCATCGATCTGCGGATCGGGATCCCTGCGCTGCCGATCCGTGACCTGACGGATGCCTCCTGCGGGGAGACGAGCAGTCAGATCCGCGAGCGTGTCGAGAGAGCGCGGGGGATGCAGGAGCGCCGGTTCGCCGGATTGCCGTACACCTGCAACGCGGAGGTACCCGGTTCCGCATTGCAGGAACTGATGCCGCTCTCGGAGGAAGCCGTCCGGAAAATGAAGCATTTTGCGGAGATAACAAGTATTTCCGCGCGAAGCTTTCACAGGATCTGGCGTGTGTCGCGGACCATCGCGGATCTCGCCGGCAGCGACGCGGTCCTGACGGAGCACGCGGAGGAGGCGATCGCCTTCCGCGCGGAAGATCCGGGGACGTATTGATCGGAAAAAGGAGGAATGTTGTTCGGGGGGAGAAATGATATGACGGAGGAATACTATCCTTTGTGGCTGTGCACGGTCGTGTCGGATCCGGCGATCCGCAGAAAACTGTTCGACCGGTTCGGAGAGCCGAGAGAGATCTACTATGCGCAGACCGAGGAACTGACGGAGATCGGCGGGATCACCGAGGCAATGGCGGAGAAGGTCGCATCGACGCGGACGGACCGCACGGAGGCGAACATCCGCCGTTCGATGGATCGGAAGAACGCGTATTTCGTGTGGAGCGGGCAGGAGCATTTTCCGGATGTGCTCCGAACGATCCCGGAGGCGCCGGTGGGATTGTTTTATCAGGGGACACTGCCCGGCAATACGCGCGTTTCCGTCGGTATCGTCGGGACAAGGTTGTCCTCGCCGTACGGCGAGGAGGTCGCCGCACGCTTCGGAAGGATCCTCGGGGAAGCCGGTGTCGCGGTGGTCAGCGGGCTGGCGATGGGCATCGACGGAGCGGCGCACCGGGGATGTCTCGCGGGCGGCGGTTACCCGGTGGCGGTGCTCGGTTCCGGGATCGGAGAAGCGTACCCCCGGGAAAATGCATCCCTGTACCTCGATGTCGTGCGTAACGGCTGTGTTATGTCCGAGTACGGGCCGGGGGTACCGGCGCTGAAACAGCATTTTCCGATGCGCAACCGGCTGATCTCCGGACTCAGCGACGGTGTGCTCGTCGTGGAGGCAAAACGGAAGAGCGGAACGCTGATCACGGTGGACCGGGCGCTCGAGCAGGGGCGCAATGTCTATGTCATCCCGGGGCGGATCACGGATCAAAACAGCGAGGGCTGCAACAACCTGATCCGGCAGGGAGCGATGCTTGTCACTGACCCCGGAGAGATCCTTTCCGACCTTCGGGATTGTGACCCCGGAGGGGTGGTCCGCGTGCCCTCGGAGGGGAAGCCGACGGCCATCCGGAAGGCCGACCGAAACGGCCGAAACCGATTTGACGATGAAACGGGAAAAAACAAAAAACAAAAAAATGCTCTTGAAACCGATACGGAAATGGTGTATGCTTCTTTGCGTTTAAGTCCGAAACACTTTGATGAGTTAGTGTTCGAGCACGGGATCGGGCGGTCGCGACTGCTGCAGATCCTCTGTGAACTCGAGAGCAACGGTCGCATCCGCGCGGTTTCGACCGGCTGTTACAGTGCCTCGGACAGCACGCTGTACTGGAAGTGAAGAGAGAAAACGAGAAGTACGGCGTTACATAACGGAGGAAAACCATGGCGAAGTATTTGGTCATCGTTGAGTCGCCGGCGAAGGCGAAGACGATTCAGAAGTTCCTTGGCAAAGACTACACCGTCATAGCTTCCGGCGGGCACGTTCGCGACCTTCCCAAGAGTTCGCTCGGCGTCGATACGGAACATGATTATGAGCCGCACTATATCACGATCCGCGGCAAGGGAGATGTTCTGGCGGAGCTTCGCAAGGAAGTGAAGAAAGCAAAAAAAGTCTATCTCGCAACCGACCCCGACCGTGAGGGAGAAGCGATCTCCTGGCATCTGATGCAGGTGCTGAAGCTCAGCGAGAAGGACACCAGAAGAATTACTTTCAATGAGATCACGAAAAATGCGGTGACCGCGTCCATCGCGAATGCCCGCAGTATCGATATGAACCTTGTGGATGCGCAGCAGGCAAGACGTGTGCTCGACCGAATGGTGGGCTACGAGATCAGCCCGATCCTCTGGAACAAGGTGAAGCGCGGTCTGAGCGCAGGCCGTGTGCAGTCGGTTACCCTCCGCATCATCAGCGACCGCGAGAACGAGATCGCGGCGTTTGACCGTCGGGAATACTGGACCATCGAAGGCTCATTTTTCGACGGGATCCACAAGGAGCCGATCACGGCGACCTACATCGGTGACGGCCGGAAGAAGGAACTCGGTTCCCAGAAGGAGGCCGACGCGATCCTCGCGGGTGTGAAGGATTCCGTGTTCACCGTGACGGACAGCAAGAAGTCGGAGAGACGTCAGAAGGCGCCGTTGCCGTACACCACCAGTACGATGCAGCAGGATGCTTCCAAGAAACTGAATTACAGCACGCAGAAGACGATGCGTGTGGCGCAGCAGTTGTACGAAGGCGTGGAGATCAAGGGACACGGTTCCATCGGTCTGATCACGTATCTGCGTACGGATTCGACGCGTGTCAGCGACGAGGCGGCTGCTTCGGCAGCAACTTTTATAAAGAAGAATTACGGCGATGCTTACCTCGGCAAGGATCGCAAGGACAATACCTCGGGAAAGAAGATCCAGGATGCGCACGAAGCCATCCGTCCCACCTACGTTGAGATCACTCCCACGGAGGTGAAGGATCAGCTTACGGCGGAGCAGTTCAAACTGTATCAGATGATCTGGAAGAGATTTGTCGCAAGCCGCATGTCGGAGAGCGTCTCCGCGCTGACGACTCTGACGATCGGCGACGGCAGATACGTCTTCAGTTCCACGCTCTCGAAGAGCGTGTTCGACGGTTATCATGCCGTCTACATGGAGTCGGACGAAGATAAGGAGCAGGAGAAGAGTTCCCGCTACCTGCCGGCGGTAGGCGCCGCGTTCGCGAGCCAGAAACTGGAGGCCGAGCAGCATTTTACGCAGCCTCCGGCACACTATACCGAGGCAAGTCTCGTTCGTACGATGGAGGAACTCGGCATCGGACGTCCGAGTACCTACGCACCGACGATCACCACGCTCCTCACGCGTCATTACATCGCCAAGGACGGTAGGAACCTCTTCGTGAGCGAGCTCGGCGAAGCCGTGAACGACATGATGAAGAAGGCGTTCCCGAGCATCGTCGCGGTTGATTTTACGGCAAATATGGAGCTTCTGTTGGACGGTGTCGAGGACGGCTCCGTCAACTGGAAGATCGTGATCGAGAATTTCTATCCCGACCTTGTCTCCGCGGTGAAGGATGCGGAGAAAGAACTGGAGTCGGTGACGATCCAGGATGAAGTGACCGACCAGCCCTGCGAAGTCTGCGGACGGATGCTGGTCGTCAAATACGGCCCGCACGGCAAATTCCTTGCGTGCCCGGGCTTCCCGGAGTGCCGCTTTACGAAGCCGTTCATCGAGAAGACGTCGATCCCCTGCCCGAACTGTGGCAAGGAATTGATCATTCGGAGAACGAAGCGCGGCAAGCGTTACTACGGTTGTTCCGGTTATCCGGAGTGCGACTTCATGTCGTGGCAGGCACCGAAGCCTGCAAACCGGAGTGAGGAGCAGTAACCCGGCGGTTGAGCGTTTGATGAAGGTGTGATCGGGGTGGTTCTATGGAGAAGTTCGAGTCTGCAGGCTCGCCTTCCTTCGGAATCCTGTACGGCAACGGTTCGATCGGCAATCTTGCGGAGGCAATGATCGAACGGATCGGCGCAGACTGCCGTGTCTGTGTAGTCTGTGATCCGGCGATCGCTGATAACTGCGAGGTCGATATTCCGGAACTGCTGCGGAATGCGGGATACCGGGTGATCGAGTATGTACTTCCGGAGGAACCGGAAGGCGATGACAGAGCGTCATACACCGCTTTGATGCGGTTTTTGTATGCATCCGGCATAACTGTGCGGGATGCTGTTGTTGCGTTCGGAGGAAGTTTCGCGATCCGCGTTGTTTCCTTTGCCGCGGGAACCTATCTCGGCGGAGTCCGTTCGGTATTGATCCCGACGTCTCTCCGGGCAATGGTGCGGACGGCTTCGGAGCCGCCGGCATTGTGCCTTCCGGGCACCGGTGCGCGTGCGCAGATCGATCATTCCCCCGAACTGGTCGTGTGTGATCCGGACTTTTTGCAGTCTCTTTCGCAGAGCGGGCTTCGCAGCGGATACGCCGAGATGATCCGGTATTCGATCCTCGGGTTTGACGATGTCACGCGCGCGTT